>DASSKC010000140.1:0-13234 GCA_035690885.1 Oleiagrimonas sp. | reverse complement strand
ACGCTATCGGAATCACGCTGCCAAGGGGTTTGGCAGGTCTTCGCTGAGGGTGCTCCAGGTTGGCGCTTCGGGCCAGGTCGGATCGGCGTCGCCGTTGAGTGCGGCTTGCAGGTCGCGACGGTCCAGGTGGGGCGCCAGTTGACCGATCAGGTCCAGCGTGTAGCTGCGCATGACGCGGTCGCGGCGCAGGACCAGCCACGTGGTGCACTTGGGCAGCAGGTGCTCGGCGTCCAGCACGACGAGGTCGCGGCTGTCTTCCTCGCGCACCGCCATCTCGGCCAATACGCCCACACCGAGGCCGGCGCGTACATAGGTTTTGATGAGGTCGGCGTCGCTGGAGGTGCAGGCAAAGCGAGGCTGCAGTCCGGCGGTCAGGAAGGCTTGGCGCATCGACGACTCCGGACGCAAGGAGGAGTCGTAGCTGACCAGCGGCTGGCCGGCCAGATCGCCCAAGCGCAGGCGCCGGTTGAGCGAAGCCAGCGGATGCTTGCGCGGCACCACGACGGTGCGCTGCCAGCTGTACAACGGCACGGCGAGGCCGCCCAACGGCACCTGGCCGCTGCTGCTGATGATGGCCAGATCAGCCTGACCATTGGCAAACAGGCTCTGGACCTGGGCATCGCCATGCGGACGCAGGTGCAAGCTGACCAGCGGATGCTTTTGCCGGAACGACGCAATGGCCGACGGCAGCACGAAGCGCGCCTGCGTATGTGTGGTGAGGAGAACCAGCTCGCCATGGACGTCACCGCGCAGATTGGCGGCCAGCGAGCGGATCGAGCGGGATTGTTCCAGGATGACGCGGGCGCGGGCGATGACTTGCTGGCCGGCGGGCGTGATCGCGCTCAGGCTCTTGCCCTTGCGTGCAAACAACTGGAATCCGAGTTCGCCTTCGAGCTGCTTGAGCTGCTTGCTGACGCCGGGTTGCGTGGCGTGGATGCGCTCGGCAGCGAGGGTGATGTTGAGGCCGGAATCGGCAATCGAAACGATATAACGCAATTGTGTCAGGGTCATGATGTCCGTTCTCCGGGTGGCTGCTGCGCGAGCTGGCTGAAGCGGGCAAAACCGTCGTGCCAGCAGTAATTGCGGGAGGCAATCGTCATGGTGGAAATGGTGTTAATGATTTGTTTCATGGTGATTCTCCTCGTCGTTCCCCGGCACAACGCCGGATATGCCCTTGGAACATAACAGCATTCGCGACTCAAGTCCACTGTCTTGCTTTGGACATCTAGCCGTCCAAACCATGCTCATCGCCGATGCTCGCCAACTCCCATGCAGCAACGGCATATGGGAAAAGCCACGCATCATTTCACAGCCGCCGAGCCGGTCAATAAGGTAACGATAAGCCGCCCAAACGGGGAGGCGCCCTTGTCTGCCACCGATGTCCGTCATGTCGCTTTATCCGCTGTTTGCCAACCTGGTTGATTGCACCGTGCTGGTGGTCGGCGGCGGCGTGGTGGCGGCGCGCAAGACCGCGCATTTGCTGGAAGCCGGCGCCAAGGTCCGCGTGGCGGCTCCGCACCTGACGGTGTCACTGCAAAGGCTGGCGCGCGAAGATCACATCACGCATATCGACGGTCCGTTCCGTCCGGCGTGGCTGGACGATGCCTGGCTGGTGGTCGCCGCCACCAGCGACGAGCGCCTCAACGCAGACATCGCCACGCACGCCGACGCGCGCCGTATCTTCGTCAACGTGGTCGACAATGCCGAGCTTTCGCGCTTTCACGTTCCCGCTCGGCTGCACCGTGGTCCGCTGACCGTCGCCGTGTCCTCCGGCGGTCAGGCGCCGGCTCTGGCCCGGCACGTACGCACGCGTATCGAAGCCAGCCTGGACCCTGCCCTGGGTTCGCTGGCGACACTCACCGCGCGCCACCGCGATCGCATTCGGCAAACCTTGCCGGAGGTGTCATCGCGACGCCGTTTCTACGACAGTTTGCCCGACGGAACGGTCGCCACGGCCTTGCATCAGGCCCGGCCCGACGACGCCGAACGCACGTTGCTCGAACAACTTGATGCCGCACCGACGGCCGCACCAACGACTTCGAACGGCCATGTCAGTCTGGTCGGCGCCGGTCCCGGCGATCCGGGCCTGCTGACACTGAAGGCCCTGCGTGCGCTCGAACATGCCGACGTCATCGTGCACGACCGCCTGGTCGAGCCTGCCATTCTCGAACTGGCCCGTCGCGACGCGCTCCGCGTCGACGTCGGCAAGCGCATCGGTGGTGACCACGAGGCCACGCAGGCACGCATTCACCGCACGCTGCTCGAGCACGCGCAAGCCGGCCGCCACGTGGTCCGCCTCAAGGGCGGCGATCCTCTGGTGTTCGGTCGCGGCGGCGAAGAACTCGAGTTCCTGCACGCGCACGGCATCGCCTATGACGTGGTGCCCGGCATCACGGCCGCCATCGCCTGCGCCGCCCACGCCGGCGTGCCGCTGACCCACCGCGGCCATGCCTCGTCGCTGCACATCACCACCACGCATCGCACCCAGGCCTTGTCCGAACGCGACTGGCAGGCGCTGGCCAACAAGCAGCAGACACTGGCGATCTACATGGCCGTGTCGCAGCTGGATGAACTTCCACGCAAGCTGCTTGTCCACGGACGTGCGCCCGACACGCCATTTGCGCTGGTCGAAAACGGCAGCCGTGCGCAGCAGCGCGTGGTCACCGGTCGCCTCGACCAACTCACCACTTTGGCCCGCCAGCATCAGGTGCGTGCGCCCGCCCTCCTGATCGTGGGCGAAGTGGCCGCGCTGGCGCCGGATCTGGCCTGGTTCGGCCAATGTATCCACGACGACGAGGCACTCGCGCCCGCCGCCTGATCCACCCGCGTCTCCCGTTTTTCACACGCATCCGCAAGAGGATTTCCATCATGAGTCTGCAGCTTGGACAAACCGTACCCGCCTTCACCCTCGACTCGACCAAGGGTTCGATCGTGTTTCACGATTACGCCCCCGGCAAGTGGAAGGTGTTGTTTTCCCATCCCAAGGATTTCACCCCGATCTGCACCACCGAGTTCGCCCAGTTCGCGCGCCGCAGTGCCGAGTTCGAGCAACGCAACGCGCAGCTGATCGGCCTGTCGGTCGACTCGGTCGATGACCACCATGGCTGGGCCGCCGACATCGCCAAAGTGGCCGGCACCGAGGTCCCGTTCCCGATCCTGGCCGACCCGGACCTGGCCGTGGCCAAGGAGTACGGCATGTTCCATCCGGAGGCCGACGCGCTGGTCACCGTGCGCTCGGTGTTCCTGATCGACCCGAACAACAAGGCGCGCGTCATCCTGACCTACCCGCCGAGCATCGGCCGCAACGTCGACGAGATCCTGCGTTCGCTGGACGCGCTGCAGCAGTCCGACAAGCAGGGCGTGTCGATCCCGGTTGACTGGCAGCCCGGCGACCACGTCGTGGTCTCGCCCAAGCTGTCCGACGAGGAAGTCGAGAAGCAGTATCCGGGCCAGGTCAACAAGGTGACCGATTACCTGCGTTTCGTGCCGCCCGCGGCCTGATCGCCACTATACGGAATCTCGAATAACCTTCGTCACCCCAGCGAAAGCTGGGGTCCAGCGTCTGTCATGCCTTTGACAGCAAAGACACTGGATTCCTGCCTTCGCAGGAATGACGAACGAGTGACGGTTATTCGAGCCCCGCTCTATGAAGCCTGTCAGAATTTGGCCGACCGGCTTCTGGACCGCGGCACCCCGACTTGTCCCATTTCAAGTCGGGGTGCCTTTTTTTGTTGCATCATGACGTTCGTTTGAAAAGGTATTTCGCCATGCCCGTCCGCTCCGATTTTGCCGACACCGTCGGCCATACGCCCCTGATCCGCCTGCGCCAGGCCAGCCGGGACACGGGCTGCGAAATCCTCGGCAAAGCGGAGTTTCTCAATCCCGGCGGCTCGATCAAGGACCGCACGGCGCTCGGTCTGCTCGACGATGCCGAGCGTCGCGGCCTGGTCCACAAGAACACCACGTTGATCGAGGGCACGGCCGGCAACACCGGCATTGGCCTGGCCCTGCTCGGCGCCAGCCGCGGCTACCGCACCATCATCGTGATGCCGGAAACCCAGAGCGCGGAAAAGATCGACGCCTTGCGCCTGACCGGCGCCGACGTGCGTCTGGTGCCAGCGGCCAAGTTCGCCGATCCCAATCACTACGTGCACCAGGCCGAGCGCCTGCGCGATACGATGAACGCTGAAGAGTCCGGCAGCGCGTGGTTCGCCAACCAGTTCGACAACACCGCCAACCGCGACATCCACGAGAACATCACCGGCCCGGAAATTTTCGCCGACGTGGATGGCAAGATCGACGGCTTCGTGTGCTCGGCCGGCACCGGCGGCAGCCTTGCCGGCATCGCCCGCGCGCTCAAGGCCCGCAACGCGAAAGTGCGCACGGCCCTGTCCGATCCGGCCGGCTCGGCACTGGCGCACTTCATCAACCACGGCGAACTGAAAGCCGACGGCAATTCCATCAGCGAAGGCATCGGCTCAAGCCGCATCACTGCCAACTTCAAGGATGCACCGATCGATCACGCGTGGTCGATCCCCGACACCGAGTCGGTCCCGCTGTTGCACGAACTGCTGGTCACCGAAGGCCTCAACGTCGGCGGCTCCAGCGGCGTCAACATCGCCGGCGCCATCCGCCTGGCCAGGGAGCTCGGCCCCGGCCACACCATCATCACCCTGCTCGCCGACGCCGGCACGCGCTACCAGCGCAAACTGTTCAACCCGGCATTCCTGCGCAGCAAGGAGATCCCGGTACCGGCATGGCTGGATCGCGCGTTTCCGGCAAGCTGACCCGGCACGGCATCCACGTTGGCAGTGACTCAGACCGTGAAGTGCATGGTCGCTTCAACCGCGCGTTTCCAACCGGCGTACAACGCCTCGCGGTCGTCTTCGGCCAGCTCGGGCTCGAAGCGCTTTTCCACTGCCCATTGCCGGGCGATGTCTTCGCGGCTGTCCCAGAAGCCGGTGGCCAGACCGGCCAGATACGCCGCGCCCAGCGCGGTGGTTTCGGTCACGCGTGGGCGCACCACGGGCACATTCAGGATGTCGCTCTGGAACCTGGCCAGGAAGTCGTTGGTGATCGCGCCGCCGTCGGCACGCAGTTCCTTGAGCGTGATGCCGGCGTCGCTTTCCATGGCGTTGAGTACGTCGCGGGTCTGGTAAGCCATGGACTCCAGCGCGGCGCGAATGAAGTGCTCCTTGGAGGTGCCGCGCGACAATCCGAACACCGCGCCACGCACGTCGCTGCGCCAGTACGGCGCACCCAGACCGACGAAGGCCGGCACCATGTACACGCCGTCGTTGCTGCGCGCGCGCTCGGCATATGCCTCGGAATCGCTGGCGCGGCCGAGCATGCGCATGCCATCGCGCAACCACTGCACCACGGAACCGGCGACGAAGATGCTGCCTTCGAGCGCGTATTCGACCTTGTCGCCCAGGCGCAAGCCGATGGTGGTGAGCAGGCCATGCTCGGAGGTCACCGCCTTGTCGCCGGTGTTCATGAGCAAAAAGCAGCCGGTGCCATAGGTGTTCTTGGCCATGCCCGGCTCGAAGCAGGCCTGCCCGAACAAGGCCGCCTGCTGATCACCTGCGACGCCGGCAATCGGCATCTCGGTGCCGAAAAAATGCTGCGGCGCGGTGGTGCCGTAGATCTCCGAACACGAGCGCACGTCGGGCAGCATCGCGCGCGGCACGTCGAGCATCGCCAACAGCTCGTCGTCCCAGCGCTGTTCGTGGATGTCGTACAGCAAGGTGCGCGAGGCATTGGTGGCGTCGGTGACGTGGACCTTGCCGCCGGTGAGGTTCCAGATGACCCACGTGTCCATGGTGCCGAACAACAACTCGCCACGCGCGGCGCGCTCACGGGCACCGTCGACATGGTCGAGGATCCATTTGAGCTTGGTGCCGGCAAAGTACGGGTCCAGCAGCAATCCGGTTTTGGTACGCACCATCGGCTCGTGGCCGTCGGCCTTGAGCGCTTCGCAAATGTCGCGGGTCTGGCGCGACTGCCACACGATGGCGTTGTGGATGGGCTGGCCGGTTTTCTTGTCCCAGACCACGGTGGTTTCACGCTGGTTGGTGATGCCGATGCCGGCAATCGCGTCGACGGATACCTGGGTGTCGTTTAGCACCTCGGTCATGGTGGTCAACACACTGGTCATGATGGTGCGCGGGTTGTGTTCGACCCATCCGGGATGAGGAAAGATCTGCTCGAACTCACGCTGCGCCATGCCGACGATCCGGCCGTCATGATCGAACACGATGGCGCGCGAACTGGTGGTGCCCTGATCAATCGCAAGCACGTATTGTTTGTCCACGGAATGCTCCCGTTGCATGAATATTGCTTGTGGGAGCTTCGAAAAATCGGCAACGGTGCAATTGTCTAAATGATCCTGTAGGGAATCTCGAAAAACCTCGTCACCCCAGCGAAGGCTGGGGTCCAGTGTCTTCACTGCCTTTTACGCCAAAGACACTGGATTCCTGCCTTCGCAGGAATGACGGGTAAATGGGTGGTTTTTCGAGATTCCCTGTAGGAGCGCACCCCGTGCGCAATAGCTCCGGCCTTGATAATACCTTGACGCGGTCGCGCACAGGGTGCGCTCCTGCGGCGCTTTGGCAGGTTGTGTCCGATCAGGTCAGCGCGGCCAGATAACCGGCAAGTTGTTCCACGTTGCCCGGCGTCATGCGCAAGCCCAGCTTGCTGCGACGCCAGATGATGTCATCGACCTCACGCGCCCATTCTTCGCGGCACAGGTAATCGACTTCGGCCGCATGCAAGCCGCCACCGAAGTGCGGCCCCAGATCCGCCATGGATCGGGCCGACCCGAGTATGCGCTCGCTGCGAGTGCCGTAGCTGCGTATCCAGCGCGTCGCGACTTCCGGCACAAGCCAGGGATGCGCGCGGCAAAGCTCGTCGACACAAGTATCCAGGTCACGCCGCTCGCCGCCGGGCAGTGCATGGTCGCGCGTCCAGCTTTCGCCGATACCGGGGAGATGCGGCCGCAGCCTGGCCATCGCGTCCTCGGCCAGGTGCCGTGCGGTCGTGACCTTGCCGCCGAACACGCTCAGCAACGGCGCCGGCCCGGCATCCAGTTCCAATTGATAGCCGCGTGTGATTTCCGACGCCCTGGCTTTGCGGTCATCGACCAGCGGGCGCACACCGCTGTAGCTCCAATGGACATCGGCCGGCGAGATGGAACGCTTGAAATAACAGTTGATGGCGGCGCACAGATACGTCACTTCATCATCGTCGATGGCAAGCGCGAAAGGGTCGCCGTGATACTCGATATCGGTGGTGCCGATCAGGGTCCAATCGTGCTCATACGGGATGGCGAAAACGATGCGTCGATCCGGCAGCTGGAAAGTATAGGCATGATCACCCGGATACAGCTTCGGCACGACGATGTGGCTGCCCTTGATCAGGCGCAACTGATGCTGATGCGGGACGTGCGCGACGGTGTCCAGAAACCGCGTCGCCCTTGGGCCCGTCGCGTTGATCAGCGTCTTTGCGTGCACCCGTGTCGTGCGGCCATCGGCGCGCTGCAGATCCGCCGTCCAGCCGTCATCCGAGCGCTCGGCATGGGTGCAGCGCGTGCGTGTCAGGATACGCGCGCCGTGCATCTCGGCATCCAGCGCATTGAGTACGGTCAGACGAGCGTCTTGCACCTGCGCATCGGAATACACGAAACCGGTACGGTAATGATCCTGCAACGGGTTGCCCGCTGCGTGCTGGTCCAGCCCGATTCGGCCCGATCCGGACAATGTGCGGCGGCCGAGATCCAGGTGATCGTAAAGAAACAGGCCCGCGCGGATTTGCCATGCCGGACGCAGGTGCGGCTCGTGCGGCAAGACAAAGCGCAACGGCCGGACCAGATGCGGCGCCGTACGCAGCATCACCTCCCGCTCGACAAGCGCCTCATGCACCAGACCGAACGCGAACTGCTCCAGATAGCGCAAGCCGCCATGAATGAGCTTGGTGCTGGCACTGGATGCGTGCGCGGCCAGATCGTCGGCTTCGCAAAGACACACGGACACGCCACGGCCGGCCGCGTCGCGCGCAATGGCCGTGCCGTTGATGCCGCCGCCCACGACCAGCATGTCGAACCGCGCGGTGCTGGATGCCGGATTTGCGATGGTGGCGCTGGTGCTCGTCAACAGGTTCACCCTCAAGGGGACATGTGGTGCTCCATGCCCATGATGCACCACAACGGAGCCATCGATGTTCCGGCTTTCATATCCGCCCAGCGCTTGTCGTTCGGGGTACGATGCTGCCTACACCGCACCACTGCAAAGAGCTTCCCCAGCGCATGAGTCAAGACCGAATCACCATCACCCGCCCGGACGACTGGCATTTGCACCTGCGCGACGACGCGCTGATGGCCGCGGTATTGCCGGACACGGCGCGCCGGTTTGCCCGCGCCATCGTCATGCCCAACCTCAAGCCGCCCGTGGCCACGGTGGCTCAGGCCAGCGCCTACCGGGACCGCATCCTGGCTGCGCTGCCGGAAGACGCGCCGTTCCAGCCGTTGATGACGCTGTACCTGACCGAAGCGACCACGTCGGACGAGATCGTCAAGGCGGCCGCCAGCGATTTCGTCCACGCGGTCAAGTACTACCCCGCCGGCGCGACCACCAATTCCAGCAACGGGGTCACCGACATTCGCCGCGTATACCCGGTGCTCGAGGCGATGCAGAAGCACGGCCTGCCGTTGTGCCTGCATGGCGAAGTCACCGATCCATCGGTGGACGTGTTCGATCGCGAACCGGTCTTCGTCGAACAGTTGATGACGCCGCTGCGCCGCGATTTTCCCGAATTGCGCATGGTGCTCGAGCACATCACCACCACCGAGGCGGCCGCGTTCGTGCGCGAGGCACCTGCCCACGTCGGTGCCACCATCACCCCGCAACACCTGCTGATGAACCGCAACGCCATCTTTGCCGGCGGTTTGCGCCCGCATCATTACTGCCTGCCCGTGCTCAAGCGCGAAAAGCACCGCCAGGCACTGGTCGAGGCGGCCACCAGCGGTGACACGCACTTCTTCCTCGGTACCGACAGCGCACCGCATCCGCGTCACGCCAAGGAAAGCGATTGCGGCTGTGCCGGCATCTACTCGGCGCATGCCGCCATCGAGCTGTACGCGGAAGTGTTCGACGCCGCCGGTGCAATGGACAAGCTGGAAGGCTTTGCCAGCTTCCACGGCCCCGACTTTTACGGTCTGCCGCGCAACCGCGACACCATCTCGTTGACGCGTCAATCGTGGCAAGTACCCGAGACCATGGATTTCGGCGGACAGCCAGGCGTGCCGCTGCGTGCCGGGCAGTCGATCGCGTGGCAGTTGGCCGACTGATCGGCCGGAAGACGCTTGCTTCAGGTGCGTTTGACTGATCCGGCATTTGACAGATGAAGGCGGCACCAATACAACGGACGACAACGTTGTCAATTGTCTTTGCCCGGGGTGCTGCACCATGAAACATGTTCCTTTGCTTGTAGTCGGTTTGTGCGCCGTTGTCGGCCTTTCTCTGGTCGGACAGCCGGGTCTGGCGCATGCCGATGACACCCCCGCGATCGGCTCCAGCAACGTGGCCGTGGCCACGCCGGATGTTCCGCGCCCCGACACCGAACCCTGCGTCGTGCAACTGCTTGACCACCGGTTGTTCGGCAAAAAGGGCGACAGCGCGCGCATGGACTCGACGCCGCATCCCGTCGATTACCAGCCTCCATCGGACTGCGCCGGGCCATGGGCCAAGGTCGTGCTGGAGGTGCACTTCTCCGTCGATGCCGGGCACCAGTACGACCGTACCGCGTCGATCTGGTTCAAGGGCGTGAACCTCTATTTCGGCACCACCCAGGAGCCCTCGCCGGGCATCGCGCACAGCTGGGGCATCGCGCGCGATCTGACCGATTACAGCGCGTTGCTGCGCGAACCCGGCACCATGCAGATCAACATCAACAACTGGATCGGCCCGGTTTTCTCCAGCCCCATGCATGCCAGCGCGAAGCTGCTCTTCTATCCGGCCAGCAAGGCGTTCCCGGCGCCCAGGGTCGCGGACCGGATCTACGCACTGAACGGCAAGGGTGCCACACCGGCCAAGCTCGACCGCGGAAGCAACCGGCTTTCACGCACGCTGACCTTCCCGCGCAACACCACGCGCGTGTACATGGACGTATTCGCCGAGCCGCAATCGCACGACGAGTTCTATTACGTGTGCCTGGACAGCGACGTCATCGAACGCATCGGCCAACCGCTCAGCAGCGGCTCGCTGGACCGCTCGAAAACCTGCGACGGCGGCACCTTCCGCGAAGTGCTGGTCAGCATCGACGGCCAGGCCGCTGGCCTGGCGCCGGTCACGCCGTGGCTGTACACCGGTGCCTTGAACCCGTTCCTGTGGCAGCCGTCGCCGGCACCCGAATCGCTGAACTTCGTGCCCTGGCGCGTCAACCTGTCGCCGTTTGCCGGTGCGCTCAGTGACGGCAAACCGCATACCGTGTCGCTCAAGGTGGTCGACACCCCTCACTTCTTTTCCCTCGCCGGCACCCTGCTCGTCTACCAGGACAAGCACGTCGAACACACCGGTGGCGCCGTCACGCGCAATACCCTGCAACTTGCCGACCTGACCCCGACCCGACACAACACGTTGACGAAAGACGCCAACGGCGTCGACGGCGGCGCCCTCACGCGCGCCAGCACGCACTATGTGATCGAAGGCTACGTCAACACGCCGGACGGACGCGTGCAGTCGCGCGTGGAAACCACGATCGACTTCGACAACACCCAACGCTACGCCACCGACGACAACCACCACACTCGCCACATCAGCTGGCAGCACGCGCGCGTGGACAGCACCAGCCGTCGGAGCGGTGCCGGTACCACACCACACAGCCTGCGCAAGCTCATCGACTACACGCTCGACGCTCACACCCTGAGCCACCCCGGCCAGGGCATGAACCTGCACCGCGCCGTGCAGGTCCGGCAGCGTTTTCAGCGTCACATCGAGCAGCGCCAGCAAGGCCTTCCACCCTACATCGCCAGCATGAGCACCAGCCACATCGGCGCCGGCAAACTCACCTTCCAGCGTGGCAAACGTGCGACCTATACCAGCGACGATCAGAGCAGCACGCAAAATTTCCGCTTCAGCAACTCACTCGGCGACTGTTATCGCGTCGAGGTGCGAGCCAAACACCGCAAGGTCACCGGCATCACCCGCGGCCAGGGCTGCATCGACACCAGTCCTATGCACTGGTTCGTGCACCCGGACGGCTCACCGGACAGCTTCGGTTGGCGCGGCATCGTGACGCCGACAGATCAGTGATCCGAAGACCACGGCGCAGGCCGTAATGGCCAGTAATGCACTTGCCGCCGCATTGATGTGTATTGGCGCGTCGTTCGCCGAGTTTGAGTGTCAGGTTGGTGAAGCCAACCCAACCTGCACTGCTCACTCACCAATTACTGCGTAAACCGTGGACCGCGGACATTCTGTCCGCATGCGGACGGGGACGTCCGCGGTCCGCGACTCATTGCCGACCGGATGTGTTCAGCGGTTGATGCGCTCCAGCAGGCGTGCGCGGAGTCTTGCCGCCACATCACGCGTCATGGGTCCAAGCACGCCACGTACCGACTCGGGAATGTACTCGAACTTGCCGGGATCGGCATCGAACACGTAATGGCGGAACACGTGCTCCCACACGGCACGATCACGTGCCGGCAGGTCGCGTATCGCCAGCATGGACAGCATGAGCGCATTCATCGGCGTATCCATGTAGGCCGGCACCTGGCGCCACCAGTAGTTGAACATCACGTTGAACGCGTCCAGCGCCTCGACCTGATGCCACCACATGCTCGGGATGAAAAGCGCGTCGCCCGGATCAAGGCTCACGCGGCGGGCGTGCTTGAGTGCCTCGGCAAAACGCGGAAAGCGCTCCAGGTCCGGCTTGTCGACATCCACCAGACTGATGGCCTGGCCGGCCGGATTGAAATCCAGCGGACCGATGTACAGATTGTCGACCTGCTCGGGCGGAAACAGCGTGAAACGACGGCGGCCGACGGCGACACACGTCAGGTTGTCGGGCAAATCCTGATGCGCCGGCACCAGCGTGCGGTTGCCGAGCCAGATGCTCTTGATGCCGCCGGTTGGTGCGCCGTGCAGCGCAGTGAGGGCCTCCAGTCCGGGGAAAAACGTCTCCACGGTGGTCGAACCGAGATAAAGCGTATCGGCATCCACCACATCGATTAGGCGCGCGAGCTCATCGAGCACCTCCGGTAACGGCCTGCGTTGCCGCCGAAAATTGAAACCGGTCAGTGCCTCGTCATAACCCAGCCGTCCGTGTGCCGCCGCCTCGCCAGCCATGACCGGTACGGGGACATCACGCGCAAACGAGCGCAGATAACCGATGGCGTCGGTCCCGGCCTGCCGTCCCTTGGCCACAATGTCCCAATCGGCAAGGAGGCCGCGAAACACCACCGGACCGGCACCGCAAAGCAATGATTGGTCGGGAAACGACAGCGCCGCGGCGCTCATCTCCGGCACCGGCAAAAAATCAGCCATGGCCGTTGAACCGGTCGATCATGTCCGGGATGCGCGACAAGGAGGCCAGACACATGTAGATGGCCTGCAGACAGCCCTGCCGGTGCAAGACTTCGAGGGCATCGCCATCGAGCTGGCGCAGTCGTTCCTCGTCAATGACATGCAGCCCCGTCACGCGAAGCCGTTCGTCGTGACCACACGGAACCTCCAGCGCCAGCGGTTCGAGCAGTTCCA
This sequence comes from Oleiagrimonas sp., assembly GCA_035690885.1. GTDB lineage: Bacteria > Pseudomonadota > Gammaproteobacteria > Xanthomonadales > Rhodanobacteraceae > Oleiagrimonas. Next base: position 482 of record DASSKC010000140.1, on the reverse strand, counting down.
GCCGCTGCAAGGATTCCACGAATGCCGGTGTCGCCTGCGCGCCCTCGTGCAGCACGCGCAACATCGAGTTGGCGCGCATCAGCAAATCGCTCTGTCCACCGTGTTCGAGGAACAGTGGCTCGCCCTTGACGGTGCCGACCGCGGGGTGATCGAGATCAATGTGCATCACGGGCCGCCCCTCGACGTCCTCGCCGATCAGGAACGGCTGCCGGGCAAGGAAAAGCGGCATGTAGTCCACATCCCAGCGCCCGTCCTTGACGAACAGGTTCTGCCCTTCGCGAAAACCCAGCAGCGCCATCGGTGCAAACGTGGCTTGCGTGGTCTGGCGGTAGACGATCGGATAGCAGGCCTGGATACGGCGAAACTCCGCCGGAAACGTGGGCACCATCATCACGTCCCCGCCCGGACCACCTTGATGCGCGACATCCACGCGCAGATCCCGGTGTTCGACGTTGTCCAGCAACACGTGTCGAGTCATGTGA
>DASSKC010000139.1:0-6174 GCA_035690885.1 Oleiagrimonas sp. | reverse complement strand
TTGACCAAGCCCGCGCGCGAGTTCAGCGGACACTTCTGCGTCGACGAAGACATGCTGCGCGAAGCCGGTGTGACCGACCTGGACGCTTACGCGGTCGAGCCCGGCCAGCCCTTGGCCCCGGATCTGTTTCTGTAGCGAGGGGATTGACACCCCGCCGGAGGACGCCTCAGCCCACTCCCGTCCGATACCTCAGTCAAGCTCGCCCCATTGAAACCGCACCCTTGCGGCGCCATCGTGAAGGTTCCCGTTCCGCCGGAATTGTCGCCGTGTCATCCGTTCTCCCTTCGGTTCCCGTGGTTCATGGCCTTGGAGCGGCCGTGGCGCGCGATGGTTATGTGCTGGTTTCCGGCGAGTCCATGCGTGAAGCGCTTGCCGACCATGGCTTGCTGAGCGACTGGCCGGCTTTTGCCGACAGCTGGGAAGACTTGGCCGTGGACGCATACATGGCCGATCATGGACGTTATCGGCGTCGCCGGCATGCCGTATACACCGCATCTGCTGGCGGCGCGGTCCAGCGCGCCGAGCATCAGCCGCATTATCAGTCGCGGACCTACAACAACCTCAACGGTGGCATCGAGCGCTGGTTCGAGCCGATCACGGCGGAAGTCGGCGATGGTCCCAGCATGCGCGCGATCCTCGCATGCTGCCACGACGTGTTCGGTCATCTGGCCCCGCATGTACGCGAGTGGCATGTCGAGGCGCACCAGTTTCGCATCGAGGCGCAGTCCGGCGTGAGCGGCCAGCCCACTCCCGAAGGCGTGCATCGCGATGGCGTTGATTACGTGCTGGTGCTGATGATCCGGCGCACCAACATCGCCAGTGGTACCACCACGGTATATGCGCCGGACCGGACTGCGCTGGGCAGTTTCACCCTGGCCGACCCGTTCGATGCCACGCTGCTGGACGACCATCGCGTCTATCACGGGGTGACTCCGGTCCAGTCGCTGGACCCGGCCATGCCCGCCCATCGCGACGTGCTGGTGGTGACCTTCCGCGATGCGCAGCACGCCCGCCCCGTCCCCCAAGGAGATTGACACCATGAAATACCTGCACAGCATGGTCCGCGTCCGCGACCTGGATGCCTCGCTGCGTTTTTACTGCGAAGGGCTGGGTCTGCACGAGGTACGTCGTACCGATGTGCCGGAAGGCAAATTCACGCTGATCTATCTGGCCGCCAAGGGTAGTCCCGAGGCCGAGGTCGAGCTGACCCACAACTGGGAATCGGACGAAGATTACGGCGGCGCCCGCAACTTCGGCCATCTTGCATTCGGCGTCGAGGACATCTACGCGACCTGCGCGCACCTGCAATCGATGGGCGTGACCATCAACCGGCCACCACGTGACGGCCACATGGCCTTCGTGCGTTCGCCCGACCTGATCTCGATCGAGTTGTTGCAGCAAGGCGAGCGCCTGCCGCCACAAGAGCCGTGGCAATCGATGCCCAATACCGGCAGCTGGTAAGCCGGTTGGCGCAGACAAAAACAAACCCGCGACTTTTTGGCCGCGGGTTTGTTTTTGTGTCGGACGTGATGGATAACGTCAATCGTTGCGCGGATGGTCGTTCTTGTTGTCCAGGTAGCCGTCCACCCAGTGTCGGGTGATCCGGCCGGCCGCGTCGCGACCGCCGAGGCCGAAGGACAGCGCCACGGCAACGGCCACCGCGCCCAGCGCCAGACCGAAAGCCAGGTCGACGATGGCTTCGCCGAAGCCCATCGCATGCAGGCCCATGGCTGCCACCAGTCCGAATATGCCGATGTAGGCGATCCGCGCCATCGCTGCGCTGTTTTTGCCCGAGGTGTTGCGGATGGCCTTGGCGGCCACGCTGGCCAGCCACTGGCCCACGGCCAGGATGATCAGGCCGAACGCGACCTGCGAAGCAAACGCGATCAGTTGCTCGAACAAGGCGTCGATGCCCGTGAAGCCGAGCCGGTGGGCCGCTTCCATGACGGCAAAGGCCATCACGAACCACAGGGCGACCCGACCGGCCCAGTCCGACGGTGTGGCGTGTTTGCCGCCCTCGGCATCGGTGGTCACTTCGGTGCTTGCCGACGATTTGAAACCCACACGGGCCGGCAGGCGGTCGAAGCCGATCTGGCTGAGCAACTGACTCAGCATCTGGGCCACGAAGCGGCCGATGAACCAGGCCACGAACACGATCAGGGCTGCCGCGACGATGTTCGGAATCGCGGTCATGAACAGCTTCAGCATGTGCTCGGCAGGCTGCGCCACGACGGCGATCTCCAGCGCCTGCAGCGCGGCGATCAGGGTCGGCACCAGCACGAAGATGAATGTCAGCGTGCCACACAGCTCGGAGATCTTGACGCCACCGGTGCCATCCTTGCCCCGGGTCAGGTGGTCGACGCGCGTGGCGGTCAGCAGGCTGGTCACCAGATTGCGCAGCACCTTGGCAATCAGGTATCCGATGCCGCCGATGAACAGCGCCGCGATGATGTTGGGCACGAAACCCAGCAGCTCCTGCACCATGTTGGTCAGCGGTGCCAGCAATCCCTGCATCTGCAGCGCCCCGATGATGGCGGGCAAAAACAGCAGAATGACGACCCAGAAGACTACGTCGCCCAGGGTCCTGGACATGGGCGGGACCTTTGGATCATCCGCGGCCAGCTTCTTGTCCAGACCCGTGGACGCCAGCCCGATCCGGGCCCCCTTGCGCAGCACCGTTCCCACCAGCCAGGCGATCACGACCAGGGCGGCGGCAAGCAGGATGCGCGGCAAATAAAGCATCACCGCCGCAGCCAGCAACGACAGCGGGCCGGACACGTTGTCGAGGTCCAGTACGTTGAACAGGCCGATCAATGCAAACAGCATGATGACCCAGAACACCACGCTGGCGATCACTTTTTCGACGTTGATCGATGATTTGGTTTCGCCGGCCAGGCGTTCGTTGACGCGCAGTGCGCCCAGGCCCTTGCGCACCAAGGCGCGGCAGATCAGCGCAACCACCCAGCCGACAATGAAGATGACGATGGCGCCCACGATCTGTGGAAGATAACCGCCGACATTGCCTGCCCAGGTAGTGAAACCGGAATAATCCATGACATCCCCTCCGCTGAAGTTGAGACCAGAGCCCCCGCTCGTGCCTCACCGTACTCCAAACGAGAACGCGCTGTTTTGTTATAGTTTTCAGCTGAAGGGGGCTTGGGTTACCTGCTTTTCAGCACATGACGCGCAGCCTCCAGTGTTTCGGCAATTTCGTCCTCGCCATGCGCGGCGGACATGAAGCCGGCCTCGAATGCCGAGGGGGCCAGAAACACGCCGCGCTCCAGCATGCCGTGGAAGAAGCGCTTGAAGGCATCGCCGTCGCACGCGGTTGCCTGCTTGTAACCGGTCACGTTGTCGGCATTGAAGAACAGGCCGAACATGCCGCCGGCGCGGTTGGTGCTGAACGGCACGCCGGCTTCGTCGGCAATCGCTTGCAGACCGTCGGTGAGGCGCACGACCTTTGCTTCCAGGTCGTCATGGAAGCCGGGTGCCTGGATCAGCTCCAGCATGGCCAACCCCGCGGCCATCGCCACCGGATTGCCGCTCAGCGTGCCGGCCTGATAGATCGGGCCGGTCGGCGCCACTTGCTCCATCAGGTCGCGTCGGCCGCCATACGCACCGACCGGCATGCCGCCGCCGATGATCTTGCCGAACGTGGTCAGGTCGGGCGTGATGCCGTAGCGGGCCTGCGCGCCGCCCAGCGCAACGCGAAAGCCGGTCATCACTTCGTCGAAGATCAGCACGGTGCCGTGCGCGCTGCACAACTCGCGCAAGCCTTGCAGGAACCCGTCCGCCGGCGGAATGCAGTTCATGTTGCCGGCCACCGGCTCGATGATCAGCGCGGCCAGCGTGTCGCCCTCGGCATCGAACAGTTGCCGTGCGGCTTCCAGGTCGTTGTAGGGCAGGGTCAGTGTGAGGTCGGCATTGGCCTTGGGCACGCCCGGTGAAGTGGGTACGCCGAAGGTCAGCGCGCCGGAGCCGGCCTTGACCAGAAAGCTGTCGCCGTGACCGTGATAGCAACCCTCGAACTTGACGATGCGGCTGCGCCCGGTGGCGCCTCGAGCCAGGCGCACCGCCGACATGGTCGCTTCGGTGCCGGAATTGACCATGCGCACCAGTTCCATCGACGGCACCAGGCGCGCAATCGTTTCGGCCATGGTCACTTCGTCTGCGCACGGCGCGCCGAAGGACAGGCCGTTGCGTACCGCGCGCTCCACCGCTTCACGCACCGCCGGGTGATTGTGGCCGACGATCATCGGGCCCCAGGATCCGACGTAGTCGATATAGCGCTTGCCTTCCACGTCCCACAGGCAGGCGCCGTCGGCGCGCGCGGTAAAGAACGGTTCGCCGCCGACCGAGCCAAAGGCGCGAACGGGGGAATTGACGCCGCCCGGCAAGTGCTTGAGGGCGCGTTGGTAGAGGGCGTGGTTGTCGGTCATGGCGGATCCGTGGGAAAGAGGTGGGTCAGTTGTCGGGCGGCTTGTCGTACGTCCGGTGCATCGAAAACGGCCGAAATGACGGCCAGGAAACGCGCGCCGGCCGCCACCAGCGGCCCTCCATTGTCGGCAGTGATGCCGCCGATGGCTACCAGCGGCAGCTTCAGCGCGTGCGCTTGTTGCAGCAACGAAAGCGAGGCGTGGCGCGCCAGTGGTTTGGTCGGCGAGGCAAAGAACGCACCAAAAGCCAGGTAGTCGGCGCCGCGGTCAGCAAGCATGCGTGCACGCTCGATGTTGTCGTAACACGACACGCCGATGATGGCCGTTGCGCCTAGCGCCTGTCGTGCCTCCAGCGGTGCCGCGTCGTTCTCGCCGAGGTGTACGCCGGCAGCGCCGACGGCAACCGCCAGCGCGACGTCGTCGTTGATGATCAGGGGAACCTGGTGTTGCCGGCACAGTGCTTGCACGGCCCTGGCTTCCTCAAGCCGGCGGCCCTTGTCACGGGTCTTGTCACGGTATTGCACCATCGATGCGCCGCCGTCCAGCGCTGCCGCCACGTTGGCCACGAGGTCATTGCGTGGACCGTTGGTGACGGCGTAAAGCCCGCCGCGCGCGAGTGCCGGATGCGTCATGCCGTCACGCGGTCCAAGGATGCCAATTGCATGGCGACCTGCGACAATGGTCGCCCTTTTGGTACAGGTACAGAGTGGCTCATGAATGCTTCCGCGGAATCGGCGTCGTTGCGCAGGTGGATGTGCGTGGTATGCGGCTTCATCTATGACGAAGCCGAGGGCATGCCCGAAGAAGACATCGAGCCGGGCACCCGATGGGAGGATATTCCCGAGACCTGGACGTGCCCGGATTGCGGCGCGCCCAAGGAAGATTTCGAAATGATCGAGATCGACTGATCGCGCTTACGGCTCGACGTTGCCGATCCGGCCCTTGATCGTCATCGTGTCGCCGACATTGGCGCCGATACGGATCGCGGTCCCGGCAGCCAGCTCCAGCACATACAGCGCCGGTTTGTTGCTGGGATAGGTGGGGCAGGGATCGGCCTTGCACGGCGGCGCGTTCAGTTGCATCGATACCAGTTTGCGATGCTTGTCGAAGAACAGGATGTCGAGCGGAATCAGCGTGTTCTTCATCCAGAACGTCTTCGGCGCCTGGTGGGAGAACACGAACAGCATGCCGTGATCCGGCGCCAGATGCGTGCGCTCCATGAGGCCGCGCGCGCGCATCGCGGGAGTCGTGGCCAGTTCGATGCTGAACTCGTGGCCATCCAGGACCACGGCGTGCAGCGGTTGCTGTCCACTTTTCGGGCCGGGTCCCGCGGCGCAGGCACTGCAGCCGAGAACCAGCAAAAAGGCCGCAAGAAGACGTTTCATCGGCAACTCCGCATGATGGCGAAAGTCGCAGTGTATCGCCCGCGGTGTCGATGTGCCGCCGTCGGCACGAAAGTGCTTCCCTGTCGACAGCGAACGGAGTATGATTCACGGCCCCGGCAGGCGCGGCCTGCAGGGGTCGCTGCCGCCAGCGACTTCCGGCAAAAGTTTTCGCCGAGAGGGTGTTGACGGACACGAAATCACATGTATTATGTGCGGCTCGCTTGGGACGAAATGTTCACAAGCCGCAACGGCGAAACGCCGCTGCAGAGCGAAGATCTTTGACAGTATGCGCAGGTGACTTGTGTGGGCGTCTTGTGTTGGATGAAAGTCCAAAGAAGCAAGAGCGTCCTAGA
>DASSKC010000138.1:0-33403 GCA_035690885.1 Oleiagrimonas sp. | reverse complement strand
CGGCCCGGTCAGGCGCACGGTCACCGACTCGCGCGTGCCACCGCGTCGATACACCGACGCCAAAGTCTGGCCGTCACCCCACAGCTCCGAATCCATGGCATTGCCGGCGGCAAACACGCCGACAATCTTCCAGGTCTGCGGACCGAGCTTGATCGTTTGTCCCGGCTCGAGACCGAACTCGCTGGCCGCACCCTGTCCGGCCACCAGTTCACGCATGCCGGTCTTGAAGCGGCGACCCTTGATGATCTGCACATCCGGCCGGACCTTCCACGCCTCGGCACCGACACCGCGCAACAGCACGCTGCCGATGTCGCCGTCGGGACCTTCCCCGGCCAGGGGCAGTGATGCGGCGACCACCAACTCTGCCGACGCCAGCAACGTGCCGTCGCTGTCGCGCGCGATGCCCGGGGCCTGCTTGATCGTGTTGATGTCGGCACGACTGAGCACCGAAGTGGTTTCCGACGCCGAGCCGCCGCGCAACACGATGGCGGTGTCGTCGCTGCCGGTGTTGCGCAGGATGTCCTGATAGCCCTGCGCCATCGACAACAAGGCCACCAGCACCGCGACCACGCCGGCGATGCCGATGATCACGACCGAAGACGACCCCAGGCGTTGCGGCAACGTGCTCACGCCGACGCGCGTGACCGACGCCGTGCGTCGGCCGGAGCGGAACAGCACCATCCACAACGCGAACGCGGCGGTCAGGATCAATGCCGCCCACCATGTCAGCACGGCCCACACCGCGATGCCGACCGCCACGATCAGCAACAGGCCGCACGTCGACGCCAATGACTTCAATTTGTTCATGTCCCCAGCCCTCCTCAACGCCCGGCCAGTGCATCGACCATGTTCAGTCGCATCGCTCGAATGGCCGGCAACGCTCCCACCAGCAGACCGATGACAATCATCAGCCCGATGCCGGTGCCCCAGGTGCCTGCCGTCACCGGCGGCAACGTGATCGCACCACCGCTGACAGCAGTAACCACTGGCGTGACAACCGCCACCAGCCCCAGGCCGATCAAACCACCGATCAGCACCAGCAACACCGATTCGGCCAGCACGATACCGAGCACGCTGCGATTGGAAAAACCGAGCGTTTTCAGCACCGCGAGCTCACCGGTGCGCTCGCGCACGACCTGCGCCATGGTGTTGCCGGTCAGAAGCAGCAAGGTGAAAAACACCGCACCCATGATCGAGCCGACGATCAAGCCGATGTCCGCCATCTGCTTGATGCGCGAGGCGACGAATGCCTGCAGCGTGCGGGTGCGCGTTTCGTGGTCGGAGTTGGCCGAGATCTGGTCGATGGCCTTGGCGATGCGCGCCGACTGCGTGGCGTTATTCACCCGACTGACATACCAGCCGACTTCGCCACGGTTGTACGGATTGGACTCGTCGAAATACTTCCAGTGCATCAAGGCCGACATCTGCAGACGGCCATTGCCCTTGCCCCCGTTGGCTGGATGCATGATGCCGACAATGACGAACGGCCATGTCTTGCTGCCATTGTTGCGCGGGTAGATGCTCGACATCAGGTGGATCTTCTGGCCCACTTTCCAGTGATACATCTTGGCCAGCTTTTCGCCGACCAGCAGCCCGGTCCGGGTCTGCGAAAACTTTTTGGCCGCGGCCGCGCCCGCCGTCTCCTTCGGATACAGGTTCATGTAGTTGGGGCTGATGGCGTACGTGATGACCTGGTTGTGCGCATCCTGGTAGGCCCCGCCGAACCAGTTGACGTAGGCCACCTCGTCGACGCCATCGACCCGCTTGATGCGGTTGCCCAGTGCCTGCGGCAGCGTGTCCATGATCGACAAGCGCGAGCTGGTCATGAGCAAACTGGCGCCGGCCACGTTTTGTCCGGCATTGGCGAATGCCACGCGCACGCCGTTGAGCAACCCGAACAACAGGAACGCGGCCAGGATCGACACCAGGGTCAACAACGTGCGCGTCTTGCGCCGAAACAGCGCGGCCCATATCAAGTGGAAATATTTCATGTTCGATCACCTCCCGTGATCACGGCGTCACGCCGCGACCTGCTCGACGAGCGTGCCCTTGTCCAGATGCAGCGTATGGCCCGCTTGTTCGGCCGCCTTCGGATCATGCGTGACCATGACGATGGTCTTGCCATGTTCGCGATTGAGCGTATTGAGCAGGCCCAGCACGTCCTCGGCCGACTGGCGATCGAGATCACCGGTCGGCTCGTCGCAGACCAGCAACGTGGGATCGGAGACGATGGCACGAGCGATGGCCACGCGCTGTTGCTGGCCACCGGACAACTCCGACGGCTTGTGCGACGCACGGTCTGACAGTCCCACCAGCTGCAACGCAATCGCCGCATTGCGCTTGCGCTGTTTGGCCGACAATTTGGTCAGCAGCAACGGCAGCTCCACGTTCTTTTGCGCCGACAGCATCGGCATCAGGTTGTAGAACTGGAAGATGAAACCGACGTTGGACGCGCGCCACTTGGCCAGGGCGCCCGAGGGCAACTGGTCGATGCGCTTGCCACCGACGTCGATGCTTCCGCCGGTCGGCGAGTCCAGCCCGCCAATCAAGTTCAGCAGCGTGCTCTTGCCCGAACCGGACGGCCCCATCAGGGCGAGAAATTTGCCTTCGTCGACAGACAGGTTGACGTGGTGCAACACCTCCACCTTCTGCTTGCCGCGGGTGTAGGCCTTGGACAAATCCCTGATCTCGATCAACGTGCTCATCACTACCCTCCTCGGTGGCCCCGTCTGGCGGAGCGCTTGTGTTTGAAAGCCTGTCGCGATGTCGTGTTCACGGCGATTCGGTCACCTGAACCTGCATGCCGTCAGTCAACGCCTGCGGTGGCTTGTCGACCACCTCACTCCCGTCCTTGACGCCCTCGGGCAGCAGCTTCATGTCTCCGTACGCCTGTTGCGCAGGCGTGACGCGGACGGCTTCGGCGGTATCGCCATGAACCACGAACACCACCTTTTGATGATCCCGCTCGACAATGGCCGAAGCCGGCACCAACACGCCGTCGGGCAACTGCGCCACGTGCTTTGGCGCATTGTCCAGAAACGACACGCGCACGCCCATGTTGGGAATGATGCGCGGGTCCTTTTTCTCCAACGCGACGCGCACCTTGACCGTGGCCTTGCCGCGGTTGGCGGTCGGCACGATGGCAATCACGTGGGCCGGAATCTTCCAGTCCGGATACGCATCCAGCACCGCCGTGGCCGACATGCCCGGCTTGACGCGGCTGATGTAGGACTCGTTGACATCGACATCCACTTCCAGTGAATCCATGTCGACAATGGTGCCCACGCCGGTCCGCGTGAAGCCGCCACCGGCGGCCGCCGGCGCGATGATCTCGCCGACCTGTGCGGTCTTTTGCGTGACGACGCCCGAAAACGGCGCACGCACAATGGTGTAGTCGTAGTTGACCTGGGCCACGCGCACCTGCGCCTGTGCGGCCTTGGCCTGCTTGCGCTGCGCGTTCAACTGGGCTTTCAGTCGCGCAACCGCGGTCCGCGCCTGCTCGGCCTGCTGCTTGGGCACCAGCCCCTTGGCGACCAGCTTGTTCTGGCGCTGCATGTCGCGTTCGGCTTGCGCCAACTGCACCTGTGTCTGCCGCGTCTGCGCCTCGGCCGCCGCAGCCTTGGCCCTGGCGGCATTCAGACGTGCCTTTTGCGCACTGTCCTCCAGGCGCGCCAGAACCTGTCCCTTCTTGACGTGATCGCCTTCCTCGATCAGCACTTCGGTCAAGGTGCCGATGATTTGCGCCGATACGGTCGCCTTGCGTCGCGCGGTGACGTAACCGGTCGCCTGCAGCACCGCGCCTTGCGTATCGCCGGCGGTCGGCCTGATTGCGGTCACGGTATGCACGGGAAGCGCACGCGCCTGCGTCCACCACCAGGCTCCCCCGACCAGCAATGCCAGCACCACGACCACCGCCAGCGCGATCCAGGGCCAACGGCCATGCGCCCCATCGGCATCCTCGCGATGCTCGCGCTCGATACGCAGTTCCTTGAGCAAATCCCCGTTGTTGTCCACATCCACTCCCACTGCCGGTCCCCACCGATGGCACTGTGGCACAGCTTGCCTTCGTGACGAGCGCCATTAAAGAGGAAAACATCAAGCGGCGCGGGTGACAGATGTCACGATTTGACGCTGTCCCAACAGTGCACGCTATGCTTCAACGATGACCTATATTCTCACGCCACCCGCCACTCCGAGCCTGCCGATTTCCGGTGACACCCGTCGCTTCCCCGTCCGCCGCATCTTCTGCATCGGTCGCAATTATGCGGATCACGCACGCGAAATGGGTGCCACGGTCGATCGCGGCAAGCCGGTGTTTTTTACCAAACCGACCGACGCGCTGGTCAGCGACGGCAACGACGTGCCCTACCCGCCCGCCACGTCGAACCTGCACCACGAAGTGGAAATGGTGGTGGCGCTTGGCGGTGGTGGTCGCGACATTGATCCGGCGAGCGCCAGCGAATTGGTGTTCGGCCACGCCGTGGGTCTGGACCTGACCCGGCGCGATCTGCAGGCCGATGCCAAGCAACGCGGCATGCCCTGGGACGCGGCTAAGGGCATGGATCACGGTGCCCCGGTTTCCGCCATTGTTCCGGTAGCGGTCGGCAAGCCGGAGGCCGACACGCAGCTGTCGTTGCATGTCAATGGCGAGCTGCGTCAGCGCTCGCGCCTGGGTGCGATGTTGTGGAGCGTGCCGGAGATCATTTGCGGGTTGTCGCAATTGTTCGAGCTCAAGCCCGGAGATCTGATTTTCACCGGTACGCCAGCTGGCGTGGCTGCGCTGGAACCGGGCGACCAGTTCCACGCCGAACTGGCCGGATTGGCCACCCTCGACGGTTGCATTCGCTAGTTTTCATCAAATCTTCACATTTGAGCGTGTTTACTCTGCATCGGGGAACAACGTAGGGAAAACCAGCTCATGAGCATGACAAGCGAGTTCAAGACGTTCCTGTTGCGCGGGAACGTCATCGACATGGCCGTCGGCATCGTCATCGGCGCCGCGTTCAAGGACGTGGTCAAGTCACTGGTCGACGACGTGATCATGCCGCCGATCGGCTGGGCGCTGGGCGGTGTCAATTTCAACAAGTTGAAATGGGTGCTGCAGGAAGCCGGCGCTGACGGCAAGGGCGGCGTGGCGATCAGCTACGGTGCTTTCATCAACACCATCATCACGTTCGTGATCATCGCCTTTGTCATCTTCATGATGATCAAGGCCATCAACCGGATGCACAAGAAGAAGGAAGAGGCACCGGCCGCACCAGCGGAAGATGTGGTCTTGCTGACGGAAATCCGCGACTTGCTGCAGAAAGACCGCGCCGCCTGATCCGACCGACCGCCGCTCCTGCCCTGCTAAGGCTTGTCAGTAGGGTTGTCCAGCCGCTGAAGATTGTCCTTGACCCGCTCCAGCACCGCGATCATGTCCTGGAGCTCGTCCACGCTGATGTCGCGGGTGGCATCACCGCGCAGGCCGCGGGCGATCTCGCGCATGTCGTCGAACACTTCGTGCGCCTTGTCGGTGGCGTGCAATCGCCAGCAACGTCGGTCGCGCGGGTCGGCGCGGCGCTCGACGAATCCCGCGCCTTCGAGCCGATCGATGACGCGGCCGACGGCGATCGGCTCCATGTCCAGCGACTCGGCCAGCTCGTTCTGGCGAATGCCGTCGCGCTCGTGCAGGCACTTGATCGCGCGCCACTGCGCGCGGGTCAAGCCGAAACGCGTCGCGCGCCGATCAAAATGCTTGCGAAACAACAAGGTAACGTCGTTCAACAAGTAGCCGAAGGAGATGTCGCTGATGTGAGTCATGGACTTGTTCATGGGTACCGTGTTTACAGTATGACAAACCGCTGCTGCCGTTTTCTCATATTCCTCACGTGCTGCCCGAGTATTGTTGAACCATGCGCATCGAGGTCATCCACGGCGATATTACCCGGCTGCCGGCCGATGCGGTGGTCAATGCCGCCAATACAGGCTTGCTCGGCGGCGGCGGCGTTGACGGCGCCATCCACCGACGCGCCGGGCCGCGACTGTTCGACGAGTGCGCGCGACTGCCGGAGGTGCGGCCGGGAGTGCGCTGCCCCACCGGCGAAGTGCGCGTCACGTCCGGTTTCGATCTTCCGGCGCGCTACATCATCCACACCGTCGGTCCGGTCTGGCGCGGCGGCGGTCATGGCGAGGCGCTGCTGCTGGAGGCGTGTTACCGCCACAGTCTGGACATGGCACGCGCGCTGGACATCGAACGCATCGTCTTTCCGGCCATCAGTTGCGGGGTATACGCCTATCCGCCCGAACAGGCCGCGCGCATTGCCGTGACCACGATCGCCAGCGATCTGGACGAACACGACCATCGCCCCGGATACGTGCTGTTGTGTTGCTTTACCGAACACATGCAGCAGGTGTTCCAGCACGCACTGGATGCACACGACGCGGCCGGCACCTGAACGCACGGTCTCGCGTCTCACGGGTACAAGGATGGCAGGACGTCGGTCGCCGGTTCGTCGGATCTCTCGCGACGCCAGACCAGACCATGGCCAAAAACGGTGCGCAGCGCATCGGCCCCGGGCCCGTCGTCACTGCGCGCGTAGCGTGCCCGCTGCAGCGCCGTGACGGCATCGCGCTGATCCGACCGGTTCAGCGACCGCACCATGTCGCCAAGGTGGGATATCGACGGCCGCTCGGTTCTTGCCCACGCCAGAAGCGTCGCACATTGCGCCGCGATGTCACCATTGGCGGCGGCTTCGAAGAACGCACGACGCGCTTGACGGGATGTACTCGCGGCACCTGCGGCAGTTGCGCTGATACGACGCCGGCGACGCCAGTGGATCCAGGCAAGAAAACCCAGCAAACCCGACACCAACAACCCCAACGCCAACCACTCCAGCGGACGCGGTGACCAGGGGACGGCGGCCGGTTTGTCCGCTTGCTTGTCGGCGTTCGCGGCAGGCATCGACGCGGGCGGCGCGGTGCTGGTTGCCGATGCGCCGGATGCCGGCATGGCGCCGCCTGCCGGCGCGGCCACAACGGTCAACGTCCGTGCCGGGATACGCGCCACTTCCTGCTTGCCGGTTTCGACGTTCCACCACTTGAGCGTGATGGCGGGAATGGTCAGCGTGCCGGCCTGCTGCGGCACCAATGAAAACGTGCGCTTGCGGGTACCGTGAAGCCAATGGCCGTCATTGCCGGTATGGTCCCGGGTCTGACCGGGATAGACGTCCACGCCGTCGAGTGTCGGCAGCTGTGGTTCGGGCAGGACTTCGAACGGCAGGCCGACGGCCTTTTCGGTCAGCGTCAACGTCAGCGACTGCCCCGCGCGGACCTGACCGTCAGCGGGCAACCCCGTCAAATGCAAGCTGAGTTTGCGTGCCGGCAACCACGCGGTCTTGCCCCACGAAGCCGGGCGCGAACGTACCGCCAGGCGAATCGGTGCCGATCGCGCCGTGACCACGCGCGCGTTGCCGAACAACGCCGCCACGCCGCTGCCGACCGTGCCCTTGAACGTGACCGGCGCAAGATTGATCGGACCGGCATGCCGGGGCGTCACGGCGTAGTGCCGCTCCAGGACCCGATAATGACGCCCGTCGCGGGTGGTGCGATAGCGGCTGCCATGGCCCAGCGGCTGCACGTCGACGTCCTGACCGCGTGGCGGATTGAACGCGCCGCTGCCGACGTTGGCCGCGTAGAACAGCTTCACGGTCAGATCGATCTGCTGGCCCACATACGGTGCGCGGGTGCTCGGCGTGACGCGGATGAACACCGCATCGCCGGCCACGCCGCGCCTTGCCGCGGGCGCCGCCTCGACGTTCAGGGTCAACGGAGTGGTCGCGTGTCCGTCGATTTCGAGCGCGGGGATGACCAGTTGCCCGGGGTGTCGCGGGCGCAACCGGATCACCCACTGCGTCTGGATGCTGCCATGGCCGTTGATGATGCTGACGCTGGAATTGCGCGAGCTGCCGACAATGTCGAAGTCGGAGCGCAGCGCGTGAAGGTCAGGGCGGGATGCCTGTGCGGTGCCGTCCACTTCGATGTTCAGCGTCACCACCCCACCGATGCGCACATGATCTCGGTCAAGCCGAGCGTGCACGCTCACGCCGCCGGCATGCGCGGTCGCGACAACCAGCCACGCGAGCAGCAGCCACGGCCAGCACCACTTGGCACGCGTTCGACCATGACCACGCATCAGCGCTGCCCCCCGTGCAAGCGACCGTGGCGTTGCTGATATTCGAGCAGGAACTTGCGCCGCAACAAGCCGCCCGGATCATCCGGCACACGCTGCAACGCGCGCTGCATCGGTTGCGGCAACGGGTCCACCGAACCGGCGTGGGCGGGCACCGCGCCGAGGTTGAACGACTGCTTGCCCTGCCCGTCGCGTTGTCCGGCCTTGCCTTGCATCTGCCGGCGCAGCGCACGACTGGCGCGACGCGCCTCGGCCTGCTGTTTGCGTGCCTGATCGGCATCCGGCGGCCGCTCGGTCTGCGCGGGATGACCGCTGCTGCCGGGCGACGCCGGTCGTGAATGCGACTGCGACGACCGTGGTGTCGGTTGTGCGTCGGGTGACGCGGATGTCGAACGTGCCGGCCCCTTGGGTCCGCCCGTTTTTCCGTTCTGCGTCGCGCGATCGTTCGTTTTGCGTTGTTTTCCGGCAGAGTTGTCGGCGCCGGATTTGCCATGCGCGGACCTGGACGACGGTTTGTTTTGATGCTTGCGCAACCAGGCACGTACGGCCTTGCGATTGGCCCGCGCATCAGCATGGTGCGGGTCCAGTTTCAAGGCCCTGTCATAGGCTTCGATCGCCTTCCGATAATGCCCTTGTTTGGCCAGTGCATTGCCCAGGTTGTACGCCGCATCGGCTCCCGGCGTGTCCGCAAACGCCCTGGCTGCGGTCGTGAAGTCACCGGCACGATAAGCGGCCGCGCCGCGCAGTGCCGATGAGCTGGCCAGCTGTTCGGCACGCCTGGCGTGCCCCGCTGCCAGCGCCTGCGCCGCGCGTTGATCGGCGTTGCGCCACCATGATGACGCACCGTGCCAGGTCATCGGTGGTCCATCGGCCGTTTCTCCCGCGTGTTTGTCGATGCCGGCAGCCGGTGCCGATGCCGGTGCGGCAGCACGCGCGGGCGCGCTCATGCACCACGGCAGCAATGCCAACGGCAGTACCAGCAGCCAGCCACGCCGGAATGCGAGCGCGGCCAGCAGCAACAGCGGCAACACCAACCAGGGCCCCATGTCGCGCCAGCGATCGCTTTCCGTGTGGGCTGGCATTTGCGCTCGATGGCTGGCGCGCAACTCCTCCGTCAAGGCCTTGATGTCGGCATGATCGGTACGCATCGGCACGTAAATGCCACCGCCCGCATCGGCCAACGCTTGCAAGCTTGCATCATCGCGCCGCGCCATGACCTTGTTGCCCGAGGCATCGGTCAGCACGCCTCCGGTGGGCAAGTGCACCGGCACCCCTCGCGTCTTGCCAACGCCCAGGACCGAGACCCGAATGCCCTTGGCATGCGCCTCTCGCGCGGCGGCGATGGCATCGGCGTCGACGCTATCGGTGACCACCACCAGTGATCCACCGTGGACGCGTGCCTGCCGCAGCAGGCGCGCGCCGCGCGCAATCCCCTTGGCCGCGTCATTGCCGGGTACCGGCATCACGTCGGACGCCAGCGCGTCGACCAGATCATCGAGGGCATGGGCGTCGGTGGTCAGTGGCGCCACCGTGAAGGCGGCACCGGCATACGCGACCAAGGCATTTCGGCCGTTGGCATGGGCGTGCAACAAGTCGTGCACCTTGAAACGCACGCGCTGCATGCGATCGGGTTTCACGTCGCGTGCCAGCATGTGCTGCGACAACGAGACCACCACCACTTGCGCCGCACCGCCCCGATACAGCGGTTGCGACACGCGTTGCCACGTCGGTCCGGCCAGGGCCATCGTCAGCAGCACGCCGGCCAGGCCGGCCAGCAGCCACGGCCAGCGCTGCGCGCGACCGGCACGAACAAGCAGGTGCGGCAGCAACTCGGCGTCGACCAGGCGATGCAACACGCTGCCACGCTGGACGGCACGCATGCGCCACCACAGCAGCGGCAGCCAGACCACGGTCAGCAACCACCACCACGGTCGCAGGAAATGGAATGATCCCATCCAGTCGCTCATGCCGCCTCCCTTTGCGGGACGCGCCACCAGTCGCGCAACACAACCAGCATCAGCAACACCCATGCCGCGGCCAGCGGCCACATGAACAAGTCACGGTGCGGGCGCAGCGGCCGCCCGTGATGCGGCAGCGGCTCCAGCGCATTGATGCGCCGATAGGCGGCCGCCAGCTGATCGGTATCGGAAGCAAGAAAGAACCGACCGCCGGTGGATTGCGCGATGTCCTTGAGCATCGCCGCGTTCAAACCGGCGGAAGGGCGTAGCAGCTGCAAGCCGAACAATCCGGGAGCCTGCACGCGATTTCCGCCAATACCGATGGTGTAGATGCGCACACCCGCGGCCTTGGCAATTCGCGCGGCCTGACGCGGGGAAAGGCTGCCGGCGTTGTTGACGCCATCGGTCAGCAGTACCAGCACGCGTGCCTTGGCGGGCATCTTGCGCAAACGCTTGACCGCCACGGCGATGGCGTCGCCGATCGCCGTTTGGCGTCCGGCAAGGCCGACGGCGGCGCCACGCAATTGCGTGCGCACGGCTTGCACATCGTAGGTGACCGGCGTCACCAGGTAAGCACGACTGCCAAACAGGACCAGGCCCAGGCGATCGCCTTGCCGGCTCGATATGAACTGGCCGGCGATCGCCTCGACCGCTGCGAATCGACTTACCACGTGGCCGGCCAGCCGCATGTCGCGCGTGACCATGGAGCCGGAGATGTCGACCGCGAGCATCATCGTTCGGCCGCTGTGCGTGGTCGGTTGCGGCGGCCCCAACCATTGCGGGCGCGCGCCGGCCACCAGCAGGAGCAACCACACCAAAGCCAGCATCACGACCCGCACGCGCGGCAGGCGCCTCGCATCGCCGCGCCGCAGGTGCAGCCCGGCAAACGGCAACCGCAAGGCCTGCATCGGCTGCGCGGCAGGCAGCCAGCGCCAGCAAAGCCACGGCAATGGCAGCAGCAAGAATACCCATGGCCAGGCAAATTCAGGCACGCCGACCTCCATGCAGCATCACGCGACGCAGCCACTGGCGTGCGGTGTTGGCGACGGTTTCGGTATCCAGATCGATCCCCGGCCGGTACATGACACGCTCCAGGTTCGCCAATGGCGCGGCGTTCACGTGCTTGCCCGCAAGGCGCTGCAAGGCAGCCTGCCAGGCCTCGCCACGCAGGCTGACCGTGTCCGGTTCGCGCTCGCGCGCGACGCGGCGCAGCAGTTGCGATACGGCCGCGGCAAATACGCTCGGCTCTTCGCCATGCCGGGCAAGCAAACGCTCCAGCTCGCGCTCGGCGTGGCGCCACCGGCGCCGCGGAAGTCGGCGCCGCCACGTCCACCAGATCACCAGCGTCAACGCGACCAGCAACAACGCGATCACGCCCCACCATCCGGGTGCCAGCGGCCACCAGGATGGATCCGGCGGCATGTGGATATCGCGCAACACCGGGCCCGCCGCCATCATCGCCTCACCCGCCCCACCAAGCCGGACAACGCCACGACCGCTTCCAGCGGATCGGCACAGGTGTGAACATGACCGCAGGCGATTCCCTGACCGCGACATGCTTCGTGCAGGCGCCCGGCAGGCGCGGCCAGCGCCTGGTGAAATGTTTCGCGCGCGTGTGCATCGGTCAGGTCGACGACGCTGCGCCGTCCGTCATTGGCCACGGGGTAGCGACCGCTCGGCGGCATGTCTGTTTCAATGGGATCGGTGACCAGCAGCACCGACACGTGCACATGGCGGCGCCATGCTGCCAATGCCGCTGGCATGTGCGCATCGCCGCTGCAACCATCGGTGACCACCACGACATGGCTGTTGCCGCGCACATGCGGTTGCATGCGGCGCATGGCCGTCGACAACGGCTCGGCCCGGTTGCCGGCATTTGCCGCCAGCGCATCCCAGCGTGCCAGTGCGGCGCATACCGCCAACGCTCCGCGCGTTCCGGCTTTCGCGCGCTGCACTTCCCGGCACGGGCCGAACCCGAGTGCGCCCACGCGCGCACCAGAACGCGCCACGTGCCAGGCCATCATCGCGCATGCCCTGGCCGCCTGTACCGACTTGAACCTTTCGCGCGTACCGAAGCGCATGCTTGCATGCGTATCGAGTACCAGCATGACGCTGTGTTCGTGTTCCTCCTGGAACACCTTGGTATGCAAATGACCGCGCCGCGCCGTCAGGCGCCAGTCCAGATGACGCACGTCGTCGCCGGGCAGGTACGCACGCGACTCCAGATAATCCATGCCGCGACCGCGTTGTCGGCTGGCGTGGCTACCGGCCGCAGCTGCCGCAACATGCCGAAGCGGTCGCAACCGCGCATGCATGACCCGCCGGCGCAACGCGATCAGCTCGTCGCGGCGCACGGAAATGCGCGCGGAGTCGTCTCGGACAGGGGCGTGGGTTGGCGTCAAGGACATGCGCTTGCACGGATACGAGCAGCTCAGGGCAACGGCACAAGCGCGAGCAAACGGCCGATGATGTCGTCCACGCGTACGCCGCCCGCCTCGGCCTCGTAGCTGGGCAGCACGCGATGGCGCAACACTTCGTGGGCCACGGCGTGGATGTCTTCCGGCAACGTGTAGTCGCGTCCGGTGAGCCACGCGTGTGCGCGTGCGCAACGATCCATGGCAATGCTGGCGCGCGGACTGGCACCCCAGGCGATCCATTGCGCCAGTTCAGCGTCGTATCGTTTGGCGTCGCGGGTGGCCAGAACCACCTGCGTCAGGTACTGCTCCAATGCCGGAGCCATGTGCACGTCGAGCACGGCGTCACGCGCGGCGAACACCTGATCCTGCGTCAACACGTGGGTCACGCGACGGGGCGCATGCAGGCGATCACGCGCCTGGTCACGCGCCAGCGCGAGAATCGCCTGCTCGGCAGCGGCATCGGGATAGCCGACGCTGACATGCATCAGGAAACGGTCCAGTTGCGCCTCAGGCAACGCATAGGTGCCGTCCTGCTCGATCGGATTTTGCGTGGCCATCACCAGAAACAGGTCCGGCAATGGCCAGCTGTGCCGACCGATGGTGATCTGGCGCTCGGCCATGGCTTCAAGCAGCGCCGACTGCACCTTGGCCGGAGCACGATTGACCTCGTCGGCCAACACGATGTTGTGGAACAAGGGACCACGCTCGAACTCGAAACTGCCGCTGTCCGGACGAAACACGTCGGTGCCGGTGAGATCGGCCGGCAACAGGTCCGGGGTGAACTGGATGCGGTGGAAATCGGCCTCCACGCGCGCCGCCAGCGCCTTGACCGCCGTGGTCTTGGCCAGGCCGGGCGCGCCTTCCACCAGCAGGTGCCCATCGGCCAGCAACGCAACCAGCAGGCACTCGACCAGATGCGGCTGGCCGATGATGGCGTTTGACAGCTCCTCGCGCAATCGCGCGAATGCGTCTTGCAGGTCGCTGGCGGGAACAGGCTCGGACTGGCTCATTGGCAATGCATCGTGGGTATGAGGACGCGACGTATGACCACAATAGCGCTTGAAAGTTTAAACGGCGCGCCCGAATGCCACCCCGAGAAAAAGGGCGGCCGAAGCCGCCCTTTTCCTGGTCCGTGACCGTTCCGACTCAACGCGAGGTTTCAGTCAGGATTCGCGGCGTGACGAAAATCAGCAGCTCGGTCTTCTTGTTGGTCTTGTTGGTCTTGCGGAACAAGGCACCAATGATCGGGATGTCACCCAGACCCGGAATCTTGGTCACGCTGTTGCCCTTGTTGAGCTGGTAGATGCCACCCAGCACCACGGTCTGCCCGTTGTCCACGAGCACCGATGTATTGAGCGACTTGTGGTTGAGCAGGGGCACCCTGCCACCGCCCGGATTGTCGATGAACTTGGCCAGCGCGTCCTTGGTCACGTTGATCTTCATGAACACGCGTTGATCGGAGGTGATCGTCGGCGTGACCTGCAACTCCAGGACCGCATCCTTGAACTGCACGGTCGCCGTACCCAGACCGCTCGCGCTGCCTTGCTGATACGTGACGTAGCCGATCTGCTGACCCTGCTGGATATCCGCGGTCTGCTGATTGGCGGTGATCACGCGCGGGCTGGAAATGATCTCGGTGCGACCTTCGGTCTGCGCGGCCTGCAGCTCCAGGTCGACCAGATAATTGGCACCCAGGATCGCGATCGCGGCACTGCCAGCCGGTTTGGTAATCGGAAGATTGACGTTGAAACCGCCATCGCTGACAGAGCCGCTGCTGGCATCGCCGACAGCACCCCCGGCGTGCGGAGACAGGGAAATCGTGTTGTTGTCGTTGTGCTGGACACCCATGACGCCCCACTTGACACCCAGGTCGCGGGTGAAGTCATTGGTGGCGGCAACAATGCGTGCCTCGATCAGTACCTGTTGCACCGGTCGATCGAGCTTGGCGACGAGATTGCGGATCTCGTTGATCTTCTTGGGCGTGTCATTGATCAGCAAGGTATTGGTGCGCTTGTCGAACGACACGCTGCCACGCGGCGAGAGGAAGCCACGCCCGCTCTTGCCGGCGCCCCCACCACCGCCTTGGCTGCTCTTGGCGCCCGTGGTCAGCAACTTGGCAATATCGCCGGCGTTGCCGTAATTGATCGGGATATAGGCCGCGACCAGCTTGGCCGAGTTGGCCGCCTTCAGGCGCGCATCGGCGACACGCTGTTCGTACTCGGCAATCTGCTTCTGCGGAGCGATCCACACCACATTGCCTTCGCGACGCTTGGCCAGCCCCTTGGCACGCAGGATCACGTCCAGCGCCTGGTCCCATGGCACGTTGTCCAGGTGCAGCGTGATGGCGCCATTGACGGTGTCAGCCGCGACCATGTTGAGGTGCGACACTTCGGCCAGCAGCTGCAGCGCGGCGCGTACCGAGATGTTCTGGAAGTTGAACGTGACGCGCTTGCCGGTATAGACCTTTTTCTTGTCGCCGCCGATGATGCCCTTGGACTTGTCCTCGGGCTGCGGCGCCACCTCGACGACGAGTTGGTGATCGGCCTTGTATGACGAGGTCACGACCGGACCGCCGACGGCCAGCGTCAGCGTGGCACCGCCCCCGTTCCCGGGTTTGGTGTCGATGGTGCGCACCGGCGTGGCGAAGTCCGTCACATCCAGGCGCTTGGCCAGCTTGGCAGGAACGCGCACGTCATCGAGATGCACCGTGACGGCGTGGTTGCCACGCTGGATGCGCGACTGCAGGCCCTGACCGTTGAAATGGATCAACACGCGTCCTTCGCCGTGCGGACCACGACGGAAGCCGATGCGCGTGACCACGGCGCTGCCCGGTGTCGCCGGCAATTGCTTGGTCGGGTTGATGGTGGCCGCATGGGTTCCGGTGGTGCCGCCCGTGCCGTTGGCGATGACGAGCGTAAGCACGTTGCCGTCCACGTGCGAGCGGTAGCTCGCCGGACGCAACAGGTTGACCACCAGGCGCGTACGGTCACCGGCGGACACCACGGAGATGCCCGACGTGGCGCCGACACCGATGTCGACATGGCGCTTGGCGACCGCATCGGTCGTATTGGCAAAGTCCACGGCAATGCGCGGCGGCTTGGTGGTCGTGAAGATCTTCGGTTGCGGCACCGCGCCACCGGCGAACGTCAACGACAGTTCAACCCGTCCGCCCGGCAAGGCGCGATGGTCTACCTGCTGAAGCGTGGTCGCGGCCAGTGCACTGCCGGCAAACGTCAGGGCCAGCAATGCCAGCAGGCTGCACGCGAAGGCCCGGCAACGCAGATGGATGGTCTTGGTCATCATGCTCATCACTCCCGACGGGTCCCTATTGCGTACGCATGCTGAGCGCGATGCTCGCCTTGCGTTCCATCCAGCCACCGTTGCCGTTTGGAACCAGCTCGACGAGGTCGATGCCGTCGGCATGAATAGCGGTGACGCGGCCATAGTTTTGCCCCATGTATTGATTGATGTGGACGCGATGGATCTTGTTGCCCGGATCCTGGATCAACGCGACCATGTGGTCGTTGGTGCCGAGCGTGCCGACCATGGTCAGGCTGTCCAGTGCGAACGCTTCCAATGGTTGTTGCGGTCGTTTCAGGTCCGGATGCGGCCCATTGGCCCGTTGCTGCCCGTTGTTGTCCGACAGCGCCGGCGAGAATGGATCGCGCTTGTCCTGGTCGGTGTAGACAAACGTCTCGAATGTCTTGATGACCGGCAGCGGCGGCGGTGGCGTGCCTTTCCTGGCTTTTTGCTGCGCCACCCACTGATGCAGGTCGTCGGTGCCCCTGGTGCAACCGGCCATGGCCAGCAGCGCCAACACGATAAACAGCAGGCGCAAATGCTTTGCTTGCATGCTCATTTGCCCCCCTTGCCGGACTTCTTGCCGGGCTTGTTGCCGGAACCTGCACCCGCATTTTCGTCAAGGTAGCGATAGGTCTTGACCGTGCCCTGCAGCACCAGCAACTGGTTGGCGGACGGGCGCGTCCCCTCCGGCGCCTTCTCCAGCGGCGTAAGCGACACGTCGTGCATGGTCAGGATTACCACGCGCGGCAACGAGGCCACGTCGCTGATGAAGGTGCCGAACTGGTGGTAGGTACCGATCATCTTGAGCTTGATGGGTTGCTCGGCGTAGAACTGCTTGGGGTTCTCGGGCTCGGGCTGGAACAGTTCGGTGTCGATGCCGGCGGCCAATGCCGTCTGCGAGATGTCGACCAGCAGTTGCGGCATCTCGGTCTTGCTGGGCAACTGACGCAACAACTGGTGCAACATGTCTTTCATGTCCGCCAGCTGTTTTTTCAGCGCTTGCAGGTTGACGGCCTTGGCCTGCTTGGTCGCAAACTCCTGCTTGAGCGTCACTTCCTGTTTGGCCGCATGGGCCAGCTCGTCCTGCTGATTGCTGACCTTGACGTACCAGCCAACCGCCACGATCACGACAAACAGCCCGATCATGAAGAACAGCTTGATGGAGCGCGGCCAGCCACCGACGTTGTTGCGGTCGAGGTTGCGCAGATCATCGACGAAACTCATGACTTGCCCCTCCCGGTCGTCACGGCTGCGGCGTCAACCGCGGTTGCGCTGCCCGACGTCGCCGCGGCTGCAGGCGCTGCATGCTTGACGGTCACGCTGGTCGCGGGCGCAACGCTTGCGCTCGTGGCCGTGGCCCCGGCCTTCGCGTTCTGCCGCTCGGCCACTTCGCGCTTGGCATCGGCGGGCTTGCTCAGGGCCAGTCCCAGACCAAAGGAGTACGGCGTGCGCGAACCATCATGATTGTTGACGGTTTTCTTCAGCCCCGGTGAACCCAGCCACGGCGAGTTGTCCAGATGACGCATGTATTCGGCAACGCTGGCGTTGGACTGCGCGACGCCCTCGAGCTCCAGATGCGTCCCGTTCTGGTTCAACGAAGTCAGCCGCACGCTGTCGGGAATGGTGGTGACCAGCGAGTCGAACAGGTGCACCATCTGCGAACGACTGGACTGCAGTTTCTCGATGATGTGCTTGCGCTTGAGCAATTGCGTGCGCACCTGCTTGAGCTTCTCGATCTTGGTGATCTTGGCCTCGACCTGATCGATCTGACCCTGGAGGTAGGCATTGCGCTGGTGCTGGTTGTCGATGCGCCGCCCCATCCACACGGCCCAGACGATGACCACCAGCAGGCCGATGACGCCGGCCATGACCAGCTGGCCATAGAATTCGCGCTCGCGTTGCTTGCGGCGTGCGGCGCGCCACGGCAATAGATTGATGTGCGCCATCAGTCAAAACTCCTCATGGCGAGACCGGCGGCAATCATCAGCGCCGGCGCGTCCTGGGCCAGTTGCCCGCGGATGCGCGAGGACACGTTCATGCCGGCCAGCGGATTGGCCACGCAGCACGGCAGATCAAGCTGCTCGGCCGCCAGGTCGGACAGTCCCTCGATCGCCGCGCTGCCCCCGGCCAGTACCAACTGGTCGACGCTGCTGTGTTCGCTGCTGGCGTAGAAAAACTGCAGCAAACGGCTGATCTGCTGCACCACCGTCTCGCGGAACGGATCGAACACTTCCACTTCGTAGGTTTCGGGAAGGCCGCCGGCAATCTTGGCGCGCGAGGCGTCCTCGTAGGACATGCCGTAATGGCGCATGATTTCGTCGGTCAGCTGCTTGCCGCCGAACACCTGCTCACGCGAATACAAGGTGCGCTGACCCTTTAGCACGGCCAGCGTGGTCATGGTTTCGCCGATGTCGACCACCGCCACCAGGCCGTCGCGCGATACCGAAAGCTGATCGGCGATCAGCTTGAACGCGTTCTCCATGGCAAAGGCCTCGACGTCGATGACCTTGGCCGTCAGTCCGCCCAGATCCAGTGCGGCCACGCGCATGTCCACGTTCTCGGTGCGCGAGGCAGCCAGCAGGATGTTGTTCATCTCCGGGTTGTCGCGAACCGGACCGATGATCTCGAAGTCGAGGCTGATTTCCTCGATCGGGTAGGGAATGTACTGATTGGCCTCGACCTGGATCTGGCCTTCGAGGTCATCCTCGGACAGTTCCGCCGGCATCGTGATCACCTTGGTGATGACCGCGGAACCGGCCACGGCGGCGGCGGCGTGCTTGAGCTTGCTGCCCGAGCGCTTGAGCGCGCGACGAATCGCCTCGCCGACCGCCTCGACCTCGGCGATGTTCTTTTCCACTACCGCATTGCCCGGCAGCGGCTCCACCGCGTAGTGTTCGACGCGATAGCGGCCGCCAACGCGACCGAGCTGCAAGACCCGGACCGCCGTAGAGCTGATGTCAACGCCAACGAGTGGCGCCGCTTTCGGAGTAAACATACTCTCGATTCCCCCTTTCCCTACGCGTACTTATATCACAAAGATGCGCATCAACATTAGATAACAGACTCGGTCAATCAGCGACAAGGCCGCGCCCCCGCAATGGGGAACTGGATCACAAAGCCCCTTGGTGCCGTCGCCGGCACCGATGCAACAACATGTGTCGGCTGTGCGCCGCATGAAACCGTGTTTTCGCGCACACACTGAACATCTTGTTCCCCCGGTCCCCTGGGTTGCGGTTTTTCCACATGCCCCGGACCCCTATACTTTGCCGGACGCGGTCAGCACGCAGGAGAACAGTACCTGTTGGCACGGCCTGTCTACCTTGACTCCCATCACAACTCGCGCGTCCATGTCCAAATTCCTGCATCTTGCGCGCAATGCGCTGCTCATCGTGCTGATCGGCTTCCTGCTCGGGGTCGCCGGTGTCGGCGTGGCCTACTGGCTGATTTCGCCGCGCCTGCCCTCGGTCGCCTCGTTGCAGGACGTGCATCTGCAGGTGCCGCTGCGCGTACTCAGCGCCGACGGCAAACTGATCGCGACCTTCGGCGAGACCCACCGCAACCCGGTGAACATCCAGAAAGTGCCGCAGCACCTCAAGGATGCCGTGCTGGCAGCCGAGGATGCCGACTTCTACCACCACGCCGGCATCGACATCAAAGGCACGCTGCGCGCCGCCATCCACGTCATCCTTTCCGGCGGCAAGAAGACCCAGGGCGGTTCGACCATCACCCAGCAGGTGGCACGCAACTTTTTCCTCAGCTCGCAGAAAACCTACACGCGCAAGATCACCGAGATCTTCACCGCGTATCGCATCGAGAACGAACTGAGCAAGGACCAGATTCTCGAGCTGTACCTCAACAAGATGTTCCTCGGTCACCGCAACTACGGTGTCGGTGCCGCCGCACGCTATTACTACGGCAAGAGTGTCCAGCAGCTGACGCTGCCCGAGTGCGCAATGATCGCCTCCAGCTTCCAGTTGCCGTCGCTGGTCAATCCGGTCGACGGCGGCAAGCGTGCCCTGGCGCGGCGCAACTGGGTGCTTGGGCAGATGTTGTCCGACGGCTTCATCACCCAAGCCGCCTACGACAAGGCCGTGGCCGCACCGCGCACCGGCGCACCGCATGAAGTACCGATCGAGGTACACGCGGCCTACGTCGCCGAAATGGTCCGCCAAAAGGCCTTGTCGCTGCTCGGCAACGCCGCGTTGACCGGCGGTTACGTGGTGCGCACCACCATCGACAGTCAGCTCCAGGAAGAGGCCAATCAGGCATTGCGCAAGGGCCTGATCACGTACGACCGCCGCCATGGTTACCGCGGGCCGGAGGGACACGTCGACCTGCCGGCCACGGCGACCAGGGACGACTACGACGAGGCTTTGTCCAAATACACCGAGATCGCCAACCTCAAGCCCGGCCTGGTGATCCGCAGCAATGCCACGCAAGCCGTGGTGCACCTGGCCGACGACAGCAACATCACGCTGGACATGGATGCCGTGGCCTGGGCACGACCCTACAAAAGCCACAATCGTCGCGGGCCCAAACCCGATGCCGTCAACGACGTGATCCAGCGCGGTGACATCATCCGCGTCACGCGCGACGACAAGGGCAAGTGGCAGCTGTCCGAGATCCCGGGTGCCGAAGCCGGCCTGGTGTCGCTGGACCCGGATACGGGCGCCATCAAGGCCCTGGTCGGCGGTTTCAGCTTCCTGCACAGCAAGTACAACCGTGCACTGATGCCCGGCAGCGGCCGCCAGCCGGGCTCGGGCTTCAAGCCCTACGTCTATTCGGCCGCGCTGGACCACGGATTCACGCCCGCTTCGCTGATCAATGACGCACCGGTCGTGTTCCCGGACCCGTCCGTGCCCAGCGGCGTGTGGTCGCCATCCAACGACAACGGCGAGTTCACCGGCCCCACGCGGCTGCGCGTGGCACTGTACAAGTCCAAGAACCTGGTCGCCGTGCGCCTGCTCAACGCCACCGGGCTGGAGTTCGTGCGCCATTACGCCACGCGTTTCGGCTTCAGTCTCGACCAGCTGCCGGACAATCTGTCGCTGGCGCTCGGCACCGCGTCGGTGTCACCGATGAGCATGGCTCGCGGTTATGCGGTGTTCGCCAATGGCGGTTTTCTGGTGACGCCGTACTTCATCAAGTCGATCGCCAATCGCAACGGCCGGATCATCTATCGCGCCGACCCGTTGCGCGCGTGTCGCGATTGCAAACAACGACTGCTGCAGGATCCGGACAAACCGCAAAGCACGCAACAGCTGGCGAGCGCCGCCAGCGCGGCCAAGCCGATCCTCGAGCCGGTCCAAACGGACACGCCGCCAAAGCAGAAAACGCCGCCGCGCCTGGCTCCGCGTGCCATCAGCGCCCGTACCGCGTATCTGATGACATCGATGATGCATTCGGTGATCACGCGCGGCACCGGGCATGCGGCGACCGCACTGGGCCGACACGACCTGGCCGGCAAGACCGGCTCGACCAACGACCATCACGACGCCTGGTTCTCCGGGTTCAACTCCCGACTGGCCACCTCGGTCTGGGTCGGTTTCGACAACTACGACACCCTGGGCTATGGCGAATTCGGCGCCAAGGCCGCACTCCCGATCTGGATGGGCTACATGGGGCCGGCCCTGAAAGGCACACCCAAGGCCACCTTGCCGATGCCGCCGGGCATCGTCACGCTGACCATCAACAAGCACACCGGCCTGCCGACCAGCCCTGATGACCCCGACGCCATGCAGGAGATATTCAAGGTCGAGGACGTGGCGCGCTTGCGTGCGCTGGCACGCCAACAGAAGCACGAAAAGAAGCAGCAAAAGGCTTACGACATCTTCTGAACGCGCGTTGCCAGGAGTACATGGCGCTCTGCTACCCTGTGGCCATGCACCACCATCGGAGATCGGTCATGGCCAGAGGCGAACATCACCGTATCCATGCGCAGGACCGCTTGCAGCGCAACCGCTGTCGGGTGGCACAGGAAGCCGCCCGCCTGATCAGCGAGCACGGCATCCACGATTACCGTCGCGCCAAGCTCAAGGCGGCCGAGCGACTGGGCGTCGCGGCCGACCAGGCTCTGCCCCGCAACCGCGAGATCGAACAGGCGCTGCGTGAACACCAGCGCCTTTTTCTCGCCGACACCCAGCCACGTGCCCTGCAAGAACGGCGCGAGGCAGCATGCGCAGCCATGCGCTTTTTTTCCGGTTTCCAGCCACGTCTGGTCGGCGCGGTGCTCAACGGCACGGCCGATGAGCATTCGTCGATCCAGCTGCACCTGTTCTGCGACGACACCGCGGCGTTCGCGCGGTTTCTGCATGAACACGACATCCCGGCCCGCCAGCAATCGCGCCGCGTACGCCTGGACCACCGTACCGAAGCCGATTTTCCGGTATTCCTGCTGACGGCCGATGGCCTGCCTTTCGACCTGACCGTGATGCCGCACGCGCGTTTGCGCCAGGCACCGCTGGACCCGGTCACCGAGCGACCGACGACACGTGCGTCACTCGCCGTCGTGGAGACGCTGCCAAGCGCAGATCCAACCACGATCGCCCCCGTGACGACCAGCATGCCAGCCGCACACGCGTCGCGGCGAAAGTACGGCTCGCGACGCGTGTCAACGCGCAAGCGCGGTTGAATTCGACGTGCCGGCACGCAAACGACAACGCCCCGCGGATGCGGGGCGTTGTGCAACAAGCCGGCGAATGCGACCTCAGCCGCGTTTGTCGAGCGCCACGTAATCGCGGGTATCGGCACCCACGTAGACTTGGCGCGGACGACCAATGCGCGAACCCTTGGTTTCGTGATGCTCGATCCAGTGCGAGACCCAGCCGGCGGTACGCGCGATGGCGAACATGACGGTGAACATCTCGGTCGGGATACCCAGCGCCTTGTAGATGATGCCGGAATAGAAATCGACATTCGGATACAACTTGCGCTGGACGAAGTAATCGTCCTGGAGCGCCGCCTCTTCGAGCTTCATGGCCACGTCCAGCAACGGATCGTCGACACCCAGCTCCTCGAGCACCTCGTGACAGGCGCCACGAATGATGGTGGCACGCGGATCGAAGTTCTTGTAGACACGATGACCGAAGCCCATCAGGCGGAAGCTGTCGTCCTTGTCCTTGGCCCGCTTGACCGCGCTTTCGACGTTGTCGGGCGAACCGATCTCGGCCAGCTGCTTGAGCACGGCCTCATTGGCGCCACCGTGCGCCGGGCCCCACAACGCGGTGATGCCGGCGGCAACCGAGGCGTACGGATTGGCTCCGGTGGAACCAACCAGGCGCACGGTCGAGGCCGAGGCATTCTGCTCGTGGTCGGCATGCAGGATGAACAGCAGGTCCAGCGCCTTGGCCACCACCGGATTGACCTTGTAGTCGCTGCCGGTCGCAAACATCTGGGTCAGGAAACGCTCGACGAACTTCGCCTCGGACGTCTCCGGCACCTTCTCGCCCTTGGCATGGCGGTAGCAGGCCGCCGCAATGGTCGGCATCTTGGCGATCAGGCGGGTCGCTGCAAGCTTGCGATCCTCGGCATTTTCGACATCCAGACCCTCGTGATACTGCGCCGACAAGGCCGCCACCGCGGCGGTCATCATCGCCATCGGATGCGCGTTCTTGTCAAAACCGCTCAGGATGTTGTCGATGTGACCGTCGACCTGCGCGTGGCTGGCCAGATCCTTCTCGAACGCCTCAAGCGCATCGGCGTCGGGCAGCTCGCCGTTCAGCAACAGGTCGGCGGACTCCACGAAGCTGGAATGCTCAGCCAGCTGCTTGATCGGGTAACCGCGATACAGCAGCACGCCCTTCTCACCATCGATGAACGTGATCGCGCTGCGCGTGCTGGCCGTGGCCGCAAAGCCCATGTCGAGCGTGTAGTGGCCGGTCTGCTTGTACAGCGCCTTGATATCAATGCACGAGGCGCCCAGCGTGGGCTCCACCAACGGCAACTCGGCTTGTTTGCCACTGGCCTCATCGATCAGTTTGACGGTTTTGTCGGACACTACGGACTCCTTGGATCATGCATCGGCGCGATGGCAGTCGGCGCCGGAGGGATGGGGAAACGCCGCGGCACGTGGAGGTGCGGCAAGGCGCAACGGGCGCATGGTTCACCCGATAGCCGTCAATTATCGCATATTGGCGCAAAAGGGCACCGGCCCTCGCCGCATATGGCGATTTTCAGGCGCACAAACGCCAAGAGCCGCGGGTTTCCCCACGGCCCAAGGCAGGCTCGACCGCAACCGGACACGAAGCCCGGCTGCGCTGATGCCACTTACTTGTTCTGGCCGGACTGACCGTAGCGACGACGGAACTTGTCGACGCGGCCACCCAGGTCCAGCGACTTCTGCTTGCCGGTGTAGAACGGGTGCGAATGGCTGGAGACATCCACCTTGATCAGCGGATACTCGTTGCCATCCTCCCACTTGATGGTTTCCTTGCTGGACATCGTCGACTTCGTCAGAAAGGCGAAATCGGAAGAGGCGTCCTGGAACACCACCGGCTGATAGGTCGGGTGAATGTCGGGCTTCATGGCTCGCTCCGTAAAAGCGCGGCGGAAAAGACGGGCATTGTACTGTGCGCGGGCTCTGGACCGCAACATCCGCCCCAGGCTCCTGGAGTCAGGTGGCGCCCAAGGCCTTGCGCACCATTGTCGCGAAACGCGCCTGGTCCAGCTCCAGCACGATGCGTGCATTGGCCGGGCGTTGCAGGCGATTTTCCCAGTCGACCACGGTCGCGCCACGGGTCAGCCGTCCTTCCAGCTCAACGCCGACATGACGCTCCTCGGCCCGGACAATGATGTCCGGGTCCAGTGCCACCGCCATGGCCAGCGCATCGGCCGCGACCAGACCACGACGGCCACGCTCGGCATTCCACGCACGCGACTTGTCGACAATGGCCTTGAAGAAATCCGCACGGGCGTCGCCGGTCGCCAGCCAGCCGTCGAACTCGGCATCGTCGAAGACATGCCGCAGGGTCAACTCCCAGTCGACCAGATCAAAATGCGCAAAGCCCTCGAACACGACGCGCGCCGCTTCCGGATCGAAGCCGATGTTGAATTCGGCCGGCACGCTCATGGTGTTGCCATGGCCGTTGACCGCGCCGCCCATGATCACCAGGCGCGCCACACGCTCGGGCAACGACGGGTCCAGGCGCAAGGCCAGCGCGAGATTGGTCAGCGGGCCGATGGCGACCAGGGTCAGCTCACCCGGATGCGCGCGCGTCAGGCGCAACAGTGCCAGTGCCGCGTGCTCGTCGGCGGCACATGGCGTCGGTTCGGCAAAGCCGACGTCGCCAAAGCCGTCCGCGCCATGTACCAGGGCCGCGTCATCCAGTGGTGGCAGCACGAGTGGCACGGTGCATCCGGGAAACACCGGCGTGCGCGCGCCGGCAAGCTCCACCAGCTTGCGCGCGTTGCGCGTCGTATGCGCCAAACCGACATTGCCGGCCACCACGGTCAGCGCTTCCACGTCGGCGTGAGCCCAGGCCATCAGGATGGCCAGTGCGTCGTCCACGCCGGGATCGGTATCGATGAGCAAGCGGGGTCGGTTCATGCAAAACACGCTGCATACGGCAATGAATCAGCATAGCCGAACACCCGCGGCGCGCGCATGTCACGCATCGGCATAGCGCGCGGCGGCACCGATCCAGCGCTGCGCCAGACGTTCGGCCTGCAGCGGGCAACTGCCCAGCATCGCGGCACCCACATGTTGCACGTCCGGCAGCATGTGCGCATCGCGAGCCAGGTCGGCAACACGGAACTCCAGGCGACCGGTCTGGCGCGTGCCCAACACCTCGCCGGGACCGCGCAGCTCCAGGTCCTTCTCGGCAATGCGAAAGCCATCGCCGGTTTCACGCATCACTTGCAGGCGCTGGCGCGCCAGCTGCGACAACGGTGGCCGATACAGAAGCACGCAACTGGAGGCGACGCTGCCACGACCGACCCGACCGCGCAGCTGGTGCAACTGCGCCAGGCCCAGGCGCTCGGCGTTCTCGATCACCATGAGGCTGGCGTTGGGCACATCCACGCCGACTTCGATCACGGTGGTCGCCACCAGCACGGCAATGTCGCCGCACTGGAACGCATCCATGGCCGCCCGCTTTTCGGCCGCTTTCATGCGGCCATGTACCAGATTCACGGTCAACCCCGGCAACGCCTCGTCCAGCTCGGCATGGACCACCTCGGCCGCCTGCGCCTCCAGCTGCTCGGATTCCTCGATCAACGTGCATACCCAGTAGGCCTGCCGCCCTTCGGCACAGGCGCCACGAATACGCTGCATCACCTCCTCACGGCGCGCATTGGACACCACGACGGTCTGTACCGGCATGCGTCCCGGCGGCATTTCGTCGATGCTGGACACATCCAGGTCCGCGTAGGCGCTCATGGCGAGCGTGCGCGGAATCGGCGTGGCGGTCAGCACCAACTGATGCGGTACGCTGTCGCCCTCGCGCCCCTTGTCACGCAGGCTCAGTCGCTGATGCACGCCGAAGCGATGCTGCTCGTCGACGATGACCAGGCCCAGATTGGCGAACTCGACGCCCTCCTGCATCAAGGCGTGCGTGCCGATGACGATGCCGGCAGTACCGGCGGCGTCGGCCAGCGCCGCCTTGCGCGCCTTGCCCTGCACCTTGCCGGCCAGCCACGCCACCTTGATGCCCAGAGGCTCCAACCATGCACGGAAGTTGCGCAGGTGCTGCTCGGCCAACAGCTCGGTCGGTGCCATCAGTGCCACTTGGCAACCGCTTTCGATGACCGCCAACGCCGCCAGCGCAGCCACCACGGTCTTGCCACTGCCCACGTCGCCCTGCACCAGACGCAACATGGGACGCGTGCTTGCCAGGTCGGCCGTGATCTCATCCGTGACCCGCCGCTGTGCCGCGGTCAGCGCGAACGGCAGTGCGGCCACGAATCGATCGTGCAATGCGCCATGGCGGACCAGCGACGGCGCTTGATGCTCACGCATGTGCGCACGCAACTGGCGCAACGCCAGGTGTTGCGCCAGCAGCTCCTCGAACGCCAGTCGTTGCAGCGCGGGATGCCGGCCCGACAACAGGTCCGACGCATCGGCATGTGCGGGCGGGTGATGCACGAACAGCAGCGCTTCACGCAACGAGCCCAGGCCCAGCGGTGCACGCAACGACTCGGGAATCAACTCGAGCACCGAGTCATCGGGCAGACACTCCAGTGCCATGTCGACGATACGCGTCAGGCGCTTTTGCCCCAGACCTTCGGTGCTCGGGTAGACCGGCGTCAGACGCGCGTCCACCGGCGTGGTCGGTGTCACGTGCCAATACTGCGGATGCACCATTTCCGCACCGCGCTGGCCGATGCGCGCCTCACCGAAACAACGCAGTCGCGTACCCGGCCGCAACGCATCCGCCTGACCACGATGAAAATGGAAAAAGCGCACCAGCAGCGTGCCGCCAGCATCATCGACAAGTGCGACGCGCAGCTGCCGCCGATAGCGAAACCCGGTATCGACGGTTTCGACCACGCCTTCGACCAGTACATGGGTGCCGGGCACCAGCGTGGACACGGGCACGACCCGGGTACGGTCCTCGTAACGCAACGGCAGGTGGAACCAGACGTCGCGCACCTGCTCCAGGCCCAGACGCGCCAATGACGAAGCCAGCGCCGGCCCCACGCCCTTGAGCGTGGAAACCGGTTGCTGGCCGGCACGGGTGTGATCGGTCTGTGCTTGGCTGGCACTCATTCACGCAAGCCTAATTGCGCCCGCGCCCGAGGCAAAGCGGCAAACAACCCGCCGCCGCGTGCGTCCGTGCTTACATGCTCAGCTGCCGAGCACCATGATGGCGTCGATTTCGACCTGCGCGCCCTTCGGCAGGGCTGACACTTCGATGGTCGCCCGCGCCGGATAGGGCTTGTCGAACACCTCGGCCATGATCGCGTTGACCTTGGCAAAATTGCCCAGATCGGTGACGAAAATGCCCACGCGCACGATATCGGACAACTCTCCGCCAGCGGCGGCACACACGGCTTTGAGGTTGGCGAATACTTGCCGCGTCTGCGCCTCGACGTCGCCTTCGACGAGATTGCCGGTCGCCGGATCGAGTGGAATCTGACCGGAAAAGTACAAGGTGGAACCGGCCTTGACGGCCTGTGAATAAGGACCGATGGCGGCCGGGGCAGTGTCGGTGGCAATGGTGGTGTGGGGCATGCGATGGTTCCTTGGACTGCGGGGAAATTTTCGTCACAGGATAAACAACCCTGCGCGAAGGAGCCATCCTACAACGGGTGCCGATACACCCCGTTGGAAACCCCGGTGCGACGGATGCGGCGCATCACGTCGGCCAGATGCTTGCGGTTCTTGACCTCGATGCCGAACAGAAGCGTGGCGGCGACCGTGTCGCGATCGATGTAGCCGACGTTCTCGATGTTGGATTCGGCATCGGCGATGGCTGCGGCCACGGTGGCCAGCACGCCTTGCTTGTTGACGATCTCGACCCGCAGCTCGACCTTGTAGTCGCCACTGACTTCGTGCTCCCACTCGATGGCGATGCAGCGCTCCGGCGACTTGCGGAACTCGGCCACGTTCGGGCATTCGGTGCGGTGCACGACGATGCCCTTGCCCGAGGACAGGTAGCCGATGATGTTGTCGCCCGGCAACGGATGGCAGCAGTTGCCGAAGCTGAGCACGCCACGCTCGGTGCCGTTGATGCGGATCTTTTCGGCGCTACGGACGTGCTCGGCCACCGGCACCTCCTCGGCCTGACCATCGAGCAATTGCGTGGCCACTTTGTCGGGCATGCGATTGCCCAACGCGATGTCGGCCAGCAACTCTTCCAGACGCCAAAATTTCTGGCCTTCCAGATAGTGCTGCAGGTTATCGGGGGAAACCGCGTCCAGGCTGGCGCCACGTTCGTCAAGTGCGCGATCAAGCATGCGGTGCCCGAAGTCGACCGCATCCTCGTGCTGCAGGTGCTTGAGGTATTGGCGAATGGCGGTGCGCGACTTTCCGGTCACCACCCACTCCAGCCAGATCGGGTTGGGCTGGGCCGACGGCGCCACGATCACTTCCACCTTCTGCCCGGAGGCCAGGCGCGCGCGCAACGGCGACAACTTGCCATCGATGCGGGCGGCGACGGCGTGATCGCCCACGTCGGTATGCACGGCGTAGGCGAAATCCAGCGCGGTGGCATTGCGCGGCAGCGACAGGATGTCGCCACGCGGGGTGAACAGGTACACCTCTTCCGGAAACAGGTCGACCTTGACGTTTTCCAGGAACTCCACCGACGAAGACGTTTCGGCCTGACGGTCGGCCATGGCGCTCAACCAGGCGCGCGCACGATTCTGGGCGCTGTTGGCGGGGCCGCTTTCCGCCTTGTATATCCAGTGGGCGGCGACGCCACGCTCGGCCACCGAATCCATTTCGCGGGTGCGGATCTGCACCTCGATGGGCTCGCCGAACGGCCCCAGCAGCACGCTGTGCAGCGACTGGTAGCCGTTGGCCTTGGGAATGGCGATGAAATCCTTGAAACGTCCTTCCACCGGCTTGTACAGTGAATGGATCGCGCCCAGTGCCATGTAGCAGCGCATCACCGTGTCGGTGACCACGCGGAAACCGTACACGTCCATCACCTGCGCGAACGTCTTGTGGTCATTGCGCATCTTGGTGTAGATGCTCCACGGCGACTTGATGCGGCTGATGACGCGGACCGGAATGCTTTCGCCGGCAAGATGCATGCACAGCGACTGCTCGATCCGCTGCATGGCCTGCCGCCGGTTGCCGATGGCGCTCTTGATGCGCGCGCTGATGACGCGGTGGCGGTCGGGATACAGGGCGCGGAAACCCAGATCCTGAAGCTCCGCCTTGATCTTGTTCATGCCCAGGCGCTGGGCGATGGGCGCGTAGATTTCCAGGGTTTCACGCGCAATGCGGCGACGCGAGGCGGGATCCTTGGCGCCCAGGGTGCGCATGTTGTGCAGGCGGTCGGCCAGCTTGATGAGGATCACGCGCAGATCACGCGCCATCGCCAGCAGCATCTTGCGGAAGCTTTCCGCCACGGCCTCCTGGCGGCTGCGGAAGCGCACGCTGTCCAGCTTGGTGACGCCTTCGACCAGCTCGACCACGGTGGTGCCGAACTGGCGTTCGATGTCGGCATGATCCAGGCCGGTGTCTTCCAGCGTGTCGTGCAGGATGGCGGCCATGATGGTTTCGGCATCCATGCGCAGGTCGGCAAGGATGCAGGCGACGGCCACCGGATGGGTGATGTAGGGTTCGCCGCTCCTGCGCTTTTGCCCCTCGTGGGCGCGTGCGCCGACTTCGTAGGCTTGCTGCACCAGGTCGATCTGCTCGGCCGGCAGGTAGGTGGCCAGACAGGCCTTCAGGCCGGCCATGTCGCCGGTTCGGGTCGCGTCGCGTGGCAAACCGGGATTCACGGCAGCCTCCATGACGTCCGACGACCGCTCAGGCCGTCGCCTCCATTCGTCGCGGACAGCAGTCGGACACGGGCGTTTTCCGCTGGCCGGGGGGCCTGCGGAAAATTCTGTCCGACACGGGGCTGCCCGTTTCGCGCACTCAGTCGTCCCCGGCCTTGGCCAGATCGTCGTCGACCTCGGCGGCAGCCCATTCCAGCGCCTCGCGCTCGGCCTGCTCGCGCTCGGCGCGATCGATGGCGTCAATGGTGGCCTCGTCGATGCTGCGGTCGGCGATTTCGCGCAGAGCCAGCACCGTGGGCTTGTCGTTTTCCACTTCCACCAGCGCGTCGGCGCCGTGGGCCAGCTGACGCGCACGCTTGGTGGCCATCAGCACCAGTTCGAAACGGTTGTCGACCACCTGCAGGCAGTCTTCGACGGTAATACGTGCCATGTCACTTGTATCCAGAAAATCGGGAGAAGTCCCCCGGAGAAGGTTCCGTCGGCAACGCAAGGCTGTCGCCTTGATTCGACCGACTTTTTTACAAGTGCCAAGTGTAGCTGCCGAACGGCTTGGCTGGCAATGCAAGGCGAGCTACCATGCCGGGTTCGCGTGCCGATTCAGGGGTGAGTAGCGCGCGCTGCCAACAATAAGTAAACTATACGGTACACATTCCCGCCCCCTGCTTCCGAATACCCCATGCCTCCTGCTTTCCGCCAAATTGTCGCGCGCAGTCTCATGCTGGCCGCCGTGGTCGCGCTGGCCGGCTGCGCCATCGCCAAGCCACGCACGGACGACCCGTGGGAAGGCTTCAATCGCAAAGCCTATGCGTTCAACCACGCCATCGACAAGATTGCCATCCGTCCGGTGGCGGTAACCTATCGCAAGGTGACCACGCCCGGCGTGCGCGAGCATGTCAACAACTTCTTCAGCAACATTCAGTTGCCGGTGACGGTGGCCAACGATCTGCTGCAGGCCCAGCCCAAGCGCGCGCTGGAAACCAGCGGGCGTTTTCTGGTCAACCTCACCATCGGCTTTCTGGGCTTTTTCGACCCGGCCAGCCAGCTGGGCATCCCCGAGGACGACAACGATTTCGGCGTCACCCTGGCGCGCTGGGGTGTGCCGGACGGCCCCTATCTGGTGCTGCCGTTCGTCGGTCCGACCACGACGCGCGACTTCTGGCGGCTGCCGGTGGACAGCTACTTCTTCAATCCCCTGTCGATCTATTCGCGCAACCACGAATATCATTACGGCCAGCAGTACCTGCCGCAGCTGATGTACCTGATCACACTGCGCTCGCGCGCCATCGACGCCGAGAGTTTCCTCGAGTCGGCTTATGACCCCTACGTGTTCCTGCGCGATGCCTACCGCCAGCGGCGGCTGTACAAGATCTACTACGGCAACCCGCCGGCCCAGGTGATCGAGCGCATGCAGGGGCTGGATGAAGACAATTTCGATCCCGAGAAACTGCTGGAACAGCAGCACGCAAGGGAAAAGAAGCATGATACGGCTCCGGCTGCTGCCGGTACGGCGCCGGCGCCGGCCTCGGCTTCGTCGAGTTGATGGATGAGGGGCGAGGGGTGAGGGACGAGTAGCGAGGGCGCCTGAATGGCGCCTTTGCCCTGATCGTCCAACTTCTGAGGGGCGCCGCCGATCAGGCCAGCCATTTCTCAGTACCTGCGCGCCAGCAGCATGCCCGATCCTGCACCCCCACTCCTCACCCCAATCCCCTGCATGAACAAGCCTCGGCCTCCAAAAACGCCCTCGCTACTCGCTCTTCGCCACTCACCACCAAAAACGCAAAAAGGCGGGCAATGCCCGCCTTACGGAGTGTGCGACGACCGATCAGACCAGCAACGGCTCCACTTCGCAGACACGGGCCAGCGCCTTCAGGCTGGCTGGCATGTTGGCTACCCGGAGCTCCCCGCCCTGTCGCCTCGCCGTGGCCAGTATGGCCAGCACGCAGGCCAGGCCGGCGCTGTCGGCGGTGGTCACGCCGGCGAGATCGAGTGTGTCATGAGGCGATTTTTTCAGCAGCTCGCCGGCCTGCTTGAGTGCGCGGGCCGCGCTGTCGAACACCAATGCGCCGGTCACCGCGAGGGTGGCCGGCGCGGTACTGCGGATGTCGACGTCAGGCGCCGCCATCTTCCGACTTCATCTGGTCGAGGGCCTTGCCGCCCTGGGTTTCGAGCCGCTTGATGAGGCCGTCGATGCCTTCCTTGCGGATTTCGGCGTCCACCTGGTTGCGGTAGTTGGTGATGTAGGAAATGCCTTCGATGATCACGTCGTACACCTTCCAGCTGCCGTCGCTGGATTTGCGGAAGGCGTAGTCGACGGACAGCGTCTTGCCGTCGTTGAGTTTGACCACAGTGCGCACGATCGAGCGCCGCTCGTCCAGCTCACCGCGGAACGGCAGCACCTTGACCGCACCCCGGGTGTAGTTGAGCAGACCCTCGGCATATCGATGCGTGATGGAGTTGTAGAACGCCTTGGCAAAACGCTCGCGCTGCTCCGGCGTGGCTTCGCGCGCGTGTCGGCCCAACACCAGAATCGAGGCGTAGTCGATGTCGAAATGCGGCAGGAAGATACCGTCGATGATCTTGATCAGTTCTTCCCTGTTTTTCTTCAGCTCCTGACGGTGGCCGTCGAGCTTGCTGCCCAGCTCATCGGCAATCGACTTGACCACCTGTTCCGGCGTCTGCACGGTCGCAGGCGCGCTGGTCGCGGGCGCACTCGCCTGCACCGCCATGGCCGGCAGGCCGATGCCCGCCAGGGCAAGCGCGGAAACAAAAGCCACGGTACGCAACATGGGGAATCTCCTGGAAAATGGGGAAAGCCGGGAACTCGGCGGCCGGAAGCTCATTTGCCCTTCTTGTCGGGTGAACCGTTGACCAGGAACTTGCCGATCAGGTCTTCCAGTTGTACTGCCGATTGGGTGAGGATCATCTCGTCGCCGTTCCTGAGCATGTTCGGCGATCCGCCCGGGCGGATCGCAATGTATTGGTCGCCAAGTAAACCGCTGGTGAACACGGCG
Source organism: Oleiagrimonas sp. (assembly GCA_035690885.1). Classification (GTDB taxonomy): domain Bacteria; phylum Pseudomonadota; class Gammaproteobacteria; order Xanthomonadales; family Rhodanobacteraceae; genus Oleiagrimonas. The sequence goes on along the minus strand of DASSKC010000138.1, from coordinate 153 downwards.
GCCGAGGAATCCTCGGGAATCTGGTTGAACTGCTTGTCGATGGACAACACCACCAACGCATCCAGCCGCTGCGGCTCCAGCGTGATCGACTCGACCGAGCCGATGCGCACGCCGGCGATTTTCACCGGGGCGCGCTCCTTGAGCTGGCCCACG
>DASSKC010000137.1:0-51989 GCA_035690885.1 Oleiagrimonas sp. | reverse complement strand
CAGCTGAGACCTTGGCCTCAAGCTGTTCACTCAGGCTGGTCGAAGACTTTCCGTTGCTCTGCGCATCGCCTCGCGCGCCAGCGCCTTCCGGGAAAAATTCCTCGACCACGGCGGGTACATCTTCACCGGCTTCCTCGAATGTCCCATTGGCAAATCCACGTCGTGCAGCCTCATCGAGCGCTTGCTGATCGAACCCAGCCTTCCAACGCCGTTCGTTCAGCGTTCGTGCTTCGTCGATGGCTTCTTCGATCGTCAGGCCTGAGCGGACCACCAAATCCACGTAGTAGATCGGCGTGTGGTAGCTCATGGTGGTGGACTTGCCGCGCAGGCGAAGCTCCAGGGGCATGCAGGCCAACAGACTGCCCGAGACAGCGTTGAAATACTGCAACCGTGCCGTCAACGTGCGGATGGTGTTGAACGAGGTGGTGCGCAGGACAAAGGTACCCAGCACATCTTCGTCGCCAATCACGACATGCACGCGCGCATATGGCTTGCAGCCCTCACCACCAAAGGCACATTGGCCGGGTGACGGACAGGGCAAGGTTTCGACACCCGTATCGGTGTGACGGGTACAGGTTTCGCCGTTGCCGACGCATATCGGCCTTCCGGTACTCCGGTCAAACAACGTGTAGCTAGCACGCAGATTGAGTGCCGGGTCGTTGAATGGCATTCGAACCGGAATGGTGCGCAGCTTGCCTTTGGCTTCCTTGCGCAGCGTTTCATCCAGCGGGTGAAGAACCCACTCATCACCCAACTGCACCTGGCTGGTGATGGTGAACTGATCATCCTTCTGTGGCAGTCGCTTGCCGTTGCGCTCGACCACGCGACCGATGGAAATTCGCCCGACGATGGGCGGGGTGATGCAGAGCCCTTTGAGCATGATGGCTACTCCTTCAGTGTTGAACGTTGGTGTTGATGCGAAACCGGCGTGAGCCGGGGTGGGTACAGCGGTACTTTTTGACCAGTGCGGGGTGTTCCTCGGCGAGTCGTTTGACGTCGGTCATTTCGCTGTCCTTGGAACGTCGGAACGTCACTTCGCCGGTCTTGAACGTGGCTTTGGATGCCTCGGCCATGGCTTCCTGCAAGGATTGCTTGAGACGTTCGGCGCGGGCCTCACCGTCCTTGAGTTCTTCTTGCAGGCTCACCAACTCCGCGAACTTCCCGGACAACACGTCGTCGCCGGAAAAATCCACTTCCGTGTCGTCGCCCCGATACAGCTGCCGCAACGCCCGTGCGGACGATTCGCTGCCGTCCGCGGGTGGCGGCGTGTCACTCGTCACGTGATCCCAGAACCTGGTTTCCAGCGTCACCAGACGGGCAATCACATCCTCGTCCCGGTGGATGCGATGGATTTCCAGCTTTTGCCCGCAAAGCAACACAGCCACATCGGCGGCAACCTTGCCGGTCACAGCCAGTTGATGCTGAACTTGCAGCTGCACGTACAGCGGCACGCCGTCACGCCACAGGCGTGAGCCAAACTCACCGGCGGTCTTGCACTCCAGGATTTGGACATCCGGGCACCCGATGACCTCGCGGTCGATGTTGGCTCGCAGGTAGTTGAACGTGGGGTGCTGTAGCACGGCATTGAGCCGGCGAACCTTGCGCCCGGTGCGCTCCTGATAAGCCGTGGCGACGTAGGGCTCCAGCAGGGTGCCCCAGTAGGTGGGGTCATCCTGACCTGTCGTCTGGTAGCCCTGTGAGCGACCGGTCTTTTCCATCCACAAAGCCAGTTGGCTTTGGTAGGGGTTCATCCCCACGGCAGCCGCTGCATCCGAGCTGCCGATGCCACCCTTGCGGACTTCCAGCCAAGTTTCGCGATCCATGTCGCGCGTACTGACCAAACGCAACGCGTTGTGATGATTGGACATGTAGTCTCCAAAGAAAAAGCCCGGTCGCTGAGACCGGGCTATATGCGGGGTGGCGGATCAGGCAATGAGCTTGGTGATCTCATCCCACGCCTTCTGCTTGAGCTGGGCACCACTACCAAACCAAGCGGCATCACGCCGGTGATCGTCGCTGCGTGCCCGCCGGTGGTGATCCACAAACTCGGTGACGCAGTTGAGTACGCCCCAGGCGGTGTTACGGCTGGAACGCATCAGCGCGCCCTTGCCGTTGCCGTCGTAAAGCATGCGTGCCGTCTTGATGGCTTGCTGGTTGACCGCTTCGTGGTTTTGACCGGGAACGGGGTAAGTGAAGATCCGTTGCAGCAGGCCGTCTACCGAGTCCGGATCGACCGGATACTCCGCCAGCGTCTTGATGCGGGACACAAAGCCATCCCACGACGAAACCGTGATACCCAGCTTGCGCTTGACGGCGTTTGGATTGAACTGCGTACGGTGGCTGATCTTGACCGCACTACTGGCATTGCCCAAAGCGATGGCCAAGGTGTTGTTGCAGACAACGCGTACCGACGTGAACTGAGCCGTGGTGGCGAGCGTGCCGTCACAGGCCGTGGCCAGCAGAAGGTACCCGTCCACCTGGTCATGGCCCTTGAGCGTCGTGCTCTGGCCCGTACGGGCCAAGGCCCAGAACTTGCGGCCCTCCTTGAGCACGCCCGGCGTTTCCAGCTGAAAGCCGGCCACTTCGGTCAGATCGCGGTAGAACTCCAACACTTCCGATGGCTGCACCACCTGAAACCGTTTGGACACCACGGACAGCGGTGCCTTGGTATCCGAGCGGTACAGGACTTTCTGCGACGGGAAGGCATTGATGGTGCCGATGCCATTCTCGCCGATGACGTAGCGAACTTCCGACTCCTCGATGTCCCAGTCCATGCCGGCACTGTGACGCCAGACCTCGATGGGCTGGTCGGGTTGAAGCTGGGTGCCCAGGCCGTGCCAGGGAACATCCCCGGCGTAGGCCATATTTTCAACAAGATGCATGATGCACTCCCTTGTCGGATGGCATAAACGCCCACGGCCCGGACGAGCCGGGCCGTGGGCGAGTGCCGTTGTGGCGGATGAATCAGCCGGCGTGCTTGTCCGACGAGTTCCACTTGGCGATGGCCATCATCAACGAGGCGGCGGTCGTCAAGACGCACGTCAGCACGTCAAGCTTCTGCAGATTCATACGTATCTCCACAGCAGGAGCATCAAAGCGGATGTCCCCAAACGCGAGCAAGGCTTGTCCCTGCTCGTGGGGGTGATATATGTCTGAAAAATCTTTGATTCTGTCGCTTGATTAGCATTGGGCATGCGCTCACGGATCACAACCGCCGAATCCGACTGCCCGTGACCAGGCTCACCGGCGAGAGCGAATTGGTGGAATCTGAGCCGGGTAAGGGGTTCACGGCGCAAATTAGCGATTGCGCATTGCCCCCGGGTGCTCATGGTCGTCAGTGAGTCTGCCGCGTCCGAGCAGCAATTAAAAAAGGTGTGTGGCGCTGGGCGGTCTCAACGACATGACACTCATCGGTTATGTAACCGCAAAAAACTCGGCGTTGGGAGATGCCGTGTAACAAGGAAGTATGTGCTACCACGTTTTCATGCGGAACAGACGACCATCCTTCCCCTTGTCATGAAGTGTTAATACAACCTCATCGGGGGCAAACACAGGCTCTTCTGCGTCTAGTGCCGGAGGCATGTCTGAATCGATCAGCGTGATGATCGGTTGTATGCCAAGATCCGCATACTCGCGGATGACCGTCAAGAGGTTCGTCTTCTTACGGTCATCCAGTGACTCAAATACCCCATCGTGATATACGAAACGCGGGAATTTGTCATTAAGATGTGCGCGCAGGACGGCAAGATCGAACGCGATGCACAGAAGCTTGCTATAGGTGTGGCCAAGGCCAGCGCTAGTAGTTTTGCCAATTTCATCAAGAATGTCTGCTTTGAATTCTAGATGACCTGCGGCGTTCACGCGCACATTGAGGAGAGCCTTATGTGCAATCACGTCCTCAACAATCTCATTGAAATACAGGCGTATCGTCGAAAAGAGACTCTCGCTGTTAGCACTCTGCGCCTCGACATCGGTTTCGATCTGAGACTGAAGATTCGTGCATTCTTCTGAGAGTGAGCGAATTTCCCCACGGAGTTCCTGCAGGCGGCGAAGGAAACCACGCTGACGCTCGAGCGTGACAATATCGGCACGGAGCATCACGAGATCATCCGTAACTTGCTTATACTTAGCGAACACGTCTCTATTGCTTAAGAATCCGAGCATGTTAGCTCGGCGCTTACCTAGCTTGTTCAGCTCCACGCCGATGTTCTTGAGTTCTGCCTCTATCTCGGCCCTGTCTTCTTGTAGGTAGTTACGACGTTCGTCTGTGATCGCACGATTGAATGAGATCAGTTGATCAAAGTCTTTCTTGATTTGCCCAGAGAATTGTACATTCACTTCCTTGAAGAGTCGTTGTGCCTCTTCGGGGTTGAACAGGATCTGATCCTCCTCCAATGAGGAGGTTATTTTTTTCTTACTCTGTGATAGCGAATACCGCTGCGAGTTCAACGCAGCGATGCGCATGTCGATGTCATCAACAAGCTGTTTGGTACGATCCTTATCTTGCTGCCGAAAGTCGAACGCGTCTAAGAGCTTCTGTTTCTTCTCCGCATCTCTCTGTTTCAAAAATAAAATACCTTCAATATTGCCGATGTCATCTGTCGAGCCTCCAAGCTCAGCCTTGACAGTTTCGGCCTTGGCTTTTTTTTCCTCAAGCTGGGCCTCTTTTTTATAGTGCTGAGCGATCAGGTTGTGATTAAAACCCAGAATGTGGGCGACATAGGGCTTCCAATCCGCGTGCGGTCCAACAAATCGGCGTAACTGATAGACATCCTGAAAATCGTCCTGACTCCGAAGCTGGTAACCCAAGCCTTTGCGGTAGTCCCAGGGGGACACAGTGCGCCAGTCAAGAAGACTGTCAAGCATCTCCCGTGCGCGGTCGAACGGCAGGTTCGCATGATCCCAGCCATCCTCGGAAAGCTCGGCAAAATCCTGATGCGGGGCCGCATGCTTCTTGAAGCTAACTTTGGTAGCCTTCTCGACTCCTCGCTTCACTGTCACATATGACGAGTCGGCGAGTTCGATCTCCAAAAAGAACACGAAATCTTTGAACAAATCCTCGTGCTTGAAGAGGAAAAATTTCGGGTCGCGTCCGGCAAGAAAGCAGAAATCGATCATTCGTCCCAACGTTGTCTTGCCCAAGTTGTGGGTGTCTTTGTTGTGGTTCTCGGGCAGCTTGATTTCTGCAAGAACAACGTTTAGGCCCGACTTGAAGTCGATGGGGCCGAACATATCTGGCTTGTTGGAATAGAGCTTAGACAGCATCATTCGGACCCACGTATTCGATGGCGTCGGTTTTGGGGCGGTATTCGATCAGCCCGAGGAGAAAGAGAAAGTTGAGCGAAGGCAAGAACAACACGTCTCCACCTATGACTGCCTTCTTCGCATAACTGAGAAGATTGTTGTAGTCCTCAAGGCGACGCTTGCGAAGGCGCATGAGAAGGAGCAGCGCGACGCTGATAACAGTCCGATCAGGATGAGAGTGCTTACTTGGCCGCAGCATCGTCGTCCTTCCCAAGATCACAATTCCAGTACATATAGAACACCATGGTTCTAGTCAACCGCTTGTTGGCGCTCAAGAGAGGGTCACGTTTAAACAAAAGATCGAACAGATACTCCATTATTCGATCGAAGGATTGGTAGTCCTCCCGTCTGGCAATGATCTTGAGCTGGAACTCATCGATAACAGATTCATACATCCGTAGCAGCTCCTCGTTCTCGGGAGCAGCGAGAAAGGCCTTGACCTGGGCAGTCTCCTTCAAATAGCGCTTTCGCAAAGCTTTGGCGTACTCGACACTCATGCCGTTGACTATGTTCTTGGTCTCGTATGGCGTCCGCGGTGTTGGCGGCGCGTCGAATGTCCTCGTCGCTTCGTTCATATGGCTGGCCAGCACCTGAACAATCTCAGAGAGTTCATCGGGGCTGACGATCAGGGGTGAATCGATCGGATCAAGATTGGCCTTGCCTGGCACATCCGGGAACTCCTTAAGCCAGCTCTCGAGTAACTCTAGCCCGCACAGCATGATGGACTGCTCTGGGAGTCCACAAGCTGTGGCAATGTGTGCTCGAATGTCGCTCTCAGCATTACCCGTAAGCTTTCGATTGGCAAAGAGCATGTAGTGATCTAGCTGCTTCCCATCGAATAGCTTCTTGATCCGCGGCACTTCCTTGCCAATGACGGTGTTCGTGGTCCTCGGGTTGAAGAAATCGCCTTCGGAGAAGCTGCGGTTGTAGCCATTGGTGTGCTTGGCTTGGATAATTACAGTGCCGCTCCACGGCGCAGCTTTGCTTGGCAGAAGTTGCGCGACCCCAACAAATTTGGCGTCGCGCCCGCCATCGACACCTTTTGCGAAGCCCTGCACTCCCATGCCGAGTAGCTGTCGGCAGAGAAACACGACTAGTTGTTCAAACTGGTCTTCGCCCAGATCCTCATAAGCGTATTTCATACGACGTAAGCCCCCTTTGCCGGAACGTCGAGACCATGTTGTTCACTTCTATATCCTCAAGTGATGAGGTACCAGAAGTTCTTCTTTGCCTTCCGTAAGGGTATCACTGGTTGTGTTCATGGAACTTCAGTGCCTACCTTGGTGAGCTGATCCAAGTAATCGGCCCACGCCTGCATCATCTTTTTCCGTTCGGCAAGATGCTTGGTGCGGTTGTAGGCCCGCCCCAGTGGGTCACGAACAGCATGTGCCAATTGCTGCTCAATGAAATCGGGGCGATAGCCAAGAACCTCATCCAGAACGGTACGCGCCATGGCACGAAAACCGTGGCTGGTCATAGTGCCTCCGTCATAGCCCATGTAGCGCAAAGCCGCCGTAATGGTGTTCTCGCTCATCGGACGACGTAGGCTCCGTATCCCCGGGAAAACGTACTCGCTGCATCCGGTCAGAGGAAGCACGCCTTTGATGATCTCGGTGGCTTGTTTGCTGAGGGGGACGATGTGCGGCGTACCTGTTTTGCTTGCCGTGAACCGCCACTCTCGCTTGTCGAGATCGATGTCTTCTTTGCGGGCCTTTCGTAGCTCTCCGGGACGGACAAACACCAGAGGGGCAAGTTTCAGGGCGGCTTGAGTGATGGGCGAACCGCGGTAGGCATCTATGTTGCGTAGCAGCACGCCAATGCGCTCGGGATCGGTGATGGCCGCCAGATGCTTGGTCTTCGACTGCTCTAGTGCGCCTGCCAAGCTTTCTGCGGGGTTCGTACTGGCACGGCCTGTGGCGATGGCGTAGCGGAAGACTCGACCTACCAAGGAGCGGGCACGATGTGCCGTTTCAACGACACCTCGACGTTCCAGTTTGCGAAGCTCTTCAAGCAAAACGGGAGCACTGACCTGAGTGATGGGGATTTCGCGAACACCAGCCAGATCTTTTTCGATTTGGCGGCGCTCCCGCTTGACCGAGCCAGGAGATAAGCCCTCCTTGGTTCGTTTTTCGAGAAGCTCCAAGGCAATCGCTCCGAAAGTGGTGGCTGATTGCTCGACTTGAGCGGCGCGCTCCAGGCGAGCGACCAAGGCGGGGTTGCCACCTCCTTTGACCAGTGTACGGAGCCTGTCCCGTTCGTCACGAGCTTCTTTCAGCGTCATGCTCGGGTATTCGGCCAAAGTGACCATGCTGGCCTTGCCGGCATAGCGGTATCGATAGCGCCAGGCTTTTGAGCCGGATGGGCGAACCTCAATGCAAAGACCGTTGGTGTCGGCTACACGGTAGGCGCGTGGGCGGGGCTTGAGCGCCCGGAGCTTGGTGTCTGTCAGCATGTGAGTCAAGCAAGTGTGAGTCAGAGAGGGGTTGTTCCTACGATTGACTCACACAGTGACTCACTTTTTTCCTGGATTCAAGTGGATCGTGCTGGATGGGTATGGATGCGAAACCCACATATATCAATACTTTCAGGCTTTGACTTGGACAGTATTGGACAATGCTGGATAGGAAGATGGTGGGCCCACCAGGACTTGAACCTGGAACCAATGAATTATGAGTTCACTGCTCTAACCAATTGAGCTATAGGCCCGTCGTCGCGGAATCTGCAAGATGTTCTCCCGCTTCGCGCAGCGGCTTCAACCGAGCTCGCTGCCCCGACCTGTTGTGTGTCGGGCCCGATGACGAAGCGCCCATGGTAGCGGCAGGGCTGGATGATGGGTAGCCGAATGATCGCGTCGCCGAGGATTTTCCATACGTTCGTGCCCGGTGCTCGCTGACGTCACGGCTGGAGGGTGTCTGACAGTGGACCGGCTTCCGCCGCGCGAGAATGCCCTACGGGCTCGATGAAGGAGGGGGCACATGCGCAGTTGCAGGGTGTGGTGGTTTGTCTGGATCTGGTGCTTCATGGCGAGCGCGTGGGCGGCGCAGCCGCCGGCGCTGGAGTTGGTGGATGTGTATCGCGGTGGTGTCGATCTGTCGCGTTACTGGGTCAGCGAAAAATTCGACGGCGTGCGTGGCTATTGGGATGGGCGGACGTTGTGGACGCGCGGTGGTCAGGTGGTCCATGTGCCGGCATGGTTCACGCGCCACTGGCCGGATACACCGATGGATGGCGAGCTGTGGGCGGGCTACGGGAAGTTCACGCGCGCTTCGGCCATCGTGCGCAGTGCGGGGCCGGATGATCCGGCCTGGCACGAGATCAGTTATCGGGTTTTCGACTTGCCTGCATACGGTAGCGATTTTGATCACCGCGTGCCGGCCATTCGCCGGACGGTCGCGGCCATTGATGATCCGTGGGTGGTGGCGATCCGCCAGTTTCATGTCGATGATGAGGCAGCACTGCACGCGGCGCTGCAGGCGGTTCTGGCCAAGGGCGGGGAAGGCCTGGTGCTGCATCGCGGGGATGCGCCGTATCGCGCCGGCCGCGGCGTCGGTCTGCTCAAGCTCAAGCCGTATCGGGATGCCGAGGCCAGGGTGATCGCCATCCATCCCGGGCATGGCCGCATCGCGGGAATGATGGGGTCGCTGGAGGTGCGTACCCCCGACGGCAGGGAGTTTGCGATCGGCTCCGGGTTCACGGATGCGCAGCGTGCCGACCCGCCGCCGATCGGCTCGTGGATCACGTATCGGTACAACGGGCTGACGTCGACGGGGCTGCCGCGTTTCGCGCGGTTCCTGCACATGCGGCCGGGTGGCCCGCCGCCGGGGTAGGTGGGTTCGAGTGCCGGATACGACGACGCCCGCACGAGGCGGGCGTCGAAGCGTTTCTTGGATGCGGCGCTTACTCCAGATCGAGGAAGCTGCGCAGCTGTTCGGAGCGGCTGGGATGGCGCAGTTTGCGCAAGGCCTTGGCTTCGATCTGGCGGATGCGCTCGCGGGTGACGTCGAACTGTTTGCCGACCTCTTCGAGGGTGTGGTCGGTGTTCATGTCGATGCCGAAGCGCATGCGCAGCACCTTGGCTTCACGCGGCGTCAAGCCGGCGAGGACTTCGCGCACGGTTTCCATCAGGCCGGTTTCGGTGGCCGTGTCGATGGGCGAGTCGATGTTGCCGTCCTCGATGAAATCGCCCAGATGCGAGTCTTCGTCGTCGCCGATCGGGGTCTCCATCGAAATGGGTTCCTTGGCGATCTTGAGGACCTTGCGCACCTTGTCCTCGGGCATCTCCATTTCCTTGGCCAGCTCTTCCGGTGTCGCTTCGCGGCCGTACTGCTGCAGCATGTGGCGGCTGATGCGGTTGAGCTTGTTGATCGTCTCGATCATGTGCACCGGGATGCGGATGGTGCGTGCCTGATCGGCGATCGAGCGGGTGATGGCCTGGCGGATCCACCATGTGGCGTAGGTCGAGAACTTGTAGCCGCGACGGTATTCGAACTTGTCCACGGCCTTCATCAGGCCGATGTTGCCTTCCTGGATGAGGTCGAGGAACTGCAGGCCGCGGTTGGTGTACTTCTTGGCGATGGAGATGACCAGGCGCAGGTTGGCCTCGACCATTTCCTTCTTGGCGCGACGGGCCTTGGCCTCGCCGATGGACATGCGGCGGTTGATCTCCTTGATGTCGACCAGCGGCAGGTGCAGCGTGCGCGCGACGGCGCCGAGCTTGAGCTGCTCTTCTTCCAGTTCCTCGCGATGCTTGCGCAGGGCCGGCGTCCATTTCTGGCGTTTGCGGCTGAGCGCCCCGATCCATTCGGGGTCGCCTTCGTTGGACGGGAAGGCCTTGAGGAATTCCGAACGCGGCATGCGCACCTGGCGCACCATGATGTTCATGATTACGCGCTCGTGGCGACGGATGTCGGCAACCACTTCGCGCACTTTGCGCACGAAACCGTCGATCAGGGCCGAGGGCAGTTTCAGCGACAGGAAGGTCTCGGCCATCTCGTCGCGCAGCTTGACGATCTTCTTGTCGTTGATGTCGCCCTTGACGATGGCTTTCTGGAACTTCGCGTAGGCCTCGCGCATGATGTCCATGCGGCGGCGAACTTCCTCGGGATCGGGGCCGCTCGGACCGCTGGACTCTTCGTCGTCCTCGACTTCGTCGTCTTCTTCCCAGGTGCCGTTGGCCTTCGCTTCGGCAATGGCGGCGGCCTTGGCGTCGGCTTCGGCGATGAGGTCGTTGAAACCGGCCACGATCTCGCTCATGCGGCGCTTGCCGTCGAGGTGGCGATCGTATTCCTCGAGCATCAGCTCGATCGACCACGGGAAGCGCGCCAGCGCCTCGTGGACCTGGCTGAGGCCTTCTTCGATGCGCTTGGCGATGGCGATTTCGCCTTCGCGGGTCAGCAGTTCCACCGTGCCCATTTCGCGCATGTACATGCGCACCGGGTCAGTGGTGCGGCCGACTTCGGCGTCCACGGCGGCCAGCAGGGCGACAGCTTCTTCGGCGGCGGTTTCGTCGTCGTCATCGCTGCTGGCGGCTTCGTCGCTGATGGTGTCCGAATCGGGCGCCTTCTCCAGCACCTCGATGCCCATGCCGTTGATCATCGAGATGATGTCTTCTATCTGCTCGGTGTCGACCACATCGTCGGGCAGGTGGTCGTTGACCTCGGCATAGGTCAGGTAGCCCTGTTCGCGGCCCTTGGTGATGAGCTGCTTGATTTCGGACTGTTGCTGGTGGGTCGGATTGTTTTCCATGGGCATTGGCACCGCGCGCAAGAACCGTTCAGTATAACGAAATGATGGTTTTTTGACCAGAGTTCAAGGTCATGCTCGACCTTGTGGATGGCAGCAAAATACGTGCCATGACAGGGGTTTGCAAGCGTCCCGTGGTGGTCAGTCGGCTTGCAGCCAGAATGTGACCGGGCCGTTGTTGTCGAGACTGATCAACATATGGGCCCCGAAACGGCCTTTTTCCACCCTTGGATGTGCTTGGCGTGCCAGTGCCAGAAGTCGCTCGAACATCTTCCGGCCGTGCTCCGGTGCGGCCGCGCTGGCAAAGCTCGGACGCATGCCCTTGCGGGTGTCGGCGGCCAGGGTGAACTGCGGCACCAGCAGCAGGTCGCCGCCGATATCGGCCAGTGAGCGGTTCATGCGGCCGTCGGCATCGGCAAAAACGCGATAACCGAGCAGGCGTTGGAGCATGCGTCGGGCCTGTTTTTCGCCGTCGTCGGGTTGCACGCCGATCAGGGCCAGCAGTCCGGGGCCGATGGCGCCGACGGGTTCATCGTCGACGCGGACGCTGGCTTGGGTGACGCGCTGGATGAGGCTGATCATGGGCTGGGGGCTGGGGGCTAGCGGCCAGGGGCCAGGGGCGTCGACACCCTGGCTCCGGTGCGGACATGTGCGCCAGTATGCGGTATCAAGTGCCGAGCGGCTATGCTTGGGGCTTGTTGGTTGCGTGACCGATTCATGCGTGTTGATGTTGGGCTGCTGTATGGAGTGATGCGCCTTGTGGCGCTGTTGCCGTTGCGCGTGATGCACGGCATCGGCGCGGTGCTTGGGTGGTTGATGTGGCGGGTCGGTCGGCGCGCGGTGCATCAGGCGCGGGTGAATATCGGCCTCGCGCGACCGCAGTTGTCGGTATCCGAGCGCGAGCGTCTGGTGCGTGCGGTGATGCTTGAGTCCGGTCGTTCGATGGTCGAGATGGCCTGGATCTGGGGGCGTGATGCGCGCAAGGCGCTCCATTGCGTGCGCGAGGTGCGGGGGCTGGAGTTGTTCGAGGCCGCGCTGGCCGATGACAAGGGGCTGATCATCGCTGCACCGCACTTGGGTTGTTGGGAGTTGCTCAATTACTGGCTGTGCGCACATACGCGCATGGCCATTTTGTATCGGCCGCCGCATGTGCAGGCACTGGAATCGTTGTTGCGCAAGGTGCGTGGCGATCTTGCGCCAGACCAGGTGCGGGCCGCGGGAGCCGGGGTGCGCACGCTTTACAAGCGCCTGGCCGGCGGCGGCACGGTGGGCATCCTGCCGGACCAGAAGCCGCGCGCCGGGGAGGGCCATGTTGCGCCGTTTTTCGGTCGCGATGCCTTGACCATGGTGTTGCTGCCGCGACTGGCCGCGCGCACCGGCGCCACGGTGTTGTACGCCTTCGCCGAGCGCCTGCCGCGCGGGCGCGGTTACCGCGTGCATTTCCTGCCAGCCCCGGAAGGCTTGGTCGAGCGTGACCTCGATAGCGCGTGCGTGGCGCTCAATGGCGGCGTGGAGCAATGCGTGGAACGTGCGTTCGCGCAGTACCAATGGACTTACCGGCGGTTTTCGGGACACGGTCTGCAGAACCCGTACGTGTAGTCTTCCGCCATGACCCATGCTCCTGCACGCCCCATGAACTACCGCCACGCCTATCACGCCGGCAATTTCGCCGACGTGTACAAGCACGCCACACTGATCGCCCTGCTGGAGTCCTTCAAGGCCAAGGCGACGCCGTTTTGCTATGTCGACACGCATGCGGGCCGCGGTGTCTATGATCTGGACGGCGAGCGGGCGCTGAAAACCCGCGAGGCGGTCGACGGCGTGTTGCGCCTGCTCGCGCTGCAGAGCGTTCCCGCACCGCTGCGCGCGTATGTCGATCTGGTCCGTTCCCTGCGCGCGCAGGACGGGGCGGGGGGTCAGCGTTACCCCGGCTCGCCGCTGGTGGCCGATGGTTTGTTGCGCAAATGCGACCGCGCGGTTTTGTGCGAGTTGCAGGCCGACGAAGCCCGGGCGTTGCGCTCGCTGTTTCGTCATCGGCCATCGTTTCATGTGCATCAACGTGACGGTTACGAGGCGCTGGGTGCCTTGTTGCCGCCTCGCGAGAAGCGCGGCCTGGTGCTGATTGATCCGCCGTTCGAAGCGCAGAAAGAGGAATTCCGCGTCATCGAGCAGGCGCTGGACGAGGCGCTGGCACGCTGGCCGACCGGCCGCTATGCCGTGTGGTATCCGATCAAGCTGGGACGTGACATTCAACCGTTCCACCGTTGGTTGAAACGGCGCTGTCCCGGCAAGTGGCTCATCGGCGAGTTTCTGGTGCATCCGGACAATACCGGCGAGCGCCTCAACGGCTGCGGCCTGGCCGTGATCAATCCGCCGTGGCAATTCGAGCGTACCCTGGACGCACTGTTGAACGTGTTGTGTCGGCATCTGGGCCAAGACGGATTTGCCGACAGACGCGTTCACTTCCCGGATTGAGCGGGGACTGATCGTTACGGCTGCTTTTGCAGCCGGCGCAGGAATACGGTCATTTCCTTTTCCGCCTGCTTGTCGCCGCGTTCGCCGGCCACCTTGATGCCTTGGGCCCACGCCTCGGCCGCCGCGGCTTTGTCGCCGCGATCCAGGTGCGCCTTGCCCAGCAGTTTCCATGCGGCCGAATAGTGCGGGTCGAAATCCAGCGCGCGACGAAACTCCACCGTTGCCGCACTAGCGTCATCGGCGTCCAGTAATGCCTTGGCCAGCGCAAAGCGCAGCAACGCACCATCACGCGGGCCGCCGCATTGCTTGCGCAGGCCGTCGATCAGCGGCGAATTCATGGCTGCGCGCGGTAACGGCCGGGATGCGCCGGATCGATGATCCGCGTCGGTTGCGTCGGTTCCGGCGGCGTGCGACCGGCCTCGATATCGGCCAGCGTCTGCGCCGGCCAGGTGACGCTCCAGCCCGAACGGAACGGCTGGATCAGCAGCGCGTAGCGACGCGCCTTGGCCGGCAGCTGGTCGGGGTTGGTGACGATCAGGCCGTGCGGATGCTTTTGCACGAAATGCTCGATGTTGGTCGGGTTGTACAGCTCCTTGAGCGGTTGCTTGAGGCGGCCGTCGAAATGAAACTGGCCGTCGTAGCTGCCCACGAAGCCGATCGTGCGGCCGCGAGCCTGTGCGTGGCTGAGCAGCTGCGCGGTCGGGTGCAGGTTGTAGCGCGGCCACCAGGCCAGCGTGAACAAGGTGTTGATGGCCAGCGCGCCGATCAGGCCGGCGATGGCCAGACGCAAGGTTTCCCTGCGGCCACGCAGCCACAGCAGCAAGCCGAGCAGGATGAACACGATGCCGAGGTCGGGGCTCCAGGTCGCGAGCGCATCCGCCCACGGTCCTTCAAGGTGGCCTGCGGCGACCAGCCACGGCACGATGAACAGCAAGATACCGAAGCCGATGCCGCTGATGCCCAGCGGCCAGGTGCCGAGCCAGGCATTGCGCGCCAGTCCCGCATGACGCTCGCGCAACACCGCGATCGCGCCGGCCAGCAACAGCATCGTCCCGGCAAATTCCGGCAACGGGTAGTACAACTGCTTGCCGCTGATCGCCGAAAACGTCACCAGCAGCGGCAGCAGCCAGCACAGGCAAAAGCGCAAGCCCGACTCCAGCGGCCGGCGCAATGCGCCCAGTGCCACCCAGGCGCGCGGCCAGAAGAAAAACGGGAACAGCATGATCGGCAGACGCGACAGATACCACCACCACGGCCGCGAATGGCTTTGCAGCGGCATGGCATGCTGGACGCCGTCGACCACGCGTGCGGCGGTCTGCGTGAACAGCAGGCGGTGGCGATAAGCTGGACCACCGGTGATGACGGCGGGGATCACCCACGCGGCCAGTATGACCAGCCCCAGCAGTACGCCTAGGACGCCGCGACCGTACCAGCGTGCGCGATGCTGATTTGCCCAGTCGCTCCACAGCGGCCCGAGCAGCCACGGGAAGATCACGTGCAGCAGCATCACCGGGCCCTTGGTCAAAAGGCCCAGGCCGATGCATGCGCCGAACAGCAGCCAGCGCGGTTCCGGCCGACCGGGCTTGGGTGTCAGGCACAACAATGCCGCCAGCGCCCACACCGCCAGCAACACGTCGTACATGATCTGCAGGTCGAACAAGAACGCGTAGACCAGCGCCATCGTCATCCACGGCGCGGCCTTGGCTACCCATGGACGCTCCGGGAACAGGCGCTTGGCCAGCAGCATCACCAGCACCAGCTCGGTGGCGCCGAAGCCGATCTCCAGCACGCGTGGCCAGATGTCGTTGACGCCGAAGACGAACCAGCCGGCGTGGATCAGCCAGAACAGCAAGGGCGCCTTCTCGCTGTAAGGCATGCCGTTCAATTGCGGCACCAGCCACTGGCCGTGCGTCCACATGTCCCACGCCACCGCCAATGCGCGCGTGGAGTACATCGGCATCGGGCCATGCGAGAAAATGGCCACCAGCGCGACCAGCAGCCACAGCGGCAGCCACGGCCAGACGGCGCGCAGGGAGTCACCAGTGGATTGGAGGCGAGGCGTCATGGCTGCTCGTGATGGGGTACGGGAAAGAGTCTAACCGGTAGCGCACGGATGCGGCGTCAGCGGTCCAGGCCGTGATGCAGCAGCTTGTCCGCGCCCTGTTCGATGGAGTCGGGATGGCGGCACATTTCGTAGTAGCGCATGCGCTTGTAGACGGCGTAGGCGGCATTGGTCTGGGCGACGATGAAGCCGCGTTGACCGTCGAGGATGCCGCGCCGCAGCAGATAATCCTTGATGAAGGTCCACATGAACACGAACGGACAGACCCACAGTCGCGGCACGCGTTGTTTCTGGTGCCAATCGCGCGCCTTCAGCTCGGCATAGCGCAACACCTTGAGCTGCTTGTGCACCAGGGTCGGGTTGTTGGTGTGCTCGAATGGCGCCGTGAACTTTTGTTCCGGCCCGTCCCAGGTCAGCGATTCGTGCACGCGTACATCGCGCCAGCGGGCGCGCTCGCGGTGGTACAGGCGTGCCAGCTTCTCGCCCGTCATGGGACGGTAGTGGCGCATCGGCGCGCCCATGTACAAGGTGCGTCGACGCAAGATGCCGACGGCGGCCGGCGACTCCATCATGGCCGGCAGTGCCTGTTGGAGTTCGCGTGCCAGCTCGTCTGACAGGTATTCGTCGGCGTCCAGCGCCAGGATCCAGTCATGGCTGCACTGGGTCGAGCCGAAATTGCGCTGGGCACCGAAACCCAGCCATTCGTGTTGAACCACGCGTGCGCCGTGGGCGCGGGCAATCTCGCAGGTATCGTCGGTGCTGCCGCAATCAATGATGATTTTTTCGGCGGCAAAGGGCACGCTGTCCAGGCAGCGCGCGATGACGTCGGCCTCGTTGAGTGTCAGCACCAGCAGGGTCAGCGGAAGTCGGGACATGCGGATTCCGCGTGCGCGGGGTGATGGTCAGACGGCGATGGTAACAGTCCGCCTCAGTCAAAGCGTTCGACGATGGCCGAGAGCGTGCCCAGGGCTTGTTTCAACTCGTCCAGATGCACCTTGTCCAGTGCGCTCATGGCTTGTTTCAACTGGGTGCTGGAGATGCCTTGCGTGCGTGGCAGGTAGACCACCTTGCACAGGTTCTCGAGTTCGTCGAAATGTCCCTTCCAGTCTTCGCCGATGCCGAAAATGTCGACGTCGTGCTTGCGGATGTCGTCGGCTTTTTGTTCCCAGTGGTGTTCGGCGATGGCCAGGTCCACGCACTTGAGGCCTTGCACGATGCGCAGGCGGTCTTCGTGGCGGATGATGGTCCGCTTGCCCTTGAGGGCGTTGAACTCGTCGGTGGATACGCCCACCACCAGACGATCGCCCATGTCGCGCAGGCGTTGCAGCAGGTTGAGATGTCCGACGTGGAACAGGTCGAAGGTGCCGTAGGTCAGGACCACTGTGCTCATGCGTGAGTACTCGGCTCGTTTGGGAGGGGGCGGCTTTGCGTCTGCGCGGAATTGATCGGAGAGCGCCTAGCGCAGTTGCCGACGGTACTTCAGGCGACGCAATGGGCTCAAGGGCTTGCGCTTGAGCCCGCTGCGACCGCACGCGAGCATGGCTTCGACCGCATCCAGCACGCGTTCGCTGGCATGACCATCGCGATTGGGCTGCATGGCTTGCGTGTATTGACGGCGAGCGTCGCGCGAGGCGTCGCCGCCTTCCAGCGCGTTGGCCAACGCCGATTCCAGTTGTGCGGGGTCGGCGACGTTGATCAGGTGCGGGCCGGGTTTGCGATTGCGATAGGCCACGACCGGCCGGTCCAGCAGCATGAATTCGGCGGCTGCCGAGGAGGTGTCGGTCAGCATCACGTCGGCTTCGCGCAGCAACGGCAACAGCGTGCTGTGCGTGGTGATGCGGAAGTTGTCGGCTTGGATCGAACGCAGCGGCGCGGCCAGTTCGGGTGACATCTTGGGGTGGAACTTCACGGTCCACTGCCAGTCGCGGCGCGCGACGATGGCACCGATGGTGTCGGCCAGTGCCGGGACCGAGGTCAGCGACGGACTGAAGGTCGGCGCGTAGAGAATGCGCTTGCCGTCGGCATGGCGCGCCGATGCCGCCTCGCGCAACAGCGGGTCGACCTTGGGCCAACCGGTCTCCACCACCTTGAACCAGCCGTGCCGGTCGGCCAGCTGACGGAACGGGCCGGTGGTTGAGGGTCCGAACGTGCAAAACAGGTCGAACATGCCGCGGATCCGGAAGTGTCCCTTCTTCTCGATGCCGAAGCCGTGGAACACCTGCACCTTCAGACCCGGGAAGCGCAGCGGCACTTCGTTGCCCGGCACGAACACGGCATCGGGTGCAAACGCCTTCACCTCGGCCACCGTATGCAGGCAGGTTTCGTCGGCATCGAGCGCGCTGTCGGGCGGTCCGTTCAAAAACCACGCTACCTGGTCGCCGCGCTCGCGTGCGGCCGCCTGCAATGGCCTGAGAATCTCGAACGCGTATGCGAGTTCGGCAAACAGCAGGTAGCGATGGGTCATGGTCGGGTCCGGTGCGGGCGACGGAACAGGCTGCCGGTTCAGCGCCATGGTCGGGCGCGACGGCAAAATTGGTCTGATTTTAGACCAACGTGGTCTGTTTCCGGCCGGCCCGTTCCGATGGGCATGCCGTCAGTCGGCGTTCGCTGGCAGGCATCCCGGAACAACCGCATCGATGCCGAACAGCCACCACTCGTAGCGGTTGGCATGGCCCAGATCGGTGGCCTGATCGCGACGGATGCATTGGCCCATGGCTTGCTGGCGGATGAATACGCGACGATGTGCCGGATCGGCCTTGAGCCATTGCACGGCGGCGGCGTATTGCTGCTTCCAGGGCTGGCTGAAACCGAAATCGGTCGCCGGCCCTTGCAGCATGAACAGGTTCTGCTCTTTCCACGCGACCAGGCCGATCGTGGTGTCGGGGCCGGCTGCGGCGCGCGCAGCCTGCATCACGGTGCCGGACGAGCGATCACCGTTCATCAGTGGATAACCCCACAAACCGTACAGCGGCCACAGCACGCACACGAACAACACCCAGCCCAGTGCGGCGCGTTTGAGTCGCGTGACGGCCACGATGATCAGGCCGAGCACGCCGATGGCCAGCAGCATGTGCCACAGGCGCGGGTCCAGTTCGTCGCGCAGGTCCAGCGCCCATTGCGGCTGGATGAATGTGGCCCATGCGGCGGCCACGGTCAGAATGGCCGACAACGCCAGCGTCAGCAGCAACACCAGAATGCGTGGTCCGCGCTTGCGCAGCAGTCCCGGCAGCAACGGCGCCAGCGCCAGCGCGAACATCGGCAGCGCCGGCATGATGTAGACATCGCGCTTGCCCGAACTCAGCGAAAAGAACACCAGGATCAGGACGATCCAGCCCAGCGGCAACAGCAAGCGCGCGTCATGGCGGTGGCGCAACCGCCGCCACCAGGCCGGAATCGCCCACGGCAGCGCCAGTGCCAGCGGCAGCCATTCGCTGCAGATGATGCTGATGAAATACCACGCCGGCTGCTGGTGCCCGCTGAACGCGGCGTAGCGGTTCACGGTCTGGCCGAACAGGATGTCGCGCACGTAGGCGGCATGCGCGGCGTCGCCGTAGGCGTGTGCCATGGCCAGCATCGGCAGTAGCCAGCCGAGGATCGGCAGCAGAAACAGGCCCGCTCCGGCGGCAAACCAGCGCCAGTTGCCGTGGGTGGGCGTAAAGCGTCGCCAACCGCGTGCCCAGGCCCAGGCGTAGGGCACGAACATCAGCAGGCACAGCACGCCGACGCCCTTGGTGATCACGCCCACGCCGGCAAAGAAGCAACCGACGGCAAACCAGCGCTTGCTCGGCCCCAGCAGCAGGTGGCGCAGCAGGCCGTAATTGGCCAGCGTCATGAAGCAGGTCACCGTCGGGTCGATCTGCGCATGGCGGAACTGGTAGGTGAACTGGATCGTGACCAACAGGCCAAGTGCGGTGAGCAGGCCGACGCGATGGTTCCACAGGCGTCGCGCCAGGTCGTAGACCAGGCCCAGCGTAATGAGTCCCGACAACAACGACGGCAGCAGGAATGCCACGCGCCAACTGCGCGTGATCAGCCACGACGCCGCCTCCAGCCAGAAAAACACCGGCGGCTTGTCCGAATACAACTCCTGCCCGCGATGCGGGAACAGCCACTGGCCATGCTCGATCATCCAGCGCGCGACCAGCGCAAAACGCGGCTCGTCCGACGGCCACGGATCGCGCAGGCCGATACCCAGAGCCAGCAGCAACAACGCAAACACGCCGAACCAGATCAATTCGCGGCGTGCGTTGCCCAGCCACAGCGGGCGTGCGCGGGACAAGGGGGAAAGTGAACTCACATGGAGCGCCTGCTTGAAACGCGGCAAGCATACCGTTTGTGCGGCTTCGACGCTCGCGCTGGCGTGTTTCAAGACAAGGTGCTTGTGGCCGGCGGCATGCGGGGTGCAGGAGCTGCGGACACTGCGATTGGTGGGCATGCCGACACGGTTGATGCCTTGCGGCGTTACCGATCGGGGCCGCCCCCCTCCTGCATGGCCGGTCAGCGCGGCTTCTTGATGGCGGCGTAGAACATGCCGTCGATCTCGTCTTCACCGGGCAGGATTTGCCAGCCGGGGCCGGCGGCGTGGCCGGTCGGCAGCTTGATTTTGGCCGCGCTGGCACTTTTGTGCGTGGCGAGGAAGTGGTTGATCACGGCTTCGTTTTCCGCACGCAGCAGTGAACAGGTGACGTACAGCAAGCGTCCACCCGGCGCCAGCAATGGCCACAAAGCCTTGAGGATGTGTTTTTGTTTGGCGACCATGGCGCGGATGTCGCCGGCGCGACGGTGCAAGCGCACGTCGGCGCGTCGGCGGATGACGCCGGTGGCCGAGCACGGCGCGTCGACCAGGATGCGGTCGAATGGCGTGCCGTCCCACCACGCGTCGGGCGTGGTGGCATCGCCTTGGACGACTTCGGCGGCAAGCCCGAGACGATGCAGGTTTTCGTGGATGCGGCGACTGCGCTGGCCGCTGGGTTCCAGCGCCGTGAGCTGGACGTCGGCACGTTCGAGCAGGTGGCAGGCCTTGCCGCCCGGTGCCGAACAGGCGTCCAGGATACGCTGGCCATTGGCCGCCTCCAGCAGTTCGGCCGAGGCTTGCGCGGCACCGTCCTGGACGGCGAACAAGCCGTCGTTGAAGCCCGGCAGGCGCGTGATGTCGGTGCTGCGTTCGAGCATCAGGGCATCGGGCAGCCAGGCGTGCGGCTCGCTGCCGTAGCCGGCATTGGCGAACGCCGTGGCCAGCGTTTCGCGTTGGCTGCGACGACGATTGACGCGTATCGTCAACGGCGGCTCGATGTTGTTGGCCGCGAACACGCTCTCGGCCTGGTTGGGCCAATCCTCGCTGATGGCACGGACCAGCCAGCCGGGCAGGGCGTGGTGGGTGATCGGGTCGGCGTCCAGTTCGGCGATCAGTTCGTCGCGCTCACGCAGCCAACGGCGCAGCACCGCATTGACCATCGGTGCCAGACGCGGTCGCTTGAGCGTGCGCACCGCGTCCACGGTCGCGCCGACGGCCGCGTAGGACGGGAATTTCAGCACTTCGATCTGCACCAGGCCGATGACCATGAGCGCGTGAATGGCCGGTTGGCGGCGCCGGATCGAGCGCTCCATGAGCAGGCCCAGCGCGGCGTCGTAGCGCAACCACCAGCGCGCGCCCTCGTGCAGCAGGGCGCTGAGCATGGCGCGATCTCGCGGATCGGCGAGACGCGGTGCGCTGCCGGTCAATACCTCGCGCAGCGAGGCGCCTTGCAGGGTGACCTCGGCCAGCGCTTCGGCGGCCAAGGCGCGGACGTTGAAGGTTTTGGCGGGGGCAGGTTGCATGGAGCGCGGGTCGTTCCTTGTGAATGCCGAGCCCAGCTCGGCCAGAATGTGCAGGCCACACGATGGAGGCGGAACTGCTTTGTTGCAAGGGTCGGACGTCCAGTGACCCCTGGATTGTGGGTGTCAGTCCAGTCGTGACAGGCATTTACGCCACGGCCGGACTGCTGCGGCCGTGAGTCAGCTCAGGTCGGGCCGCGCGTTGACGTAGTCGGCAACCGGTATGACACGTTTGCCGGGGCGTTGCAGGTGCGTGATGCGCAGTGCACCTGCGCCGCAGGCGACGTCGATGCCGTCGCGCCGCGCGGTCAGGATCCGCCCCGGTTCGGCCTCCATGTTGCGCTCGATGGCGGTGGCTTGCCAAATACGCACGCGCTCGCCGTTCAGCTCCATGTCGGCCACCGGCCACGGATTGAACGCACGGATCAGACGCTCCAGCTCGGTGGCGGGCCGGGTGAGGTCGAGATGCGCTTCGGTCTTGTTCAGCTTGTGCGCGTAGGTGGCCCCGTCTGCGGCCTGTGGTGTGGCTGCGGGCAAGGCGTCGGTCACGGCATCGGCAAGACCTTGGCGCAACACGTCCGCACCGAGCGCCGCCAGGCGATCGTGCAGGCTGCCGCCGGTCTCGTCATGGTGGATGGGCGTGTGTCGCCACAGCAGCACCGGCCCGGTATCCAGACCTGCCTCCATGCGCATCAGGCAGACGCCGGTTTCGCTGTCGCCGGCGGCGATGGCGCGTTGAATGGGAGCGGCACCGCGCCAACGCGGGAGCATGCTGGCGTGGACGTTCCAGCAACCCAGGCGTGGCATGTCCAGTACCGCTTGCGGCAGGAGCAGGCCGTAAGCCACCACGACCAGCAGGTCGGGACGATATGCGGCCAGGCTGGCTTGAGCCTCGGCCGACTTCAGGGTCGGCGGTTGCTCGACGGGCAGACCCATGGCCATCGCGGCCTGTTTGACGGGGCTGGCCGCAAGCTGACGGCCGCGACCGGCGCGACGGTCGGGCTGGGTGTAGGCGGCGACCAGCTCCACGCCATCGGCGCGACACGCTTCCAGACAGGGCACGGCAAAGTCGGGCGTTCCGGCGAACACCACGCGCAAACTCGTTGACACGGGTCAACCCGCCTTGCGGCGCTGCTTCTCCAGGCGTCGGAGCAGCATCGAGCGTTTCAGCGGCGAGAGGTAGTCGACGAAGACCTTGCCGTCGAGGTGGTCGAGCTCGTGCTGGATGCATACCGCTTCCAGACCCTCGACCTCGCGCGTGACGAGGTTGCCCTCGGTATCGGCGCTTTCCACGTGGATCCAGCCGGCGCGCTTGACGTCGGCAAAAATGCCGGGGAACGACAGGCAGCCTTCCTGATAGACCTGTTCGCCGCGCTTTTCCAGGATGCGCGGGTTGATCAGCACCTGTGGCTGGTTGAGGCCCTCGGAGATATCCATCACGAACACGCGCCGCGCGTCGCCGACCTGGGTGGCGGCCAGGCCAATGCCGCCAGCGGCATACATGGTTTCGAGCATGTCATCGGCAAAGCGCGCCAGGTCCGCACCGAAGGTGTCGACGGAAGCGGCTTCGGCACGCAGGCGCGGGTCTGGAAATTCGAGGATGTCGAGGATGGCCATCGGTGCAACCGGTTGCGCGGGACGAGGGTTCAGGGTTCAAATTGCGGGCAATTTGGCGAAAACCAAGCTGTAACCGCACTACGATAAGTGTCATTGTAAGGCCTTGGCGCGGCAACGGCGAGTTGTCGCGTCGGTGTCTTGGCGCCTGCACTCACTCGCCAAAACCTTGGGGAACAGGGGGATTTGCCCATCATGATCAAGAAAGCACTCGCTTTGGTGGCCGGTGTGGCGTTCGCGTTGACGGCGTATGCCGCCACCACCCACCTCAAACCGGGGCATCCCGATCACTACGTCGTCCAGAAGGGCGACACGCTGTGGGACATCTCCGCGAAGTTTCTCGTCAAGCCGTGGTATTGGCCGGAAGTCTGGCAAGCCAATCCGCAGGTGCACAATCCGCACCTGATCTATCCGGGCGACGTGCTCAACCTCGCTTACGACCACGGCCCGGTGCTGAAACTCGAGCCCAGCGTGCACACGGCCAAGCAGCCGGTGCCGGCGATTCCGTTGTCGCAGCTGAAGATGTTCCTCAAGCGTTTTCGCGTGATCGACGAGGACACATTGAAATCCAGCCCCTATGTCATGGCCTTCGAGGAAAACCGGTTGCGCGGCACGCCCGGCAACTTCGCCTACGTGCGGCAAATCCAGGCCCAGCCCGGGCAGCGGTTCGCCATCGTGCGGCCCAGCCACGTGTTCCGCCAGTACGACTCGGGTGAAGATCGCGACCTGGTGGCGCATCGACTGGAGAGCAATGTGCAGATGGTCCCCGGCCCGTGGAAAGAAAACTTCCGCCAGGATGGCCATTTTGGCGGCGGCGACCAGCTGGGCATCGAGGTCAAGGTGATTGGTTTGGCGGAGGTGCTGCGCACGGGGGATCCGTCGACCTTGCTGATCACCGACTCCAAGATGGAAATCCGCAAGGGTGATCGCTTGCTGCCGGTCAACGAGCATCCCTACGACCCTTACTACTACCCGCATGCCCCCGAGTCGGTGCCGGCCGATGCGAAGGTGATCGCCTTCGCGCACGCCCTGTATGCCGTGGGCAAGCGCGATGTGGTCGCGCTGTCCGTAGGCAGCGCCGACGGCGTCGATAACGGCACCACCTACGCCCTGTTTCAGCCTGGCGAGGTGGTGCACGACGATGTCAGTGGCTATGCGCTGCATTCCAGTCTGGGTGAGCACGTCAAGCTGCCGGCCGAGTTCATCGGCCACGTGATGGTGTTTCGCACCTTCGAACACGTCAGCTACGGCCTGGTGATGGACAGCATTCGCCCGGTCAAGCGCGGTGATGTCTTGAGGGTTCCGGGTTAGCTCGCACGGACATTCGACAGCGGAAAATGCCTACACGACGGCGCGGCTTGTGCCGCGCCGTTCGCGTGTTGCGTGTGCCTACACTGCGGGCATGACAGAGCACGATGACCTGCAAGCATGGTTGACGCTCATGCGTACGCCGGGAGTGGGCGCGCTCGCCGTGCGCCGCTGGTTGCGCGGCGCGGGCGATATTCACGCCGCGGTGGCCCTGGCGCGGCGCGAGCCCGCGCTCGCGAAGGCGGCGCGCGACTGGCTTGGCAAGCCGGATGCGCAACGCCTGGCGCACGACATGGATTGGCTGGCACAGCCCGGCCATCGTCTGGTGTGCTGCACGCAGGCGGACTTTCCGCCGCAGCTGGACGCGCTTCCCGGGGCACCGGCGGCCTTGTTCGTGAACGGTGACGCGGGCTTGCTGCTGCGACCGCAAATCGCGATTGTCGGTGCGCGCGGCGCCAGCCCCGCGGGCCTGGCCAATGCGCGCCTGTTCGCACGTGCGCTGGCGGCCACGGGCCTGGTGGTAACCAGCGGTCTGGCCGAGGGCGTCGACGGCGCGGCGCATGCTTCCGCGCTGGACGCGGGCACCACGATTGCGGTCATGGGAACCGGCCCGGACAAGCTCTACCCACGCCGGCACCGTGATCTGGCAGCAAGCATTGCGCAAGGCGGTGCTCTGGTCAGCGAATTCGTGCCGGGGACCGGCCCGCGTGCGGGACACTTTCCGCGCCGCAACCGCATCATCTCCGGTTTGTCGCTGGGCACGCTGGTGATCGAAGCCAGCGTGCGCTCGGGTTCGCTGATCACGGCGCGCCTGGCCGCCGAGCAGGGCCGGGCGGTGTTCGCGTTGCCCGGTTCCATCCACAATCCGTTGGCGCGCGGCTGCCATCGCCTGATTCGCGAGGGAGTGCAATTGGTCGAGACGGTCGATGAAATCATCGATGCCTTGCGACCCATGGCGCGGGCACTTGGCGACAGCCTGGAGCAGCGGCTTGGTCCGGATCCACAGGCTGCGCCAAGTGCCGGTCGCGAAGCGGTCGCGACGGACATGGACTCCACGCTGGAATCGGCCAGTCGGCGCTTGCTGGAAGCCCTCGGGCATGGTGATCCGGTGGCCGCCGACACCTTGAGCGAGCGCACGGGTCTGCCCATGAAGGAGGTGTCGGCGATGCTGCTGACGCTGGAACTCGATGGCCATGTTGCCGGCGCGTCCGGTGGGCGCTACCTGCGCACGGATTGATGCATGGCGTAAGATGGCGGCCACAATTTATCCGGTGCGCACTTGACAGCGTGCCCGGCCATGTGATCCCACTATATATACGTACGCGTCTGTCGTCGGCAGACTTTCTCCCCCGTGTCCCGGATAAATGCCGCATGGCAAAGAACCTGCTCATCGTCGAGTCGCCGGCCAAGGCCAAGACCATCAACAAATACCTCGGCACCGATTTCAAGGTGCTGGCGTCGTATGGCCACGTGCGCGACCTCAAACCCAAGGAGGGCGCGGTCGACACCGAGCACGGCTTCGCCATGACCTACGAGCCGATCGAGCGCAACAAGCGCCACGTCGACGACATCGTCAAGGAAGCCAAAAAGGCCGACAGCATTTATCTGGCAACCGATCTGGATCGCGAAGGCGAAGCCATCAGCTGGCACGTCAGCGAAATCCTGCGCGGCAAGGGCCTGCTGGAAGGCAAGGACGTGCACCGGGTGGTTTTCAGCGAAATCACGCCGCGCGCCATCAAGGCCGCCGTGGCCAGCCCGCGTGAGCTGTCCTACGACATGGTCGATGCGCAGCAGGCGCGGCGTGCGTTGGACTATCTGGTCGGCTTCAACCTGTCGCCGGTGCTGTGGCGCAAGGTGCAGCGCGGTCTGTCCGCCGGTCGCGTGCAGTCGCCGGCGTTGCGCATGATCGTCGAGCGCGAAGAAGAAATCGAGGCCTTCAAGGCGCGCGAGTACTGGACCATCGAGGCCGATCTTGCGCATGCCGAAAATCCCTTCCGCGCCCGCCTGACGCGTCTGAACGGCAAGAAGTTCGAACAGTTCGACCTCACCGACGAAGCCACCACCATGGCCGCGCGCCAGGCGTTGGTCGATGCCGCCGGCGGCAGCCTTACGGTGGGCGAGATCACCCGCCGTCAGCGCAAACGCCGCCCGGCAGCGCCGTTCACCACCTCGACCCTGCAGCAGGAAGCGGCGCGCAAGCTTGGCTTCACCACCCGCCGCACCATGCGCGTGGCCCAGGGTCTGTACGAGGGCGTGGCGATCGGCAGCGACGGCAACGTTGGCCTGATCACCTACATGCGTACCGATGCCGTGGTCCTGTCGCAGGACGCGCTGTCGGAGTTGCGCGAGTTGATCAGCCGCGATTACGGCGACAAGGCCTTGCCCGACGCGCCGCAGGTGTACAAGTCCAAATCCAAGAACGCGCAGGAAGCGCATGAAGCCATCCGTCCGACTTCGGCGATGCGTCGACCCAAGGACGTGGCCGCGTTCCTCGACGAGGACCAGCGCAAACTCTACGGCCTGATCTGGAAACGCACCGTGGCCTGCCAGATGATCCACGCCACGCTGGACACCGTGTCGGTGGATTTTCCGTTGGCCGACGCCGCGTTCCGTGCCACCGGCACCACCGTGGTCGATCCCGGCTTCCTGGCCGTTTACGAGGAAGGCCAGGACGTCCGCAACAAGAACGAGGACGACGACGCCAAGCGCCGCCTGCCCAAGCTGGAAAAGGGCGACGTGGTGCCGCTGACCGACATCCTCGCCGATCAGCACTTCACCGAGCCGCCGCCGCGCTATTCCGAAGCGAGCCTGGTCAAGGCGCTGGAGGAATACGGCATCGGCCGCCCGTCGACCTACGCCAGCATCATCCAGGTGTTGCAGAATCGCGAATACGTGTATCTGGACAGTCGGCGCTTCAAACCGTCGGATGTCGGCCGCGCGGTCAGCAAGTTCCTCACCGCGCACTTCACCCGTTACGTCGATTACGACTTCACCGCGCATCTGGAAGATGACCTCGATGCCGTCAGTCGCGGCGAGCAGGCCTGGGTGCCGTTGCTGGAAAAATTCTGGAAGCCGTTCAAGGAAACGGTGGACGACAAGCTCGAAAACGTCGAGCGCAGCGAAGCCACCGGCGCGCGCATCCTCGGCAACGACCCCAAGACCGGAAAACCGGTCTCGGTGCGACTGGGCCGTTACGGGCCATACGTGGCGCTGGGCGACAAGGACAGCGACGAAAAGCTGACCTTTGCCAGCCTGCGCCCCGGCCAGTCCATGCATACCTTGACGCTGGACGAGGCGCTGGTGCTGTTCCAGCTGCCGCGCGTGGTCGGCACCTGGGATGACGGCGAGGAAGTCAGCGTCGGCATGGGCCGCTTCGGGCCGTTCGTCAAGAAGGGCAAGATTTATGCGTCGCTGAAGAAGGAAGACGACCCGTACACCATCGAATGGCCACGCGCGCAGGAATTGATGCGCGACAAGCTGGAGTTCCTGGCCAACCGCATCATCCAGGATTTCGGCGACGACATTCAGGTGCTCAACGGCCGTTACGGCCCGTACATCACCGATGGCAACAAGAACGCCAAGATCCCCAAGGACCGCGATCCCAAGACGCTGACCCACGAGGAATGCCAGGAACTGATCGCCGCCGCTCCCGAGCGCAAGCGCCGCGGCGCAGCCAAGAAGGCGACCAAGAAGACGGCAAAGAAAGCGACCAAGAAGACGGCAAAAAAGGCGACGAAGAAGGCAACAAAGAAAACCGCCAAGAAGGCCACCGCCAAGAAGGCAACCAAGAAAGCCACGCGTAAAAGTACTTCGAGCTGACATGGAGCCAGGGGGTCAGGTTCCTTTTTTGATGCATGCGATCAGCAAACTTGCCACCCACTCGAATCAAAAAAGGAACCTGACCCCCTCGTAGCCCCACACCCGCATGCGACTACAAACCACGACCATGTCCGCCACCCACGACATCCCCGCCGCCGCCACCGCCCTGCGTGAGGGCGGCGTCATCGCCTATCCCACCGAAGGCGTCTACGGCCTCGGTTGCAATCCACACGATCACGCGGCGTTCAAGCACCTGTTCGCACTCAAGCAACGCCCGCCGACCCAGGGTGTCTTGCTGCTGGCGGCGGATTTTGCACAGATTGCGCCGTATATCGACGAGACCGCCGTCCCCGGCAACGTCATGGCCGACGTGCGCGCCTCGTGGCCCGGACCGCACACGTGGATATTTCCGCGCAGCGCGCGCGTACCCGACTGGGTCGCCGGCGAGCATGCCGGCATCGCGCTCAGGGTCACCGCGCATGGTCCGGCAGCGGATCTGTGTCGCGCCTGCGGCATGGCCATTGTCTCGACCAGCGCCAATCCGCACGGCCAACCGCCGGCCGCCGATGCCGGCACCGTGCAAGATTATTTCCCCGACGGCCTGTCCGCCATCGTCGATGCGCCGCTGGGCGGTCTGGCCAAGCCCACATCCATACGTGATGCCCTGACTGGCGCTATCATCAGGCCGTGAAAGGCGCGGTGCCACCTTGTCAGAGGGTCGGAGTGTGCCTGGGGGTCAGGTTCCTTTTTTGATTCGATTGTGTGGCAAGTTTGCTGATCGCACGCGTCAAAAAAGGAACCTGACCCCCTCGCCAGCCCCGCACCCGCATGCGAGTACAAACCACCGCCACCAAGGACTTTGGTCGCCATGCCCGTATCCATTCCACAACAGTTCGGCGCAAGTGACGCCAAGTGGCCGCTCCTCGGCATCGCCGATCCCGAGCGCACGCTGGCCTGGCGCGATGGTCGCGCGGTGTCGGCGAGCCGGTTCCTGGCTCACGTGCACAGCGTGGCGCGGGCACTTCCGCAGGCCAGTCATGTGGTCAATTTGTGCGAAGACCGCTACGCCTTCCTGGTCGGGTTTTGCGCCGCGCTGGTGAACGGCCAGACCAATCTGTTGCCGCCCTCGCGCGCGCCGCAAGCCGTGGCCGACATCATGGCCGCGCACCCGGGCAGCTATGCGCTGGGTGATCAGGAATCGCCGGCATCCGCGCTACCGCACGTGCGGTTCCCCGATTTGTCCGACAGCACCGCCGATGACGTTGCCATGCCGCACATTGCCGCCGACCACGTCGCGGCCATCGGCTACACGTCCGGCTCCACCGGCCGGCCGCACGCCAACGCCAAGACCTGGGGCAGTTTTGTCGCCAGCACGGACGGCAACCTGGCCATGCTGCGCCGGCATCTGCGCGAGCCGTTTCATGTGCTGGCCACCGTGCCGCCGCAACACATGTACGGCCTTGAGATGTCGATTCTGTTGCCGCTGCGCGGCCATGTCGGCGTGCACGCCGGACACCCGCTGCTGCCGGCCGATGTGGCCGCGGCGCTGGATGGCTTGCCGACGCCACGCGTACTGGTGACCACACCGGTGCACCTGCGCGCGCTGATCCGCTCGGGCCAGCCCATGCCTCCACTCGACGCCATGCTTTCGGCCACCGCGCCATTGCCCGAGGCGCTGGCGCGTGAGGCCGAGGCGACGTTTGGTGCGCCCTTGCTGGAAGTGTTCGGCTCCACCGAAACCTGCGTTTTCGCGACCCGCCGCAGCGCCC
Source organism: Oleiagrimonas sp. (assembly GCA_035690885.1). Lineage (GTDB taxonomy): Bacteria > Pseudomonadota > Gammaproteobacteria > Xanthomonadales > Rhodanobacteraceae > Oleiagrimonas. Next base: position 22,082 of record DASSKC010000137.1, on the reverse strand, counting down.
GCGAGACGGCGTGGACCACTTATCCCGGCGTGCGCGTGCATCCGCAACCGGACGGCACCCGCATCGAGGCGCCGCAGCTGGCCGAGCCGGTGGTGCTTGCCGATCTCGTGGAGGCGACCGAAACCGGTTTTCGCCTGTGCGGTCGCGGCACCGACCTGCTGGACATGGCCGGAAAGCGTGCATCGCTTGCCGATCTCAATCAGCGTCTGCTGGCCGTTGATGGCGTCGACGATGGCGTCATCTTCCAGCTCGACGACGGCGACGGGCTGGCGGTCAAGCGTCTGGCGGCACTGGTGGTGGCGCCGAGCGTGAGCGAGGCGGATATTCGTGCCGCGCTGGCGCGTGACGTGGATGCCGTGTTCTTGCCGCGTCCGCTGCGCAAGGTGGCCGGCCTGCCGCGCAACGCCACCGGCAAATTGCCGCGCGCGGCGTTGCTGCAGATGCTTGCGCAGGCAACGACGGGCGAGTGAGTTGCGCCGCACATGACGCCGGCGCCATATCGCTGATTTCTCCCGCGGCCGGCTTTGCGGCATCATGTGCGCCCTGATGCGCGTGGCGCGGTGACTGGTGTTGGAGTTGGCATGAAGGTTCTGGTGGTGGGCGGCGGTGGCCGCGAGCATGCGCTGGCGTGGAAGCTGGCCCAATCCCCGCGCGTGGACGAGGTCCTGGTGGCGCCGGGCAACGCCGGGACCGCGGTCGAGCCGCATTTGACCAATGTCGATGTTGCGGTCACGGATATCGACGGCTTGCTGGAGCTGGCGCGTGCGCGCGAGGTGGAACTGACCGTGGTCGGCCCCGAAGTGCCGCTGGTGGCGGGTATCGTCGACAAGTTCCGTGCCGCCGGCCTGCGTTGCTTCGGGCCGCGTGCGGTGGCTGCACAACTGGAAGGGTCCAAGAGTTTCGCCAAGGATTTCCTGGCGCGGCACAACATCCCCACCGCGCGTTACGCCAAGTTCATCGAGTTGAGCGCCGCCCTTGCGTACGTGCGCGAGCACGGCGCGCCGATCGTGATCAAGGCCGATGGTCTGGCCGCCGGCAAGGGCGTGGTGGTGGCACTGAGCCTGGCCGATGCGGAGCTGGCGCTGCACGACATGCTCGGCGCGCATGCGTTCGGGGATGCCTCGGCCAGCGTCGTCATCGAGGAATTTCTGGAGGGCGAAGAAGCCAGCTACATCGTCATCAGCGACGGCCATACCGCCTTGCCGATGGCTTCCAGCCAAGATCACAAGCGTCGCGACGAGGGGGATCTTGGCCCCAACACCGGCGGCATGGGCGCGTATTCACCAGCGCCCGTGGTCACGCCGGCGATCGAAAAACGCATCATCGACGAAGTCGTGCAGCCGACCCTCGCCGGGATGGCGGCCGAAGGCGCGCCGTTCATCGGCTTTCTTTACGTCGGCCTGATGATCGACGCGGCGGGAGCGCCGCGCGTGGTCGAGTTCAACGTGCGTTTCGGCGACCCGGAAACCCAGCCGATCATGCTGCGTCTGAAATCCGATCTGGTCGAGCTGATCGAAGCGGCGCTGGATGGTCGCCTCGATCAGGTCGATGCCGAGTGGGATCGCCGCCCGTCATTGGGTGTGGTGCTGGCCTCGGGCGGTTATCCAGGCAAGGTGCAAAAGGGTTTGCCGATCACCGGCCTGGATACGAGCGGAGAAGGCAAGGTGTTCCACGCCGGTACCGCGCTGGATGCGGACGGTCGCGTGGTGACGGCCGGCGGGCGCGTGTTGTGTGCCTGTGCGCTGGGTGACGATCTGGCCGCGGCGCGTGAGAAAGCCTACGCGCTGGCGCACGACATCCATTTCGACGGCGCGTTCTACCGCCGCGACATCGGTCACCGGGCCTTGCATCGGTAGGGCGGGCATTGCCCGCCGTTGCCGTGTGAGCGCATGCAGCCGATCGCCGGGCATTGTGCCCGGCACCCTCGTGCAATCACGCGAAACGCGTCGCCAGCGCGTCGGTGGTTTCAACCAGCACATCCACGATGGCCGGTTCCGATGCCGCATGGCCGGCCAGCACCATGTGCAGGTCGGCCTCGGGCCACACGCGGGCCAGGTCGATGGCATTCTTGGCCGGACAGCACAGGTCGTAGCGACCGTGCACGATGGTGGTCGGAATGTGGCGAACCTTGTCCACGTCATGCAGCAGCTGGTCCGGCTGCAGGAAGCCGCGGTTGCGGAAGTAGTGCGCTTCGGTGCGGGCCAGGCTGAGCGCCACCTCCGGTGAACCGAACGAGGCTTCCATGTCGGGGTCCTCTTTCAGTGTCAGTCCGCCACCTTCCCAGCGACCCCAGGTGCGTGCGGCCGTCAGGCGCTCGTCTTCGTCGTCGCTGTTGAGGCGTTTCCAGTAGGCCTCCAGCATGTTGCCGCGTTCGGCCTCGGGAATGAGCGAGACGAAGCGCTCCCATTTTTCCGGCAGGATCATGGCCGCGCCGCCGATCTCGTAATACCAGTCGATGTCCTCGGGGCGGCACAGGAAGATGCCGCGCAACACCAGCGCCAGCGTGCGCTCGGGGTGAGCCTGGCCGTAGGCCAATGACAGCGTCGAGCCCCACGAGCCACCGAAAACCACCCACTTGTCGATGCCCAGATGTTCGCGGATCGCTTCGATGTCGTTGACCAGATCCCACGTGGTGTTGTCGGTCAGGTCGGCGAACGGGGTCGACTTGCCGGCGCCGCGCTGGTCGAACAACACGATGCGGTAACGCGCCGGATCGAAAAACTGGCGGTGATAGGGCGCCAGACCCGCGCCGGGGCCGCCATGCAGGAAGATGACCGGAAGACCATCGGGGTTGCCGCATTGTTCGAGGTACAGCTCGTGGCGGTCGTCGACGGCGAGGCGTTCGGTGTGGAAGGGTTCGATCGGTGGGTAAAGCGTGTGCATGGGGGCTCCGTTGGGGGTGGCAGGGGTCAACGGTAGGAGCGGCGGAAGCCGCGATGGCGCATGCCCGCACGGTTGTTACCTTGCGGCATTACCTGATCGCGGCTTCCGCCGCTCCTACGCGAGATTGCGTCACACCAGGTCGAGGGTCGAGGTGAGATCGCCGGGTTTGATGCCGCTGGCTTTGAGCATCGCCTCGTCGCGCTGGATGATGCCGGGCAGCGGGTTGAGGCCGAAGCGGCGGTTGAGGAAGCGCTGGATCGAGCCGGTGTCGAATACGGTGTGGTCGACGTGGCTTTTTTTGGCGAACGGCGAGACCACCAGCGCCGGAATGCGTGTGCCCGGCCCCCAGCGATCGGCCTTCGGTGGAGCAACGTGGTCCCACCAACCGCCGTTTTCGTCGACGGTGATGACGACCATCGTGTGCGCCCACTGCGGGCTTTTCTTCAACGCCTCGATGATGTGGCGGATGTGTGCGTCGCCCAGCGCCAGGTCGGAAGTGCCGGCGTGCATGTTGAGGTTGCCCTGCGGCTTGTAGAACGTGACCTGCGGCAGGCGGCCGGCTTCGATATCGGCGATGAAGTGGTTGCTGTCGGCGCTGTTGCCGACACCGCCGTCGCGCAGATGCTCGGCACGCGCCCGGGTGCCGGGCGCAAGGTTGCTGAAATAGTTGAACGGCTGATGGTGAGCCTGGAAGTTGGGGCTGGGCGGGAATGCATCGCCGCTGATGCCGTGGTCGCCCTTGCCGTCGAGCGCCATTTGCCAGGCGCCGCTGTACCAGGCCCAGGTGATGCTTTTGGCGCTCAAGGTGTCACCGACATTGAGGTGGGTCTGCGCCGGGATGATCATCGGACTGTCGAGGTTGGCCAGCTTCGGATTGGCCGGGTCCTGGTTGAAGCTGGGTGCGTAGGGCGGGCCGAAGGTATTGATCGCGTGGAAGTCGACCGGTGTCAGCGCCGCTTGCGAGGCGAACTTCGGACGTCCATCCATGGCGCTGGACGGCGAGTCGGCGGCCAGCTTCAATCGTGTGCCCCTGGGGTCGTCGCCTTCCAGTACCGCGATGCGATGTTTGGCCGGGCTTTCGTCCGCGTCGACATAGACCGGCGGCTGCGCGGCCACCAGATACTGGTGGTTGAGGAACGAACAGCCGAACGCCCCCATGAAGAAGTTGTCGCACAGCGTGTACTCGCCGGCGAGCTTGCGCAGGTGGAAATTGTCGGCGCTGGTTTCGTAGCGACCCATCACCAGTGCGCCGCTGTCGCCCCAGGCGACGAAGCCGTCGTTCCTGCCGCCGTTGATCTGGCGCTGGTTGCGGTAAAAGCGGTGGACCAGGTCGCGCGTGACCAGCCCGTGCGGCAATGGCTCGCCTTGCGGCGTGCGCAGTTTCCATGGCGCGTTGGGCAGGCCGGTGATGGCCTGCTCGTCGATCTGGTATGTCTTGCCGTCCAGAACCTGTTTGTGCGGAACCATGCCGCGCCAGATTTTGGGCAAGGTTTCGAGCACGCTGCCGTCACGGTCGCGTTGCACGAAACGCTCCGGCGGTACGTCCGACAACGGCTGTTCCAGGCCGGGGAAATCCGCGAACAGGTTGTTGAAGCTGCGGTTCTCGCAGTAGATCACCACCACGTTGTGGATCGCGTCGCGCAGTGCGGCATCGAGTTTGGCATTCGCGTCGGTGGCGCTTGCGGCCGCCTTGTCCGAGGACGACGAACCGGTCGAGCAGCCGCCCACGGTGAGCGCCGCGCCGGCGACCGCCATGCTGCCCAGCAGGCGGCGGCGGGACGGGTTGTCGGGCGTGTCGTGCGTTTCCGGCTTGCGTGGTTCGGACGGTTTGCGCGTATCGCTCATGCCGCGGGGCTCCCAGACTGCGTCAGCCTTGCAACATACCATGCAGGCTGGATTCCACCCGGCTCGCGCGGTTGAAAGACGAGGGACGAAAAGCACGCACGCTGCAGCTCAAGCCCAGCCCCTAGTCCCTAGCCCCTGGCCTTCGGCCGTCACGCAAAATCGAGCGTCGAAGTCAGGTCGCCCGGCTTGACGCCGCTGGCCTTCTGCATCGCCTCGTCACGCTGGATGATGCCCGGCAGCGGATTGAGACCGAAGCGACGGTTGAGGAAACGCTGGATGGAGCCGGTGTCGAAAATGGTGTGGTCGACATGGCGCGGCTTGGCAAACGGCGAGACCACCACGGCCGGGATGCGCGTGCCCGGCCCCCAGCGGTCGGCCTTGGGCGGGGCGACGTGGTCCCACCAGCCGCCGTTCTCATCGACGGTGATCACGACCATGGTGTGATCCCACTGCGGGCTTTTCTTCAACGCCTCGACGACATCGCGGATGTGCGTGTCGCCGAGGGTCAGGTCCGAGTACCCGGCATGCATGTTGAGGTTGCCTTGTGGCTTGTAGAATGCCACTTGCGGCAGACGGCCGGCGACGATGTCGGCGATGAAGTGATTGCTGCTTGCATCGCTGCCCACGCCGCCATCGCGCAGGTGTTTGCTGCGCGCTTCGGTGCCGGGACCGAACTGCTTGAAGTAGTTCAGCGGCTGGTGGTGCGGCTGGAAGTTGGGGCTTTCCGGGAACGTGTCGCTGATGCCGTGATCGCCCTTGCCGTTGAGCGCCATCTGCCAGGCGCCGCCGTACCAGGCCCAGTCGATGCCCTTGGCCGACAGCGTGTCGCCAATGGTCAGGTAATCCTGCGCCGGCAGGATGAAGCCCTTGGACAGGTCGGCCAGCTTCGGATTGTTCGGGTCCACATTGAAGCTGGGCGAGTAGGGCGGACCGAAGGTGTTGACCGCGTACAGATCCGGCGACAGGCTGGCGTGCGAAGCAAATACGGGACGCCCGTCCATGGCGCTGGCGGGCGAGTCGGCAGCCAGTTTCAGGCGCGTGCCGGCCGGATCGTCGCCTTCGACCACGGCGATGCGGTCCTTGGCCGGACTGTGGTGCGCGTCCGGATATTTCGGCGGTCGCGCGGCGATCAGGTACTGGTGGTTGAGGAACGAGCCGCCGAAGGCACCCATGAAAAAGTTGTCGCACAAGGTGTACTCGTGCGCCAGTTTCCACAGGTGGAAATTCTCGGCATTGTTCGCGTAATAGCCCATCGGCAGGGCGCCATGGTTGCCCCAGGCCACGAACATGTCGTTCTTGCCGTCGTTGATCTGCATCTGGTTGCGGTAGAAGACATGGATCGGGCTGTTGGTGACCAGCTCGTGCGGCAGCGGCTCGCCGTCGGGCGTGCGCAGTTTCCAGGGCGCGTTCGGCAGGCCCTTGATGGCTTTCTGGCCGATCAGGTAGGTCTTGCCATCCACGTTTTGCTTGTTCGGCACCAGACCGCCCCAGATGGTCGGCAAGGTGTCGAGCACACTGCCATCGCGATCACGCTGTTGCAGACGTTCCGGTGACAGGCCGGACAGCGGTTGCTGAAGACCGGGGAAGTCGGCGAACAGGTTGTTGAAGCTGCGATTCTCGCAGAAGATCACCACCACGTTGCGGACGTTGTCGCGCAGCAGCTGGTCCAGTTCGGCATCTTTGCGCGAGCGCGCCGGCATGCCTGCGGCGCTTGCCGATGATGGCGTGCCGGGCGAGCAACCGGCCACGGTCAGCGCCGCGCCCGCCAATGCCACGTTGCCCAGCAGTCGGCGGCGCGATGGGTTGTCGGGCGTGTCAGTGTTCGACTTGGACGGCGATTGCGGTGGCTTTTTGCGCTCGCTCATGGCGAAAGGCTCCGTGGTGAGGTGAAGCCGAAAACATACCATTGTCGCGCGGCATTGCCGTGATCGCCGAGGCGTTTCTCAGAGTTTGTAGCCGCGGTGGATGGCGACCACGCCGTCGGTGAGGTTGCGCACTTGCACGTGACCGAAGCCGGCGCTTTCCATCATGCCCTTGAGTGTTTGCTGGTCGGGATGCTTGCGGATCGATTCGGCCAGGTATTGGTAGCTTTCCGAATCGTGCGCGAACAGCTTGCCCAGGCGCGGCAGCACCTGGAACGAGTGGAAGTCGTAGAGCTTGTTGAACAGCGGGTTCCTGACCCTGGAAAATTCCAGCACCAGCACGCGCCCACCGGGTTTGAGCACGCGGCAGATGTCGGCCAGGGCCTGGTCCTTGTCGGTGACGTTGCGCAAGCCGAACGCCATGGTCACGGCATCGAAGCTGTTGTCGGCGAACGGCAAGTGCTCGGCGTTGACCTGCACCCATTCGAGGCCGTCGACCAGGCCCCGATCGGTCAGGCGGTCACGGCCGACCGAGAGCATCGAGGCGTTGATGTCGCCAACCACGATATCGCCGTCGGTGCCGACCACCGGCTTGAGCGCGGCGGCGATGTCGCCGGTGCCGCCCGCCAGGTCCAGCACCTTGTCGCCCTTGCCGATGCCGCTGGTGGCCACGAAGTGACGCTTCCACAAGCGATGCACGCCGAAGCTCATCAGGTCGTTCATCAGGTCGTAGTTGTTGGCGACCGAAGTGAAGACCTGGCCGACGAGCTTCTGCTTGTCTGCCAAGGGGACGTCGCGGAAGCCGAAATGGGTGGTGGAGGCGGGTTCTGTCATGCCGTGCATGCTACCAGCAAGACGCGACCGGATGCCGTTTGATGCTGCGCGTTTGGCAACTTTTGACCTCATTTTGTGGATGTGGTGGGCTTGGGTTCAGCGTCGATGCCGGTTAGGCTGAGCGCTCTTGTGACCTGAACAAACACGGGAATATTGCATGGGTTCATCGCGCACGCCGGCCTGGCGCACGTCGGCATTCGGTGCCGCAATGCGGTTGCGCCAACCTCCACGGCTGCCTGCATCGGCAGTGTTTCGCCACGCTGATTGTCCAACACAGGTGACGGGTTTATGAGCGATCATTCGGGATCTTTCGAGGCCGCCGACAAGGGGCTCAAAAAAGACGTATCTTTGACGCAGCTGATGCTGCTGGGCGTGTCCGCGCAAATCGGCTCCGGCTGGCTGTTCGGCGTATTGGCCGCCGCCGGCATGGCCGGTCCGGCAGCCATCGTGTCCTGGCTGGTGGCGTCGGTGCTGGTGTTTTTGATTGCGCTGACGTATCTGGAACTCGGCTCGATGTTGCCGCGTTCGGGCGGCATCGTGCGTTACACCTATCTGACCCATGGCTCGTTTTCGGGCTGGATCATCGGCTGGGCCTACTGGCTGTCGGTGGTGGCCATCCCGCCGATCGAGGCGGTGGCGGCGCTGACCTACATTGGCGGCAAGTGGCCGCAACTGGGTTTACTTACCGACGTCAACGGTATCGACATGCTGAGTTGGCCGGTCGGCATTTTCGCCGGTATCGGTCTGATGATCCTGTTCTTCTGCCTGAACTTTTTCGGCAGCAAGCTGCTGGCCGAGTCCAACCGCTGGGTCACGTACTGGAAGATCGCGCTGCCGGTGGCGACGTTCCTGTTCCTGTTCTACATCCTCGACGGCAGCAACTTCCACGCCTACGGCGGCTTCATGCCGGAAGGCTTGCCCTCGGTGTTCCACGCCATTCCGATGACCGGCATCATCTTTTCGCTGCTGGGTTTCCGGCAGGCGCTCGACTATGGTGGCGAAGCGCGCAATCCGCAGCGCGACGTGCCGTGGGCGACGTTCGGTTCGATCCTCATTCCGACCATCATCTACACCTTGCTGCAGGTCGCCTTCATCGGTGCCATCAGCTGGAGCGACATGGGCGTCACGCCGGGTGACTGGGGCGGCATGCTGACCGGCAACTGGGCCGACGGTCCGTTGTTCCATGCACTGGAGTCGGCCAATCTCGCGATCATGGGCGCGTTCGGCTCGTTGCTGCTGATCGATGCGGCGGTGTCGCCGGCGGCGACTGGTTGGGTGTATCTCGGAACCGGGTCGCGCACCGGTTATGGCTTGTCGGTGCATCGCTCCATTCCGAAGGTGTTTTCGGAGAACAACCGCTTCGGCATTCCGTGGCTGCCGCTGATCGTTTCGGCCGTCGTCGGTTGCGTGTTCTTCGTGCCGGCGCCGAGCTGGTACAAGCTGGTCGGCTTCATCAGTTCGGCCGCGGTGCTGACCTACATCATGGGCGGCGTGGGTCTGCCGGTGTTGCGGCGTACCGCGCCGGCACTGCCACGACCGTTCCGCTTGCCGGGCATCAGCCTGTGGGCGCCGGTGTCGTTCCTGTCAGCGGTGCTGATCCTGTACTTCAGCGGCTTCGAGACGCTGACCAACGTGTTCACGGCGATCTTCATCGGCTTGCCCTTGTTCAGTGGCTACTACGCGTGGAAGAGCGGGTGGATTGCGCCGGTGGCCGCCGGTGTGCTCAGCGTCGCGTTTTTCGTGTTGTGGCTGTACGTGGCCATCGCCAGTGGCTGGGTGCTGGTCAACAACGCGGGGTTCAATCCCGGCGACTGGTCCTTCCCGGCGTACTTCGGCTCGTTCTGCTTTTTGCTGGTCGCCTACTGCGCGGCCTTGTGGTGGCTGAGCAACGCCGAGGGACGCCAGCATGTGAACGCGACGTGGTGGCTGATCTGGCTGTCACTGGCGTCGATGCTCGTGGCCTATCTTGGTGTTTACGGTCCGCTCGCCGATCCGGTGTTGTTCTTCCCCTGGGGCATGGTCGCGGAACTGGGAGTTGGCCTGGTGGCCTATTTCTGGGCCGAGCGGGTCGGCTTTGCTTCCGCGGAGATCAAGGAGATCGTCCACGCGCATCAGCAAAGCGAGGCGGCGGAGCAATCCGTGCCCAAGTGAATTGCGGCTACGCATGTAGTCTGCTTGTGCCGGGGCGGTCGATGTGGCCGTCCCGGCACTTTCGTGTCTGGACATGCGCGAGAATGCATGACCAATGGCATGGGGGGCAAATCGGCTGGACAACTAGCATAGGCGGGGCGGGCCGGTCATGGGGATGGCGGCCCGCGTTGATCTGGTCCGGAGAACCCATGTGAAATCCCTGCGCCTGCCCCTTGGCGTGTCTGTACTGTTGGCGATGCTGGTGTTGTGCGCCGCCTCGACGGTGCATGCGGAGCCTGCCGATGCGCATCTCCAGCCGCAGGATGTGCCGTATCCGGGCCTGTTGACGATCGACATCAACCTGAGCCAGGCACCGCGACGCATATTCCAGGTGCGCGAAACCATTCCGGTCGAGCCGGGCCCGGTCACGCTGTATTACCCCAAGTGGGTGCCCGGCGAACATGCGCCGACCGGTCCGGTGTCGCGGGTGACGGGGCTGGTCATCAAGGCAGACGGCGAGACGCTTGACTGGCATCGCGACTCGCTGGACATGTATGCGTTCCATGTCGAGGTGCCCGAGGGTGCCGGTCAGATCAACCTCACGTTCCAGTTCCTGGTGCCGGATCGGAACCGCGGCTTCGGTTCGTGGGTGTCGACCACGCCGCATCTGGCGGCGCTGGAATTCAATCAGGTCGCGTTTTATCCGGCCGGCTATTATGTCCGCGACATCCGCATCCAGCCGACGGTGGAACTGCCTGATGGCTGGCGGTTCGCGACCGCACTCGATGTGGTCAGCCAGCAGGCGGACACGATTCATTTTGCGCCCGTCAGCTTCAGCGATCTGGTCGACTCGCCGTTGATCGCCGGCGAGTATTTCCAGCATGTCGATCTTGCGCCCGGTGCCGACGTGCCGGTGGCCCTGAATGTCGTGGGTGATGCGCCGGAGGACATCCGGCCAAGCGAAGAACAGGTCCGGCAGTTGCGCAATCTGGTCAAGCAGGCGTACGCGTTGTTCGGCTCGCATCATTACGATCATTACGATTTTCTGCTGGCGCTGTCCGATCACATCGGTCATTTCGGCCTGGAACATCACCAGTCCAGCGACAATCGCCTGATGGCGGATTTTTTCAACGATCCGCGCACTTTCACGCGCGTGGCCAATGTATTGCCGCACGAGTTCGTGCATTCGTGGAACGGCAAGTTCCGGCGTCCTGCCGGGTTGTGGACGCCGACCTACAACATGCCCAAGCGCGATGACCTGTTGTGGGTCTATGAAGGTCTGACCAGTTACTGGGCCGGTGTGCTGACCACGCGCTCGGGGATGTGGACGCCCGAGCAGTATCGCCAGTCGTTGGCCGTCGCCGCCGCGAAGATGGCGCACCGGACCGGGCGCAAGTGGCGTTCGTTGCAGGACACGGCAACGGCCATGCCGCTGTTTTCGGGCGGCGGACACAGCTGGACCAATTGGCGGCGCGGCATCGATTTCATGCCTGAAGGCCGGTTGCTGTGGCTGGACGTCGACACGAAAATTCGCCAGCTCAGCGACAACAAGCGCTCACTGGATGATTTCGCGAAGCGGTTCTTCGGCATGTACAGCGGCAGCTATGCCGTCAATACCTATACCTTCGAAGACGTCGTGGCGGCACTCGACGAGATCCAGCCGTTCGATTGGGCCGCGTTCCTGCACGCGCGTCTGGACTACACCGGGACCGCGCTGCCCGAGCACGGCATCGCGCGCAGCGGCTGGAAGCTGGTTTATACACGGACGCCGTCGGATTTCCAGAAGGCCACGTCGCGACTGCGTCACGGCGCGGTCGATCTGGCGGCATCGGTCGGCTTTGCCGTCACCTCCGGCGGCCACGTCTATGACGTGCAGTGGGGCGGTCCCGCGTTCAATGCCGGTCTGGTGCCGGGCATGGCCGTGACGGCCGTCAACGGCAAGGATTATTCAACGAGCATCCTCAAGGAGGCCGTTCGCGATGCGCGTCATGCCAGGGGCCCGATCACGCTGCTGGTCCGGAACGATGATGCATATCGCACGCTCGAGATCGATTACCACGGCGGGCTGAGGTACCCGCACCTGGTGCGCATCAAGGACAGCACCAACTACCTCGACGACATTCTTGCCCCGCGCAAGTAGCTTGATGATCCGGTCGGCCCGTGCGGGCTTGCCGGTTTCATGCCGTGCTTCGCCTTGCGGCGGAGTATTGACTTACCGGAGAACCAGATGAAAACCACCGCCCTCGCTTCCGCCCTGCTTGTCGCCGCACTCGGCGTGGCACCGCTGACGACCGCGCATGCCGGCACCATCGAACTCAACCCCGTGTTGCACGTCGGCGGCAACCTGCCGGTGCCGAAGGACGTGCAATATCCCGGCACGATCAAGATCCACGTCGATGCGACCGATCTGGCCCATCGCGTTTTCGAGGTGCACGAGACCATTCCGGTCAAGCCGGGCTCGTCGATTTACTTGCTTTATCCGCAGTGGATTCCGGGCATCCATCAGCCCTACAGCGCGATCAAGAACGTCGCCGGTCTGGTCATCAAGGGCAACAACGGCAAGCGCATCCGCTGGAAGCGCAACAAGTACGACGTGCGCGCCTTCCATGTCGACGTGCCCGAGGGCGCGACCAGCCTGGACGTGCGCTTTCAGTTCCTGTCCTCGCAGGGGCGGGGCCAGGGTCCGATCCGGATGACGCCGGACATGCTGGAGTTCCGCTGGGACCAGGTGTCGCTGTATCCGGCCGGCTACTTCACCAACAAGATCAAGACCGTGGCCAGCGTCACCCTGCCCAGGGGCTGGAAGCATTCTTCGGCGCTGGAGGTGGCCAGTCACGAGGGCAACACCTGGACCTTCAAGCCGGTCAGTTACATGACGCTGGTCGACTCTCCGTTGATGTCCGGAGCGCACTTCAAGCGCTTTGACATCAGCAGCGACAAGTCGCCGCCGGTGTACCTTGACGTCATCGCCGACGCGCCGAAGGATCTGAAGATCAAGCCTGATCACCTCAAGGCGCTGAAGAACGTCGTCGTGCAGATGGGCAAGTTGTACGGCGCCTATCATTTCGATCACTACAACTTTCTGCTGTGGCTGTCGGACAACATGAGCGGTGCGGGCCTCGAGCACCACCGCTCCAGCGAGGACGGCGTCAATGCCGATTACTTCACCGACTGGAGCGCGGACAAGCCCAACGCGCTGCTGACGCACGAATTCAATCATTCGTGGGACGGCAAGTATCGCCGCGCGGTCGACCACGCCATCCCCAATTACAACGTCGTCATGGGCGACAGTCTGTTGTGGGTGTACGAGGGTCAGACCCAGCTCTACGGCAACGTGATCGCGGTGCGCGCAGGGCTCGAAACCAGGGATACCGGCTTTGCCAAGCTTGCCCGCGTCGCGGCCCGCTACGACCGCGACCGTCCCGGTTTCCGCACCTGGCGCACCTTGCAGGACACCACCAACGATCCGACCATCGCTCACCGTACGCCGTTGCCGTACCGCAACTACACTGGCAGCGAAGATTACTACTCCGGTGGTCAGCTGTTATGGATGGCGGTGGACGGCAAGCTGCGCCAGCTCAGCGACAACAAGCACGATCTGGATGATTTCGCGCGTGCCTTCTACGGCATGGAGCCGGGTTCGTGGCGCATCAACACCTACGATTTCCAGGACGTCGTCGACACCTTGAACAAGGTTGTGCCGTACGACTGGTCCAGCTTCTTGCGCAAGCGTCTGGATGGCCACGGCAACCTCGCCGATGGCTTGAAGCTGGAAGGCTGGAAGGTGGTCTACAAGCACAAGCCGACCGATGCGGCCAAGGCCATCCGGGCCGGTCGCGATCACCCCGGTGCCGACTTCGAATACGGCATCGGTTTTCGCGGTTCCGCGGATGGCGACCTGCACGACGTGCGCTGGGGTGGCCCCGCGTTCAAGGCCGGGCTGGCACCGGGCATGAAAATCATCGCCGTCAACGGCAAGGACTTCAGCCCCGACAGCATGAAGCAGGCGATCAAGAACGCACGTGACAGCAAGCAGCCGATCAAGTTGTTGGTCAAGAACTTCGAGGATTACAAGACCATCGAAGTCGACTACCACGGCGGCTTGCAGTATCCGCGATTGGTGCGTATCGAGGGTACGCCGGATTACCTGTCGCAGTTGTACGCGCCCAAGTAACGTCGTTCGGGTTCGACCAAGTGTCGCGTCCGGGCATGACCGGACGCGACACGGCACGCGCAGAGCGCGGTCGGCACTGCATCGAATGATGGACACAGTGGCCATCCCTTCGGCTACAATGCACCACTCCGCGCCTGTAGCTCAGCTGGATAGAGTACTAGCCTCCGAAGCTAGGGGTCGTGGGTTCGAATCCCGCCAGGCGCGCCAGTCTTTCCGCTTTTCGGCCGCTCGCCGTCCAAGCGAGCACCGGCACGCCGGTCAATCCCGCCGCGAGCAAGAGCGCCGTGATGCGTGAGCGCGGCAGCGTTTTTACTGTCGCGCCCAGCGCTCGTTGGTCGGGCGTGTATTGGGGTCGGTGCTTCGCCACGGGTTGATGTCCAGCCCGCCGCGGCGGGTGAAGCGTGCGTAGACACTCAATCGCTCCGGCGCGCAACGGCGCAGGATATCCGTGAAGATGCGCTCCACGCATTGCTCGTGGAACGCGTTGTGTTCGCGGAACGATACCAGGTAGCGCAGCAGACCGGCGTTGTCGATCGGCGCGCCGGTATAGTGCACCTGCACGCTGGCCCAGTCGGGCTGACCGGTGACCGGACAATTGGATTTGAACAGATGGGACACCAAAGTCTCGTCGATCGGCGCGGCGTTGATGTCCACCTGCAGCAATTCGGGGCGCGGTGGGCCATAGTAGTCGATGGCAATGTCTTGTCCGTCGATGACCTTGCCCGCGGGCGTGACCAGCTCCTGATTGGCAAAGTCCTCGGCCGGGACAAGCTGCACGTCGACCTCGTCGCCGGTGGCCGTGGCGAGGTCGCGACGGATCCGTGCGATCAGGTCATCGGCGTCCAGGCGTTCACCGGCAAAGCCATTGAGATACAGCTTCAACGATTTGGATTCGACCAGTCGTGGCGACGTGGCCGGCACGCGTAGTTCGGCCATGGCTACCTGCGGCTTGCCGCGCGCATCCAGCCATGACAGTTCGTAGGCATTCCAGATGTCGGTGCCGTGGAACGGCAGGGCGTCGGCCAGTCCCAGCTCGGCACGTTTGGGCGCGCGATCGATGGGAAACAGCAGGTCCGGATCGTAGTGGCCGGCGTAGGCGGTGGCCTTGCCCAGCTGCGATTGTTCGGCGGTGTTCATGATGGTACGCGGGCGTGGATCAGTGCGCATTATGGCAGGCCCGGCCGGCCGACTTCGCCCTGCAACATGGTTTGTGCCGGCGCTTGCCGTTACGCTTTCACGGTTGTGGATGACCACGTGTATCGAACATTGCGAGGAATTTCGAGGATGCCGAGGATAAGGAATGCGTGTGTGACCGGGGCCGTATCGGTGCTGATGCTGGCTTCGTCCGGCGTCATGGCGGCAGCGTCGCCGACGGTGGGAAATGCCGATTATGCGCGTGCCGCGTCGTTTCTCGGCTTCAACACGCGACCATTGGTCGACCATGCGGTACGTCGCGTGCATTGGCTGGACGACACGCATTTCTGGTACATCGACCATGATGCCCATGGGGATCATTACAAGGTCATGGATGCTGCCACCACCAGGGTGCGGCCGGCGTTCGATCAGGAAGCGCTGGCGGCGGCACTCAACCAGGTCATGACGGATCGATCGGGTGGGAAACCGGCCAAGGCGGGCAAGCTCGGCATCCGTCGCTTCAAGTACCTTGCCGACGGCAAGCTGCAGGTGCGCTGGCATGGCACGCGTTACGTGTGTGATATGGCGTCGACCACGCCCGCGTGCACGCCGTGGGCGAACACGTTGCCGCACCGGCCCGGCGATGAATCGGCGGTGACCTCGCCCAACGGCAAGTACGCGGTGTTCGTGCGTGACTGGAATCTGTGGCTGCGCAACCTGGCCACCGGCAAGGAGCGTGCGCTGACCACGGATGGCGTCAAGAACTACGGCTACGCCACGCTCAACGCCGGCTGGGTGCACGGCAATGGCGTGATCGTGCGCTGGTCGCCGGATTCGACCAAGGTCGCCACGTATCGCCAGGACCAGCGCAAGGTTGGCAACATGTACATGATCGAGACCCGGGTCGGTCACCCGGTGCTGCACCAGTGGAAGTATCCGCTGCCGGGCGACCAGCACGTGTTCATGATCGAGCCGGTGGTGATCGACATCGGCAGCGGCAAGATGGTGCGGCTGAAGATGAAGCCCGAGCAGCGCCTGTCGACCTTGTGCGACACGCTGGCCTGCGATCACGGCAAGCCGCACCAGTGGAGCGACGTGAAGTGGGCACCGGACAGCGAAACCCTGGCGCTGGTGTCGACCTCGCGCAATCGCAAGCACGAGTGGTATCGCATCGCCGATGCCGCCACCGGCGAGGTGCGCACCGCGTTCGATTTCACGGCCGAGGATTACTACGAGTCCGGTCACGGCATGGTCAACTGGCAATACCTGCCGAAAGCCGATCAGGCGATCTGGCCGTCCGAACAAACCAACTGGAACAACCTGTACCTGTACGACCTCGAGACCGGCAAGCCGCTGCACGCCATCACCACAGGCAAGGGCAATGTCGACATGGTGCTGCGGGTCGACCGCAAGGCGCGCACGTTGTGGTTTGTCGGCAACGCGCGCACGCAGGGTTTGAATCCGTATTACAAGCAGTTCTTCAAGGTGAACATCGACACCGGCAAGACCACGCTGCTGACGCCGGAGCCGGCCGATCACACCATCACCCTGTCGCCGGACGGCACGTACTTCGTCGACAGTTACTCGACGCCGACCACACCGCCGGTCACGCTGTTGCGTGCTTCCAACGACGGCCATGTCATCGCCACCGTGGCGCGCGCCGATATCAGTCGCCTCAAGGCCGCCGGCTGGATCCCGCCGGAACCGATCACGGTCACCGCGCGTGATGGCAAGACCACGCTGTACGGCATGCTGTTCAAGCCGACCGATTTCGATCCGCACAAAACGTATCCGATCATCGATTACATCTACCCGGGCCCGCAGACCGGCTCGGTGCGCGGCTTCAGTTTCCGTTCCGCGCGTGGCGACAATCAGGCACTGGCCGAATTGGGCTTCATCGTGGTCGCCATCAACGGCATGGGCACGCCGTGGCGCTCGACCAGCTTTCACCATTACTGGTACGGCGACATGGGCGACAACACGCTGCCGGACCAGGTGGCCGCGATCAAACAGCTGGCCAAACGCCATGCCTGGATCGACCTTGATCGTGTCGGCATCTGGGGGCATTCCGGTGGTGGCAATGCGACGGCCGATGCCATGTTCCGCTATCCGGACTTTTTCAAGGTCGGCTGGGCCGAGTCCGGCAACCACGACAACCGCAACTACGAGAACGACTGGGGCGAGAAGTATCAGGGTCTGCTGGTCAAGCACGCCGACGGCAGCACCAACTACGACAACCAGGCCAACCAGTTGATCGCCGATCAGCTTGAAGGACACTTGATGCTGGTGCACGGCACGCTGGACGACAATGTGCCGGTGGGCGAAACCTTTCTGGTGGCGCAGGCGTTGATCCGCGCCAACAAGGATTTCGACATGCTGATCGTACCCAACCGGCACCATCACTATGCCGAGGACAGCGACTACGTGATGCGCCGGCGCTGGGATTATTTCGTGCGTTATCTCAAGGGCGCCACGCCGCCCGACGAGTTCAAGATCACGCGTCCGTCACATTGACGCAGTTACCCGACAGGCCGTGGACCGCGGGCGTCCCCGCCCGCATGCGGACAGGATGTCCGCGGTCCGAGCAGTTCGTAGGTCGGATTGGCTTCATCAATCCGACGCGGACATGGCGCGTCGGATCCGTCGCGGTGCTCCTTGATCCGACCTACGCAATCTATACGGCCGTGCGCAATTGCTCGTAGCCGCCGATGTGACGGGTGGCGTGGTCTTGCTCGAGGAAGATCTGCGGCAGGCTTTGTACGGCGTGTCCGACCTTGGCATTGAGTTCGTCGATGCTGATGTCGGTGCCGACGGTCTGGTAGCGGAAATCCAGTGATTTGATCTGGCACAACATTTGGGTCTTGGCGCAGTTCGGGCAATTGTCCTTGCCGTAGATGATTACTTGCATGGGGATTCCTTGACGGGAGGGGTCAGAAGTCGACGTCGAAAATGACGTCCTTGTCGGTGCGGCGCATCACGCCGACCTTGTAGGCGGCGATGTCCTGTTCCTGCGGCGAGGCCTGGGTCTTGGAAATGTTGAGCCACTTTTCCATGTACTTGAGCGGGTTGGCTGTCGGCAGCTCGTGGGCGGTCCGGGTGATGCCGAGCGTGTGGTAGACGTCGCGCGCGCAGTACAGCGTCCACGCCGACAGACGGTCGGCGTTCATGCCGACCAGCTCGCGGCCTTCGGAAAACAAATACGCAATCCAGCTCAGCTCGGACTCGACCACCTCGCCGATCAATGCCTCGATGTCGGCGCGCAAGGTGGCGAACGCGGTCTTGCCGCGCTCCGTGGCCAGCTCGTTGACCAGCACGGCGCGGTCCAGTTCGGCGTGGATTTCCAGCTCGTCCTGGGCGATCTTCTGGATCGATTTGCCGATCGGCTGAAACAGGCCGGTGTCGCAGATCGCGAAGGTGACGGCGAAGCTGGCCATGAACTGGATGCGTTCCATGCAGTACAGCGCGACGACCATCATGAATACGGTGTTGTAGGTGTCCTGATCGTTCGGCAATTGCCCGAGCGCGAAGCGGTGCGAGGCATCGAAGCCGTCGCCGAAGGCCTTGACCACGCGCGACAAGCGCTCGTGGGCCTGCTCGACGCGCAGGATTTCCTTGATGATGTGCGACGGATCGTCGAACGAGTTGCGCACGATTTCCGAATAGGTGGCGGCGTGGATCACCTCGTTGTCGGAGACGCGCTGCCAGGCCGCCCACAACTCGCTGGATGTGATGAACGGCGCCAGCACCGGGGCGATGGCGCGCGAGGCGACCGAGTCGGCCTCCCACTGCCAGGCCAGGGTCTTGATCATCATCTCCCAGGTCGAGCGGGTGCATTGCTTGAAGTCGGCATGGCACGAGGAGTAGTCGAATTCG
This sequence comes from Oleiagrimonas sp., assembly GCA_035690885.1. Classification (GTDB taxonomy): domain Bacteria; phylum Pseudomonadota; class Gammaproteobacteria; order Xanthomonadales; family Rhodanobacteraceae; genus Oleiagrimonas. Next base: position 3,347 of record DASSKC010000137.1, on the reverse strand, counting down.
TTCTCGTCCCAGTCCAGCGACTTCTGTGCCTTGTACAGGCGCCAGATGTCGGGGTAGTGGTGGTTGATGGTGTCGAACAGGCCTTGTTTCTGGCCCAGGAACAGGGACGGCTTGGCGTAGTCGTCCTTGGCGTAGTTGAAGACGGTGTCGGTCATGACCGGTTCCTTTCTCAAAGCGTGCAGGCTTCGCAATCGGCCTGCTCGTCCGCACCGTCGAGACCATCGGCGGAAACGGCCGAGGTGGCCGCGGCCAGCGTCTGCATGCCGTTGGAGGTTTTCTGGTTCATGTAGTACTTGGACTTAAGACCCAGCTTCACGCGGTACAGGTAGTTCTCGATCATCTCGGTGGAGGTGATCGAGGCATCGCCGATGACGCGGCGGTAGAAGTCGGCCGAAATGCCCTGGTCGGTCCACTTCTGCACGATGGCGTAGAGCTCGGTGAGATCTTTCGCCGGCACGTCCCAAGCCAGCTCGTACCACTGACCCAGGGTGTCGCCGTCGGGCGCGGCCCAGTAGTTGACGCGCTGGTTGTCGGTCTTGATCAGGGTCAGGTCACGCACCGGGTACAGGCCGTTGGTGGTGCCCGAGGCGTTGGCGCTGGTTTCGGTCGGCATGTGCGCGACCAGCACCGAATTGCGGATGCCGCCGTTGGCGACGATGTCGTTGCGCAGCGCTTCCCAGTCGTAGCGATTGGCGAACGGCGCGATGGTATCGACGTGGCGGTTGGCGGTGTCGGTCGGCAGCCAGCCGTCCGGCCAGCGCGTTTTGTGCATCCACGGCGCGTTGCCCAGCTCCTTGCCCAGCGCCAGGCTGGCGCGCAACAGATGGTAGTAATGGCGTTCGGCGACTTCGTGGATGAACTGCTTGCCGGTCGTCTCCGTGTAGCGCACGTGGTTCTTCGCCATCAGGTGCGCCAGTCCCAACATGCCGACGCCGGCGTTCAGGCGCTTGCGCGAGGTGGCGCCGACCTGGGGCAGCTCGTAATGGGCCAGATGGATGCATTTGTCGATCATCAGCAGCGCGTAATAGGCCACCTCGGCGTATTGCGCGTCGTCGTCGATGTTGTCCACGCAGATGCCGGCCAGGTTGCAGGTGGCGACTTCCGGTGAAGACCGCTGCGTGATGCGGACGGCGTGGATGCCTTCGATGACGTCGCCGTCGACCAGGTCAATGGGATGCACCTCGCCGCGTGCGGTGGCGACCGCATCACCGCCTTCGATGCGGTGCGTGGTGCCGGCTTCGTCCTCGAACTCAACGAACGACACGTCGCCTTCGGCATACAACTCCAGGATGTGGTTGTAGGACCGGGTCGGCAGGGCGATTTCCGAGCACAGGTTGGAGCTCAGGATCGCGTCTTTGAACGGCGTGTGCCGGTTCATCTCGGCAATGTTGTGCTCGTAGATGCGCCCGGTTTCGTTCCACTCGTTGGTGGCGGTGATCAGCAGTTCGCGTGCGTTGACGTAGTGCTTTTCGAAGTGGTCATCGGCCTCATGGCGCGCGTACAGCTCGGCAAAGCGATCCTCGTCGCCGCTGTAAAGTGCATCCTGCAGCTCCGGCGCGGTGAAGCAGTTGAACAGGAATACGTCTTCGTTGCGTGCCACCTTGCGCGCGAAGAAGCGGTTGCCGCCCCAGGAATAATCCATGCCGCGGATCTTCTTGTCCGCCGTCGACATCGGGTTCTTCAGGCGCAGCAAGGTGTCCACTTCGGGATCGAAGATCGAAAAGTACGTGGTGCAGGCGCCGCCGCGACCGTTCTGCAGGTTCGATTTCACCTCGGCGACCAGCGCGCGGTAATACGGCAATTTGCCCTGGTGACGAATCACGCCGCCGCGCACCGGATCGTTGAGCGAGCGCGTCTGCATGTGCGAGCCGATGCCGGCCGACATGTAGGTCATGGTGTTGGCAATGTGGTTGCCGACGGCGATCGAGCGCGCGTTGTCGCCGGTGGTGTACAGGCAACAGCTGGCATAGCCGCGCAGCGGCGTGCCGAGGTTGACGTGGTTGGGGGTCGGCGCGTTGATGCGGTTGCACGACAGATGTTCGTAAAAGCGCTCCAGGTCATGCATGCGTCGCGCGCGCGGCTGATCGACGGCCAGGGCCATGGCCATGCGCATGTAGATGAATTGCGGGGTTTCGAAACGCACGCCCTTGACCCGGTCGGCGATGGCGTACTTGGTCAGGTGGGTGTGGATCTGGTAATGCGCGTAGGTGAAATCGCGCTCGTGGTCGATGAAGCTCTCGGCTTGCGCATACTCGGCGTCGGAATAGTCCAGTCGCTCCATGTAGCCCAGTCGCACCAGCTTGTCGTGCAGCGCCTGTACCGTCGGGCGTTCGTGGCCATACACGTCCTTGCGGATCAGCGTGGCGTACAGGCGCCCGGCCATGCGGTTGGTCGACCAGGTGTCCAGATCCAGACAGGTCTTGATCAGTTGCTGCTGCAGATCGCGAGAACTGGCGGTACCGGACAGTCCCGACACGGTTTCGAGCACCACCGACGGCCAATCGACGGCATCGCCCAGGGTGTCGGCGGCCCACTCGCCCCACTGGTTGAGTTTGGACGGCGTGAACGGCTCGACCCGGCCGTCGCGCTTGATGATGGTTTCCAACATGATGTGACCCTCGCTGGGAGCGCATCGCGTCGGCATGCCCATGCGCGCGCTCCGTAACCTGAACCTGCTCCCGCGCGCAGGACTGGTGGTTTGCACTTCCACGAAGGCGTCGCGACCGGTCACACACCGGTCTGCAACGCGCCTCCCCGCGGAAGCGGTCACCCGCGCCGGGCAGCTGATCCAGCATCGGTCACGGGGATCTCAAAATCCGCGACCGGGCCGTGGCCCGACGTGTCGGCAGGTCTTCGGACTTTGCGGACGTGGGCCTTGCGGCCCGCCTACTTTGCCTCGGCTTCCCGGATGCTGCGATCCAGTGCACGTTGAGGCGTTCGTTTCCGCTTACCGCTGCGGGGCAGTTCCGGATTTGCACCGGATTCCCTTTCAAACCCAAGCGGCGGTCGCGCCTGCCTGGGTACCGACGACCACAAGATATGGTGGTTTTCGGTTTTCGTCAACACGAAATGTGCTTGTTGGACGGCTTCGCCGTGGGTGGTCTTGGCTGACCCAGGCATTGTTTGCCGCCGTGCGGCGGCGTATCACGTCCTGCGGACGCTCGTTCATTTCTCTTGCTTGCCCAAGAGAAACGAACCAAAGAGAAGGGCACCCCCGTCCGGCGCTCGCCGGGCTGCGCCCTGCGAGTGGGTTCCGCGCTGCGGGGTTTTTCTGACGGGCCATCCGTGGCCCGCAGAAAAATGGCCGGCGTCCTGCCGGCCACCCTTCGGGCCTTTTCCTCCGCGCT
>DASSKC010000136.1:0-7343 GCA_035690885.1 Oleiagrimonas sp. | reverse complement strand
CCTGACACACCAAGCCACGCGGCCACCTCGTCAGGCGCCACAAACCACCACCCGCCCGTCAATGCAACCAATGGCCGTCGGTCGAACGCGGTACGGCGTCGGCGCGACGGTCACGCACGGCCGCCAGACGCTCGGTGTCGCTGGGCGCGCGCAGGCGCCAGTAATTGGCCACGGCGCCAAGGACTTGCGGGACCTGGGCCAGACACTGGTCGTATTCGTCCTCGGACAAGTGCTCGATCTCGGCGTCGGTGGCGAGCACGCCTTCGTCCAGCGCCAGGGCCATGATCGGACCGAGCATTTCCATCAATTGCGGGTCTTCATCCAGACGCTTTTCCCACATCGCGGCGCACAGGTCGATGCCGCGGCTGAAGCCTTCGCACCAGCCAGCGGCGGTCAGTACCGGCATGTCCGGGTCGTTGCCGGCTACCATGACCTCGTTGGGGTCGAGCTCGCCCAGGATCGGCTGGTAGGCATCCACGCTCAGCTCCACCGGGATGGAATCGTTGAGCTGGGCCAACAGGGCCAGTACGCGTTCGCCTTCGCCGGGATCGCTGAATGGTTCACTGAGCACTTGCGGCAACCACTCGTCCGGCGCGATCGGCGTGGGCCCGATGGCCAGGGCCGTGAGCAGGCCATGCACGCCATCCAGCAACAAGCTGTTGTCGTCCGAACGCGCGCGCAGGAACCGGTCGAGCTCGTCGAGCTCGGTGTCGGCCAGCATGCGTGGCCAGTCGCCGGAAGGGGTGCGCGTGATCTCCATGGGTCTATTGTAAAACGGATGTGGCGCGCATTCACGCCAGTTCGACAATTGCCGGCGTGTGGTCGGACGGGCGCTCCCACGTACGCGGTTCGCGGTCGATGTCGACGGCCGTCACCGCTTCGCGCAAGGCCTTGCTGACCAGAATCAGGTCGATGCGCAGGCCGCGGTCGCGACGGAACCCGGCCTGACGGTAATCCCACCAGCTGTACTGGCCGGCTTCGTCGTTGAGCAGGCGAAAACTGTCGGACAGGCCGAGGTCGGTAAGCGCCTTGAGGGCATCGCGCTCGGGTACCGAGCACAGAATCTTGTCGCGCCAGGCATCGGGATCGTGCACGTCGCGATCATCAGGTGCGATGTTGAAGTCGCCGAGCACGATCAGCTTCTCGTGACGGCTCAGTTCGTCGGCAACGAAATCGTGCACGCGGCTGAGCCAGTCGAGCTTGTATTCATACTTCTCGTCACCGACCGCCTTGCCGTTGACCACGTACAGGTCGATCACGCGCACGTCGCCCACGGTCGCCGCCAGAATGCGCCGTTGCGGATCGGTCAGGTTGGGCGGATCGGTGACCACATCGACCAACGGCTCGCGCGAGACAATGGCCACGCCGTTGTAGGTCTTCTGCCCGTTGAAGGCAACGTGGTAGCCCATGGCCTCGATCTCGGCCTGCGGGAAACGCTCGTCAGGGAGCTTGGTTTCCTGCAGGGCGACGATGTCGGGTCCGGCCTCGGCCAGCCAGCGCTCCAGGTGCGCCAGGCGGACGTTGAGCGAGTTGACGTTCCAGGTGGCAATCTTCATGCGGGCATTGTAGTAGGAGCGGCGGAAGCCGCGATTTGGCATGCCGGAAGAAATGATGTCTAGCCTCGACAGTTCCTGCCGGCCAGGCTCCTGGCGGTGTCGACAATCGCGGCTGCCGTCGCTCCTACACGATGTTTGCGGCCGGATCGTCAGCCAACCTTGGTGGTGGCCGCGTGCACGGCCACGGCGCGGCCGGACGGGTCGTCGCTGTCGGCGAACGCCTGCGACCAGCGGAACGCGGTCGGGGTGGAGCAGGCGATGCTGGGGCCGCCGGGCACCAGGCGTGCCGCCACGTCGCCCGGGAAGTGGGCCTCGAACATGGTGCGGAACAGGTAGGCTTCCTTGCTCGCCGGCGGGTTGTGCGGGAAGCGCGTCGCCGCCTGCGCCATTTGCGTGTCGCTGACGCTGGCCTCGGCGTGGTCCTTGAGCGCATCGATCCAGCCGTAGCCGACGCCGTCGGAGAACTGCTCCTTCTGCCGCCAGGCAATGGATTCGGGCAGAACGTCAGCACCGGCCTCGCGCAGGATGTGCTTTTCGATCTTGCCGTTGCCCGGGCGCTTGGCCGAGGGCGCGGTGGTCATGGCCGCGTCGATGAAATCGCGATCCAGGAACGGCACCCGCGCCTCCACGCCCCAGGCCGCCATGGCCTTGTTGGCGCGCTGGCAGTCGTACAGATGCAAGGCGTCCATCTTGCGCACCAGCTCGTCGTGGAACTCGCGGTCGTCCGGGGCCATGTGGAAGTACAGGTAACCGCCGAACAGCTCGTCGGCCCCTTCGCCGGAGAGCACCATCTTGATGCCCATGGCCTTGATGCGTCGCGCCAGCAGGTACATCGGCGTGGACGCGCGGATGGTGGTCACGTCATAGGTTTCGACGTGACGGACGACGTCGTCGAGCGCGTCCAGGCCCTCCTGGATGGTGAAGGTGAAGCCGTGATGGACGCTGCCGATGGCTTCGGCCACTTCCTCGGCGGCGGCCAGATCGGGCGAACCGGGCAGGCCGATCGAGAAGCTGTGCAGACGCGGCCACCAGGCTTCGCTGGCGTCGTCATCCTCGACACGACGTGCGGCACAGCGTGCGGCCAAGGCGGCGATCAACGACGAATCCAGACCGCCGGAAAGCAGCACGCCGTACGGCACATCGCTCATCAGGTGGCGATGCACCGAGATTTCCAGCGCGGTGCGCAAACGCGCCGGATCGGCCGGGCCATGCTCGACCGCTTCGAACTGTCGCCAAGACGGCTGGTAATAACGCTCGGGCGCGTCCATGCCGGCGGTTTGCCAGCTGCCGGGCGGAAACACGTCGATACTGACGCAGACCGGCGTCAGCGCCTTCATTTCGGAGGCGACCCAGAGACGGCCTTGTGCATCGCGGCCGGTATACAACGGCATGATGCCGATCGGATCACGCGCGATCAGCCAGTCGTTGGCTTCGTGGTCGTACAACACGAAGGCGAACATGCCGGCGACATCGTTCAGCCAGGATGCCGGGCCGGCATCGCCTTGTGCCCGATACAAGGGCAGCAACACCTCGCAATCGGAATCGGTCTGCAGCGCGTCATCCGGAAAACGCTTGCTCAGCTCGCGGTGGTTGTAGATCTCGCCATTGACCGCAAGCACCTGCGCCTCATCCGGCGAAAGCAGCGGCTGGGCGCCGCAAGTCAGGCCAACGATGGCCAGACGTTCGTGCGCCAGGATGGCATGCCGGTCGGCATGCACGCCGCTCCAGTCGGGGCCGCGATGACGCAGCGTCCGCGCCTGCGCCAACACCTGCGGGCGCAATGCCGTGACATCGCCCGCTTGATCGAGAACTGCTACAAAACCGCACATTGCCGTGATTGTCTTCAGGAAAACTTCATTGATGCTGGCACGCTGCACAGCCGGCGCTAAATGAGGACCGCGCATATCGATAGCGCGCCATGCGGCCGTTTTGCCGCGTCCGGCGCGCGACGGCGTACCCGGCGCGAGCCGCGGCATCGCGTTGCAATCATGCCGGGCAGACCCAATACTGTACGGGTCCTCACCGCATCACGGAGGCAACCATGAAGCTCTCCCGCTTGTCCATGGTACCCGTTGCGATCCTGGTCCTCGCGTTTGCCACGACGTCCGCCGCGACGGCAGCACAATCGGCCGGCAAGACGGACCAAAGCAAGGCATCGGACCGGGTCACGGTCAACTTCCAGAAACCCCACGAGTTCACCGAAAGTCATCTGATCGGTTTCGGCTTCGGTCACGATTTCGACCACGGCAACTACATGGAAAAGTTGCGCGCCTTTCTGGTCGAAAAGACCACGCCGATGCTGGAAGACGGCCAGCATCTGACCATCACGTTCACGGACATCCGCCTGGCCGGTGGCTTCGAACCGTGGCACGGGCCGCAATGGGCCGACGTGCGCGTGATGCGCGACATCTATCCACCCCGCTTTCACTTCACGTTCACGCTGACCGGCCCCGACGGCAAGACGCTTCGCCATGGCAAGCTCAAGCTGATCGGCCTGGGCTATCTGCAAAGCGCGCCGCCCGCGGTCGGCGGCACCGACTCGCTGCGCTACTCCAAGCAGGTGCTGTATCGCTGGCTGCGTCGTGGACCGAGCGACTGGTGAACAACGACAACGAAAAACCAGACGATGCGGCGGCACCGAGCGCGGATGACGTGCTCGGATTCTGGTTCGACGAGCTGGAGCCGAGGCAACATTTCGCCAAGGACACCAAGCTTGATGCCTTGATCGGCGAACGCTTCGGCGCTGTGCACGCGGCGGCCGCGCGCGGAGAGCTGCACGCATGGCGCGACGACGCGGCCGGTCGGCTGGCCGAAATCATCGTGCTGGACCAATTTTCGCGCAATCTGTTCCGCGATGACCCGCGCGCCTTCGCCTGCGACCCGATGGCGTTGGCCCTGGCGCAGGAAGCGGTGCGTGCCGGCGCGGACCAGGCCCTGCCGCGCGCGCGCCGCGCATTCTTGTACATGCCGTACATGCACAGTGAATCGCCGCGCATTCACGCGCTGGCCGTGGAGTTGTTCAAGCAGGACGGGTTGGAAGGCAACCTGAAATTCGAGTACGGCCACAAGAAGATCATCGATCGCTTCGGTCGCTATCCGCATCGCAACGCCGCGCTGGGACGCACGTCGACGGCCGAAGAGGAAGCATTCCTGGCCGAACCGGGTTCGTCGTTCTGAGGCACGAGGTCGGTCTCGTGCACGTCTCGCTCATGTCGCATGCTCCTTGGCCGGATCGACCCGGTCACGCTACATTGCACGCTCATCGCACCTTGAGATCCGATTCGCATGAGCAAGACGCTTCTGGAGATCGCGGCCAATTCGGTCGCATCCGGCATCGCCGCGCAGGAAGGCGGCGCCGACCGCATCGAGTTGTGCGCGGCACTCGGCGTGGGCGGCATCACGCCGTCGCACGGCATGATGACGCTGGCGCGCGAGCGCGTGCATATTCCCATCCACGTGCTGATCCGTCCGCGTGGCGGCGATTTTCTTTACGACGACAACGAATTGGAGGAAATGCAGCGCGACATCCACGCCGCCAAGTCCATCGGTTGCGAAGGCGTGGTGATCGGCACGCTCGATGCTGACGGCGACGTCGACAAGGCGCGTTGCAGGGAACTGGCATCGGCTGCCAGCGGCATGCATATCACGTTCCATCGCGCCATCGACGTCTGCCGCGACCCGCTGCAAGCGCTGGAAGACATTATCGCGCTCGGTTGCGGCCGCATCCTGACGTCCGGCGGTCAGCCATCGGCAGATGCCGGGACCCGCGCCATCGCCGAGCTGGTCGCGCGCGCGGCCGGTCGCATCGAGATCATGCCCGGTGGCGGCGTCACCCCGGACAATGTGCTGGCGATTGCGCAACACACGGGTGCCGCTGCCGTCCACGCATCCGCCAAGGCGCAACTGGCCAGCGGCATGCGCCTTCGCGCCGGCGTGTTGCCGGACATGGAAAGCGGTGCCAGCCGTACCGACGTGGCGCGCGTGCGTGCGCTCGTGGCCACACTGCACGATCACACGCGTTAGGCCGGTTTTCCATCAACGGCTACTTGCAAAAACGCCGGCACTGGGCCGGCGTTTTTGTTGACTGCAATATACGCAAATCCGCTCAGTGCTTGAGCGACCGATGCAAACGGGCGAGGGCCTGCAACTGCGCCATGGCTTCGGCGAGCTTGGCCTGCTGCTCGGCGATATCGACCGCTTCTCCGCGGTCGGCCAAAGCGGCTTCGGCCTCGTCCTTGGCAGCCTGCGCGGCCGCTTCATCCAGGTCTTCGGCACGCGCGGCGGTATCGGCCAACACCGTGACCACCTGCGGCTGCACTTCCAGGATGCCGCCGGACACATACAGCGGATGACGCTCGCCATCTTCGGCCACGACTTCGACCACGCCGGGTTTGAGGCGCGTGATCAGGGGCGCGTGGCGCGGGGCAATACCCAGCTCGCCTTCTTCGCCGGAGGCGATCAGCAAGGTCGCCTCGCCGTGGAAGATCTCGGCTTCGGCACTGACGATGTCGCAACGGAAGGTGGTCATGGACGGTCTCGTTATGCTCGTTCGCGTGGCGTGGGGATTCAGGCGGCCTGTTTGGCGCCCATTTCCTCACCCTTCTTGATGGCCTCGTCGATGGTGCCGACCATGTAGAACGCCTGCTCGGGCAGGTAGTCGACTTCACCTTCGATGATCATCTTGAAGCCGCGGATGGTTTCCTTGAGCGAGACGTACACGCCCGGCGTGCCGGTGAACACTTCGGCAACATGGAACGGCTGGCTGAAGAAGCGCTCGCATTTGCGCGCGCGGGCCACGACCTGCTTGTCTTCTTCGGACAACTCGTCCATGCCGAGGATGGCGATGATGTCTTTCAGGTCCTTGTAGCGCTGCAGCGTACCCTGCACTTCACGGGCGACGTTGTAGTGCTCTTCGCCGATGACCTGCGGATCGAGCTGACGGCTGGTGGAATCGAGCGGATCGACGGCCGGGTAGATACCCAGCGAGGCGATCTGACGCGACAGGGTCACGGTCGAATCCAGATGCGCGAAGGTGGTCGCCGGCGACGGATCGGTCAAGTCATCGGCAGGCACGTAGACGGCCTGGATGGAGGTGATCGAGCCGGTGCTGGTGGAGGTGATACGCTCCTGCAGCACGCCCATTTCCTCGGCCAGGGTCGGCTGGTAGCCCACCGCCGACGGCATGCGGCCCAGCAGCGCGGACACTTCGGTACCGGCCAGGGTGTAGCGGTAGATGTTGTCCACGAAGAACAGCACGTCCTTGCCCTTGCCGCTCTCGTCCTTCTCGTCGCGGAAGTACTCGGCCATGGTCAGGCCGGTCAGGGCGACGCGCAGGCGGTTGCCCGGCGGCTCGTTCATCTGGCCGTAGACCATCGCCACCTTGTCGAGGACGTTGGAGTCCTTCATCTCGTGGTAGAAGTCGTTGCCCTCGCGGGTGCGCTCACCCACGCCGGCGAACACCGACAGGCCCTCGTGCGCCTTGGCGATGTTGTTGATCAGTTCCATCATGTTGACGGTCTTGCCGACGCCGGCGCCGCCGAACAGGCCGACCTTGCCGCCCTTGGCGAACGGGCACATCAGGTCGATGACCTTGATGCCGGTTTCCAGCAGCTCGTTGGTCGAGGACTGGTCCTCGTAGGTCGGCGCGTCGCGGTGGATTTCCCAGCTGTCGGCGGCATCGACCGGGCCGGCCTCGTCGATCGGCGTGCCGAGCACGTCGACGATGCGGCCCAGCGTGCCCTTGCCGACCGGCACCGAGATCGCGCGGCCGGTGTTGCTGGCGACCAG
>DASSKC010000135.1:0-16949 GCA_035690885.1 Oleiagrimonas sp. | reverse complement strand
ACCACCATCGACCTTGATCACATGCAGTGGCTGGGGCCGGATCGCGACAGCATCGGCCGCGAGAAGGCCGGTATCGCGCGGGCCGGGCATCCGGTGGTCGTGGGCGAGGATGATCCGCCGCAGGGGTTGCTGTCCGCGTTGGCGACCGTGGGCGCCGATGTCGAGCGCGCCGGACAGGCATTCTCGGTGCATGCGCGGGATGGGCAGACGCTGTGGTCACATAGTGATGGTGCGGCGTTTGCGTTGCCCGATCTGGCCCTGGATGCGCCCTGTCAGCAGGCCAACGCCGCCAGCGCCGTGGCCGCCCTGCATGCCTTGCGCGCACGCCTGCCGTGGTCGCCGCAAGCCATGAGCGAGGGTTTGCGCCACGCGCATCTGCGTGGACGTTTGCAGCGTCTGGGCCATGCGCCGGAGCGGGTGGTGGACGTGGCCCACAATCCCCAGGCCGCACGGGTGCTGGCGCAATGGCTGGATGAGCATCCGGTCGCCGGCCGCGTGCATGCCGTGTTCGGAGCCATGGCCGACAAGGATGTGCGTGGCGTGCTCGAAGCACTGGACGGGCGCATTGCCTGCTGGCACCTGGGTGGGCTCGATGGCGTGACGCTGCGCGGTTTGGCCGTCGCTGCCCTCGCCGAACGGTGCAAGGACGTTCTCCCGGACGCGACGTTCGATCTGCATGCGGACATTCCGGCGGCTTGGCATGCCGCCGTGGAACAAGCGCGCGTCGATGACATGATCGTGGCCTTCGGCTCGTTTTTCGTGGTCGCCGAGGTGTTGAATGATTGATGTACGGTGCGACGGTTGTGCCTGCCTGACATCGTCATTGCGTATATCATGCCGCGAGGACCGAATTTGCCCGAAGGTGACATGCAACCAGCTCTGAAGACCCGCCTGCTTGGCGCGGCCGTGCTGATCGCGCTGGCCGTGATCGTGGTGCCGCTGTTTTTTTCGGGCGAGCCGTCGGGTGACGGCAGCCAGAACATCAGCCTGGATATTCCGCAGCCACCGGACCAGAAGCTCCAAACGCGCACGCTGAGCGTGGCGCCGCCATCGGAGTCCGGTTCGTCGGCGGTCGCGACCACGCATTCGACCGGCAGTCAGGGGTTGGCGACGGTGAATGTGCGCTCGAAGGTGCCGCCGGAAGTGGATACCGGCATGCCGTCGACGCCGCCGGACGCGGTGGAAAGCGCGGCACACGGCGAAGACACGCAAGCGGATGCGGCACCTGAATCGTCCGCGGCGCCGACCAAAACGGCTGTCGCCAAGTCGGATGCCGATGCCACCGAGCATCCGGGGCGCGCGGCCAATGCGCGTTACCAGATCAGCTTGGGGGCCTACACCAAAAAGGACAATGCCGAGGATCTGGTCGCCAAGGTCGGCCAGCTGGGCTACGAGGCCAGTGTCAGCAGCGTCAGCATTGGCGGCATACCGGCCTCGCGCGTGGACGTGGGGCCATTCGACAGCCGCGCCCGTGCGGAGGCGGCACGGTTGAAATTGCATGCCCAATTGCCGCGCGCGCCGGCCAAGCTGGTGTCCGCACCGACCGACCAGCATGACAATGCGCCGGCCAAGGCGTTGCCCGCCGATCAGGCCGGCGGCTGGGCGGTGCAGGTGGTCGCCTACAGCAAGCAGGCGGATGCCACGCAATTGCGCGATCGCCTGCGCAAGGCCGGTTTTGACAGTTACGTGGACAAGGTGCAGTCCAGCGGTCGCAGCCTGTGGCGCGTACGCGTGGGGCCGCTGGCGCAGCGCGATGATGCGGTATCCACGCTGGCGCGTATCAAGAGCCACTTTTCACGCTTGAACGGCGTGGTCGTCACGCTGCCATGAACTGGACCGACTACGCCATCATCGCGGTGTTGGCCTTGTCGGTGTTGATCGGCCTGTGGCGCGGTCTGGTGGCCGAGGTGCTGGCGTTGGCGGTGTGGGTGGCGGCGTTCTGGGTGGCGTGGTTGCTGGGGCCGCGGGTGGCGGTCGCTTTTCGGGGCACGATCGATGAGCCGTCGATCCGCATCATCGTCGGTTATGCGCTGTGTTTCGTGGCGATACTGATCATCGGCGCGTTGCTCAAATTCGTGATGGCCAAGCTGGTCCAGGGCACCGGTTTGTCTGGCAGCGATCGCCTGCTGGGCATGCTGTTTGGCCTGGCGCGCGGCGTGCTGCTGGTGGCGTTGCTGGTGTTTTTGCTCGAATTCACGCCGTTTTCGCGCGATTCGTGGTGGCACCGCTCGCGTTTGCTGCCCACCTTCATCAGTGCCGCCGACTGGCTGGGCCAGCAGTTGCCGCAAGGCATGCAGCAGTATTTGCACCCGTCGCGGTCGGTCACGCCGCATATCGACATCCCCGGGCGCGAGGCCGTGCGCGCGCTGCATGAGCCGCTTTTGTCCATGCCGACGCGGTCGGCGGCACCGGCGCAGCCGGTCTCCGCTGCCGGCGATGATGTGATCAGGGTCGCCCTGCCGGCGCATTCGCGCGATAATTAGGGTTGCTCCCCGCAGTACGCTCACAGGCAATTTCATGTGTGGAATCATCGGTATCGTCGGCTCCAGCAATGTGGCGCCGGCGCTTTATGACGGCTTGACCGTCCTCCAGCATCGCGGCCAGGACGCGGCCGGCATCGCCACCACCGAAGGCGCGCGCATGCATTTGCATCGCGGCAAGGGTCTGGTGCGTGACGTGTTCACGCAAAAGGCCATGGCCAAGTTGCTGGGTCGCATCGGTGTCGGCCATTGCCGTTACCCGACGGCTGGCGGCGACGAGGAGGCCGGCGAGTCGCAGCCGTTCTACGTCAACTCGCCCTATGGCATCGCCTTTGCGCACAACGGCAACCTGGTCAATACCGACGCCTTGCGCAAGGAACTGTTCGAGGAAGACCGCCGTCACATCAATACCGATTCGGACTCCGAGGTCCTGCTCAACGTGCTCGCGCACGAGTTGCAGATCCAGGAGCGCATGGCGTTGACGCCGGACAACATGTTCAAGGCCGTCGCCGGCGTGCATGCGCGTGCGCGCGGTGGCTACGCCTGCATCGCGCAGATCGTCGGCTACGGTTTGCTGGCGTTCCGCGATCCGCATGGCATTCGTCCGCTGGTATTGGGCGAGCGCGTTTCCGCGCATGGACGCGAGTATTGCGTGGCTTCCGAGTCGGTGGCGCTGGATGCACTGGGTTTCACCTTGCTGCGCGACGTGGCGCCGGGCGAGGCGGTGTTCGTCAGCGAGAACGGCCAGATGTCCGCGCGCGTGTGCGCCGAAGGCGCGGTGCATTCGCCGTGCATTTTCGAGTACGTGTATCTGGCGCGGCCCGACTCGATGATCGAGGACGTGTCGGTATACAAGGCGCGTTTGCGCATGGGTGAAAAGCTGGGCGAGAAGATCCTGCGCCAGTGGCCCGAGCACGACATCGACGCGGTCATTCCCATCCCCGATACCTCGCGCACCTCGGCCAGCACGCTGGCGCAGGTGCTGGGCAAGCCGTTCCGCGAAGGCTTCGTCAAGAACCGCTATATCGGGCGCACCTTCATCATGCCGGGGCAGGGCGAGCGCGTGAAATCGGTGCGCCGCAAGCTCAATGCCATCGACCTGGAATTCAACGGCAAGAACGTGCTGCTGGTGGATGATTCCATCGTGCGCGGCACCACCTCGCGGCAGATCATCCAGATGGCACGCGAAGCCGGCGCCAAAAATGTGTATTTCGCCTCGGCCGCACCGCCGGTGCGCTACCCCAATGTGTACGGCATCGACATGCCGGCCGCATCCGAGCTGATCGCCGCCGGTCGTACCGTCGAGGAAATCGAGCGTCTGCTCGGTGCCGATCGTCTGATCTACCAGGATCTGGCCGACCTCGAATGGGCTGTCGCCGACGGCAACGACACGCTCAAGCACTTCGATACCTCGTGCTTTTCCGGCGAGTACGTCACCGGCGTGGATCCGGCCTATCTGGCGCAGATCGAATTGCTGCGTTCGGACGAGGCCAAGGCGCGCCGTCGCAGCGCCTGATGGATGATCTTCACGCTGCGGCGAAAGCTTGCCTCGACTGCGTTGACCCGACGGAAAAGTGCCGGCTGACGCATGCCGCGTGGCAGGGCGTTCTGGAAGGCGAAGTCGGGGTTGATCCCGATGCGCCGGCACCGCAACCGCTTGCGGCACCGGGTCGCCCGGAGCGGCCGCGTCTGGTCTCACCGCGTGACCTGCCCAAGCGCTCGCTGGCCAGCGAGGCCGGGCGTGCGGCACTGGTGCACGCGGTCGCGCACATCGAGTTCAACGCGATCAATCTGGCGTGGGACGCGGTGTATCGTTTTCGCGGCATGCCGGCGGATTTTTACCGTGACTGGGCCGCGGTAGCCAACGACGAGGCACGGCATTTCGCGCTGGTGTCGCAGCGTCTGGCCGACATGGGCGTCGCCTATGGCGATTTCGATGCCCACAACGGCTTGTGGGAAATGGCCGAAAAGACCGCACACGACGACACCGCGCGCATGGCCCTGGTCCCGCGCGTGCTCGAGGCGCGGGGGCTGGATGTCACGCCGGGCATGATCGAACGCTTCCGCGGTGCCGGCGACACCGCGACCGTCGCCGTGCTGGAAGTGATCCTGCGCGAGGAAGTGGCCCACGTCGAGGCCGGCACGCGCTGGTTCCACTGGTGTTGCGCGCGCGATGGCCGGGCACCGGAATCAACGTTTCGCGAACTTCTGGCCACCTACATGAAGGGCAAACCGCGCGGCCCCTTCAACCTGGACGCCCGCCGCCAGGCCGGCTTCGCCGACAGTGAGCTGGCCTGGCTGCAATCGTCCGATGCGTAGGTCGGGTTGGCTTCATCAACCCGACATCCGTATCGCATCTGCCTGCCATGTCGAGTTGATGGAGCCAACCCGACCTACCGTTGTTGGTCAGCTCAGCGTTTGGCGGGTTTGAGCATGTCCTCGACCGCCTCGTAGCTGCCATCGTTCGGCTGTGCCTTGATCCCCAGCACGTGCGTCATCAGCGGGTAAACGTCGACGTTGGGAAACTCCGGCACGGTCAGACCTTGCTTGAACGCCGGACCATGCGCGATGAACAGCGCGCGCATGTGCACGTTGGCGTTGTCGTAGCCGTGGCTGCCCAGACTCATCGGATATTTGCTGTGCGCCAGATGCTGGCTGGACGTGATCTGCCAGCCGACGTCGGCCAGGCAGGTGATTGCCGGCACGCGCGGATTGGTGCCGTAATGGAAGCGCTCGGGAATGTCGTTGGGCCGCCAGCACGTCATGTGCGGGTGCGGCGCAGTCAGCTTGGCGGTCACGCTCTTGGCGTACTCGGGCTTGGGGTTGAATCCGGCCACCTCGCCCATGGACACGACGCGGACATGGTCGAGATTGATCAGCTTGTCCATGCGGATGTACTGACCCTTGGGTGATTTGGCCATGCCGTGATCGGACACGATGATGATGTTCATGTGATGGAACAGCTGGCGTGCCTTCAGGCCTTTCACCAGACGCGCAATGGCGTTGTCGACGTGGGTGATGGCCTTGTCGACCTGCGGGGAGTCCGGCCCGTAACGGTGTCCCGCATGGTCGACGGCGTCGAAGTACAAGGTGATGAAGTCGGGGCGTTCGGCCTTGGGCAGGTCCAGCCATTGAAGCACCTGGTCCACGCGCTGGGTCGCGGTCACGCTGTCATCGAACGGGCGCCAGTAGTCCGGTCGGTGACCATGGATTTCGGCGCCGGAACCGGGCCAGAACATGGTCGCGGTCGTCAGGCCCTGCTTGTCGGCGGTGACCCAGATCGGCTCGCCTTCGTCCCACCACTTGCCGTTGGTGACCGCCGCGCGATTGCCGAGCGAGAACTTGCCCAGCTTGGGGTCGTACATGTTGTTGTTGACGATGCCGTGATGGTCGGGATACAGCCCGGTCACCAGGGTGTAATGGTTCGGAAAGGTCAACGACGGAAACGACGGCTGCATGGCCTTGGCATGCACGCCGTGTTTGGCCAGCTTCGCCATCGTGGGCGAATCGCCGCGGCCGAGGTAGTCGGCCCGGAACGCGTCGATGGAAATCAGCAACAGCGGGGTGGGGCTTGTGGCTTGCGCCTCGGATGCTTGTTGCGTTGATGGCGTCGAGGGCGCGTTCGA
Organism: Oleiagrimonas sp.; assembly: GCA_035690885.1. GTDB lineage: Bacteria > Pseudomonadota > Gammaproteobacteria > Xanthomonadales > Rhodanobacteraceae > Oleiagrimonas. Next base: position 10,843 of record DASSKC010000135.1, on the reverse strand, counting down.
TTCGGTGCACGCTCCCAGCAACAGGACCAGGGGAAGGACGAGGCAACAAGCAAGACGGCGCATACAGGGGTTCCGGACTGACCAATCCGCCTATAATGAACCATCGATATGACAATCGCACCCGCCAATCGGCAAATTTTCGATCCGGAGCACCCGCACCCGCTCCGTCTTGTTGCAGCCCTGCTGCTGACAAGCGTGCTTGCGTGCATGTCATCGGCGGTATTCGCGCAGGTCCTGCATCCCACGCCGGCCGAGCAAGCGCAACATGCCGCGCATGCGCAACAGTTGCGCGACAAGCAGCAAAGTCGCAAGCAACGTCAGCGACGGCAACAGACCATCAATCGCACCGCAAGCAAGGCATACGCCGGTCAACCGGCACTGCAGGCGCAGATGCGTCATGCGGCCAAGGTGCGCCAGCGTCAGGCCGACGCGCGCAAGCGCGACCTCGACAAGAAGATCAGGCGCGCCGAACAGCCTTTGCCATTACACGTGGATCCGGCACCCGCCAGCAGCGGTTGAGCTTGCCAGCCCAGCAGTGCATATGCCGGTTGGTACATAATCGGAGGTCTTGATTCACGCGAGGACCTCCCATGACCGCACCCACGCGCAAAGACTCCAGTCGCGTCATCCAGCCGCCCACGGGCACCGAGCTTTCGTGCAAGAGCTGGCTGACCGAGGCGCCGTACCGCATGATCCAGCACAACCTGGCACCGGACGTGGCGGAAAACCCCGCCGAGCTGGTGGTCTACGGCGGGATCGGGCGCGCCGCGCGCAACTGGGAGTGCTATGACGCCATCCTCGAAGCCTTGCGTGAATTGAACGACGACGAGACCTTGCTGGTGCAGTCGGGCAAGCCGGTCGGCGTGTTTCCAACCCACGTCGACGCGCCGCGCGTGCTGATCGCCAATTCCAACCTGGTGCCGGCGTGGGCCAACTGGGAGCACTTTCACGAGCTCGATAAAAAAGGCTTGATGATGTACGGCCAGATGACCGCCGGCAGCTGGATCTACATCGGCAGCCAGGGCATCGTGCAGGGCACTTACGAAACCTTCGTCGAGATGGGCCGGCAAAGTTACGGCGGCAACCTCAAGGGCAAGTGGATTCTGACCGCCGGTCTGGGCGGCATGGGTGGCGCGCAGCCGCTGGCCGCATCGCTGGCCGGTGCGTGCAGCCTCAACATCGAGTGCCAGCAAAGCCGCATCGACTTCCGCCTCAAGACCCGTTACGTCGACGAGCAAGCCGACGATCTGGACGATGCGCTGGCACGCATCGAGAAATACACCGCCGCCGGTGATGCAAAATCCATCGCCTTGCTGGGCAATGCGGCCGACATCCTGCCCGAGCTGGTCAAGCGCGGCGTCAAACCCGACGCCGTCACCGACCAGACTTCCGCGCACGATCCGGTCAACGGCTACCTGCCGCAGGGCTGGACGGTCGAGGAGTGGTTTGCCCGTCGTGAAGCCGATCCCGAGGCAACACGCGATGCCGCCAAGCAATCCATGAAGGTGCATGTCGATGCCATGCTGGCGTTTCACGCCGAGGGCATTCCGACCTTCGACTACGGCAACAACATCCGCCAGATGGCGCACGATGTCGGCTGCCAGCACGCCTTCGACTTTCCCGGCTTTGTGCCGGCCTACGTGCGGCCGCTGTTCTGCCGCGGCATCGGTCCGTTCCGTTGGGTGGCGCTGTCCGGCGACCCGGAAGACATCTACAAGACCGACCAGAAGGTCAAGGAATTGATCCCGGACGATCCGCACCTGCACAACTGGCTGGACATGGCCGAAGAGCGCATCAGTTTCCAGGGCTTGCCGTCACGCATCTGCTGGGTTGGTCTGGGGCAGCGGCACAAGCTGGGTCTGGCCTTCAACGAGATGGTGCGCAACGGCGAATTGAAAGCGCCGGTCGTGATCGGTCGCGACCATCTCGATTCCGGTTCCGTCGCCAGCCCCAACCGCGAGACCGAGGCCATGAAGGACGGCAGCGACGCCGTGTCCGACTGGCCGATCTTGAATGCCCTGCTCAACACCGCCGGCGGCGCCACCTGGGTCAGCTTCCACCACGGCGGCGGCGTTGGCATGGGCTACAGCCAGCACGCCGGCCTGGTCATCGTCTGCGACGGCACCGAGGCGGCCGACAAGCGCATCGCCCGCGTGCTGTGGAACGATCCGGGCACCGGCGTCATGCGTCATGCCGACGCGGGCTACGAGGACGCTGTTGAATGCGCCAAAGAACAGGGCCTGAAGTTGCCGATGGCGTGATTGCAGCTCAGGCACAAAGACATTCAGGCAAGGCCGACTCCGCTGTTGTTGGGTAAGCTGACCGGAATCTTCGTTTGGTCGGGTACGCCATGAGCAGCATGTTCCAGTCGCTGAGGAGCTACAACTACCGGCTGTGGGCCGGCGGTGCGCTGGTATCCAACGTGGGCACGTGGATGCAGCGCATCGGGCAGGACTGGCTGGTGCTTACCGTGCTCACCCAGCACAGCGCGACGGCGATGGGCACGGTGATGGCGTTGCAGTTCGGACCGCCCTTGCTGCTGTTGCCCTTGAGCGGTTTTGTCGCCGATCATGTGGACCGGCGCAAGCTGTTGCTCTTCACCCAGGGCGCTGCCGGCGTGCTGGCGCTGGGATTGGGCCTGCTTACCGTGTTCGGTCTGGTGCAGTTGTGGCAGGTGTACGGCTTCGCGCTGTTGCTGGGTTGCGTGACTGCGTTCGATGCGCCGGCGCGGCAGGCGTTCGTGTCGGACCTGGTTACCGACGACGAGCTGGCCAACGCGGTGGCGCTCAATTCCGCGTCCTTCAACGGTGCGCGCATGCTCGGTCCGGCGGTGGCCGGTGCCTTGATTGCCGCGGTGGGCGAGGGCTGGCTGTTCCTCATCAATGCGATGTCCTACACCGCAGTGCTGATATCGCTGTGCTTTCTCCGCGTGCGCGACCTGCATGTCGAGGCGCGGCCTGCGCCTACGCGCGGCAGTTTGCTGGCGGGGTTCGGTTACGTGTGGAAGCGCCCCGACCTGATGGTCGTGTTGGTGATGCTGTTGTTGCTCGGTACATTCGGCTTCAATTTCGCCATCTTCATTTCGACCATGTCGGTGACCGTCTTCCATGGCGACGCCAGTCAATACGGTCTGCTGACCTCGGCGATGGCGGTGGGCACGATGTGCGGCGCGCTGCTTTCGGCACGCCGCCAGTTTCCCGGCATGGTCCTGATGGCTGTGGCGACGACCGCGTTCGCGGTCACGGTGGCGATGGCGGCGGTGATGCCGGGCCCCGTGCTGTTCGCGATCGTGTTGTTTTTCGTCGGTCTTGCCGCGCTCACCTTCATGACCGCCAGCAATTCGATGATGCAACTCACCACCGAGCGCTCGATGCGCGGCCGGGTGTTGGCGTTGCGCATCGCCGTGGTCATGGGCGGCACCCCGGTGGGTGCGCCGCTGGTGGGCTGGGTGGTCGACCGTTTCGGCGCCCGCTGGGCCTTGGGCGTGGGGGCGCTGGCAGGGCTCGCTGCCGCCGTGGTGGCGGTAGCCTATCTGGTCAAGCATCGCGGTCTGCGTCTGGTCCGGGAGCGCGCGCGGCTGCGGCTGGTCATTCAGCCGGCGCCGGCGAATGCGACATTCACCCGCGTGGCGGCCGGCGAGCGCGTGACGTGATGGATGCCCTCACGGTCATCGGTGACTGAGGCCGCGTTACCGCTTGAAGAGTCTTTACATGATGTGGATGAGGCCGGTGCTGTCTTGTGCGAATATTCATGTATGGAATAATTGATTGACTTTTGCGGTCAGCCGTGACAATTATTCATATAGGGAATATTCAAGCGATATATGGCCGTGAAATCTGAAATATCCGTAAAAGGAAGCCATTTGCCATCGCCCGATCTGGACGAGATCGGGCGTATCGTGCGTGAGGCCCGGCGCCGGCATGGCATGACCCAAGTCGAGTTGGCCGGATTGTCGGGCACCAGTCAGCGCTTCATCAGCCAGCTTGAAAGCGGTGTGCGCAACGTTACCTTGAGCAAGGTATTGGACGTGTTGGCCGTGCTTGGTTTGCGCATGCAGGTGATCGAGGCCAGGCAGTGATGAATAACCTGCATGTCAGCTTGTTCGGGCGTCATGTCGGCGAGCTGGGTATCGAAGGCGAAGCGCGCAGTCCCGAAGACTGGCAGTTCCTTTATGCGCCCGAATATCTCGATGCTGCCAGGCCCGTGGCGTTGTCGGTGAGCCTGCCATTGCGAGCCGAGCCGTTCACGGGTGCCGTGGTGCGCAACTGGTTTGGCAACCTGCTTCCGGAAGGGGCGGTACGCGAAGCCATCGCCGCGCGGCTGCGCATTCCGGTTTGGGATGACTTTGCCATTCTCGCCGGCATCGGTGGGGAATGCGGCGGTGCCGTCAGCATCGTGCCGCCTGAATCTTCGACGGCGGGGATGGAGCCTGATCCGGTAACGGATCTCCAGGCCCTGCTGATCGCCGCCGGTGACATGGCAGGTGAGGGCACATGGGCCTTGCTCGGCACGCCACGACGTTTGTCACTGGCCGGTGCACAGGACAAGATTGCCGTGGTACGCGAGGCTGACGGCCATCTGCGGCTGCCCGCCACCGGCGAACTGACCACGCATATCCTCAAACCGGAAAGTCGGCGCTTGCCGGGTCTGCGTGATCTGGAAGCATTGGGCCTGGCGTTGGCCCGAGCGGTCGGTTTGCATGCAGTTTCAGCCAGTCTCGTCGGGGTGGCCGGACACAAGGCTTTGCTGCTTGAGCGTTACGACCGCCAAGTGGTCGATGGGCACCTGACGCGCCTGCATCAGGAAGATTTATGCCAGGCACTGGGCTACCCGAGCGAACTCAAATACGAAGCCAGCGGCGGCCCGACATTGGGCCAGTGTGCCGAGTTGATCCGCCGGCAACTGCGCCTGGGCCCGGTGGCCGTGCAGGCCTTGCTGGACTGGGTCGCCTTCAATGTTGTCATCGGCAACGCCGACGCTCATGCCAAGAATCTGGCGTTGCTGTACGACCACGACGGTCGGCGGCGTTTGGCCCCGTTTTATGACCTGGTTCCAACTATTGCCATCCCCGAACGTCTGGTGGCGCGTCAACCCGCATTGCGGATTGGTGCCAGCAAACGCATCGACCACATCACGGCCGACGATTGGCGTGTCTTTGCCAAGGCGACCGGCTACGCGCCCGGCTATGTTCTGAAACGGGTCGCGGCCATTGCCGAGGCGGTGGCCGAACATGCTGGCGACGTCGTGGAGGCGTTGCTGGAGCAGGGGGCCGATCGCGTGCACATGGAGCGAGTCATGGACATCGTGCGTGCCAATGCGGACTGCGTGCGTCAGTCCGTCTGACGCAATATCGTATTGTCGCCCGCAAACACGGCAAGAGCGCGTTATATCGTAAAGTGGGCAAGCGAACGAAAGCGTAGCCGTTGAGGCTCGCACGACATATCAGGATTCAGGGGGCGAAAAGATTCGACGATGAGCGTGGCACCTTTCAATGAGGATTCGCGGGTCAAGATTCCGGCGCTGCTGCATCTGGAGCGGCTCGATTGGCGTTATCTGTCGCTCAAGGATGCGCAGTGGGACAAGCGCAGCAATATCTTCACGGACATCTTCGAGTCGGCCGTACTGCGCATCAATCCGGAGTTGCGCCGCGAGGACGTGCCGGCCCTGCTTGACGAGATACGTCTCGAGTTACCCAACGAGGACCTCGGTCGCGCGTTTCACAAGCGCCTGGCGGCCCGCTCGGGTACGCGTCTGATCGACTTGGATGACCTCGGCAACAACGACTGGCATGCCGTTACCGAATTGCCGTTCGAAAACGGCGAGGATATGTTTCGTCCGGACATCACCTTGCTGGTCAACGGCATGCCGCTGGCCATCATCGAGGTCAAGAAACGCCTGAACCGTGGCGGCGTGCTCCAGGAGCGCAAGCGCATGGATCGTCGCCATGCAAACCCGAAGTTCCGGCACTTCTTCAACCTTATCCAGTTGCAAGTGTTTTCCAACAACATGGACTACGCCGATGGCGCGTTCGAGCCGGCGCAGGGCGCGTTCTACGCCGCGTCCACCTACGATGACGCGCAATTCAACTACTTCCGCGAGGAACGCGCCGACGAACTGGTGGGCGCCATCGCATCGCGGTCCGAGGGTGTGGAAAACGCCATCCTCGTCGACACCAACCTGGTCAGCATCAAGGGCACGCCGGAGTTCGAACGCAACAAGGCTGTCGACACGCCGACGCATCGTTTGCTTACCTCGTTGTTCAGTCGCCCGCGATTTGCCTTTGTTCTGCAATACGCGTTCGCCTGGTTGAACACGGAAAAGGGTATCGCCAAGCATGTCATGCGTTACCCGCAACTGTTCGCCACGCGGGCCATCGCCGATTGTCTTGCGGCCGGCACACGCAAGGGCATCATCTGGCACACCCAGGGAAGCGGCAAAACGGCGCTGGCGTACTACAACGTGCGCTTTCTCACCGACTGGTTTCAGCAGCGCGGGCAGGTGCCACGGTTCTATTTCATCGTCGATCGGCTGGACCTGCTCAAGCAGGCACGTGATGAATTTCTGCTGCGCGGGCTCACCGTCAACGTCATTGACAGCCGTGATGCCTTCGCCCGCGACATCAAGCAAAACGTCGCTGCGCGCAATGATCGCGGCGAGCTGGAAATCACCGTCGTCAACATCCAGAAATTCAAGGATGATCCCGACGTCGCTGCCGCCGATGACTACAACCTGGCCGTCCAGCGTGTGTATTTTCTTGACGAGGTGCATCGCAGCTACAACCCCAAGGGCAGCTTTCTTGCCAATCTGGAGCAGTCCGACCGTCATGCCATCAAGATCGGCCTCACCGGCACGCCGCTGATCGGCAAGGACCTGCAATCGAAGCAGTTGTTCGGCGACTACATCCACAAGTACTACTACAACGCTTCCATCGCCGACGGCTACACGCTGCGTTTGATCCGCGAGGAAATCGCCACGCGCTACAAGATGCAGCTGCAGGAGGTGCTGGCGAACATCGAAGTGCAACAGGGCGGCATCGAACGCAAGGCGCTGTATGCCCACCCGCGCTTTGCCGAGGCCATGCTCGACTACATCGTGAGCGACTTCACGCAATCGCGCGTCACCTTTGGCGACGACAGCATCGGCGGCATGGTCATCTGCGACAGTGCCGAGCAGGCGCGTGAATTGCATCGCCAGTTTCGCCGGCGCATGCAGGGTCACGACCGAGCCATTGTCGGGGAGCCCGTCAACGACGCGGCCTATCACCCGCAGCGTGCTGCCGAGGAGGCTGCGCCTTACGCGACCGCGCAACCACTCACCGCCAGCTTGATCCTGCACGACGAGGGCAGCAAGGATTCACGCGAGAAGGCGGTCAAGGCCTACAAGCATGGCCGGATCGACTTGCTGTTCGTCTACAACATGCTGCTGACCGGCTTCGACGCGCCGCGTTTGAAGAAGCTCTACTTCGGCCGCGTCATCAAGGACCACAACCTGTTGCAGGCGCTGACTCGCGTCAATCGACGTCATGGCCAGTTCCGTTTCGGGTACGTGGTCGACTTTGCCGACATCAAGAAAGAGTTCGACAAGGCCAACGACGAATACTGGAAGGAGCTCAACGAACAACTGGGCGACGAGATCGAGCACTACAGCAACCTGTTCATGAGCGCGGAGGAAATCCGCGCCGACATCGAAGCCATCCGCGAGGCGCTGTTCGAATATGCACTGGATGACGCCGAACTTTTCTCGCAACAGGTCGGCGCCATTGATGATCACGACAAGCTGCTGGCCATCGTCAAGGCCTTGGGCCGCGCACGCGAGCTGCACAACCTGATCCGTCTCGGCGGCTACGATGAACTCGCCGAGCTGCTGGACTTTCACAAGTTGCGCAAGCTGCACAACGAAGCCCGTGATGCGCTGGCGCAACTGAACCTCAAACAGCGCATGGAACAGGCGCAGGAGACTTCCGGTCTGCTCAATCAGGCACTGGAAGAAGTGATCTTCAAATTCGAGAAAATCGGCGAGGCTGAACTCAAGCTTGCCCACGAACTGAAAGACACCCTGCGCCGCACCCGCGAAACCCTGGCCGCCACGCAGGATCCGCAGGACCCGGCCTGGATTACGCTCAAGGACGAACTGGAACGCCTGTTCAAGACCAAGAAGCTCAGCGAAGTCAGCCAGGCGGAGATGCAGGCCAACATCACCGATCTGCGCGACATCGAACAGCGCGCGCGTGCGCTCAACCAGACCAATGCAAATCTGGCGGCCCGTTACGGTGGTGACGCCAAACTGTTGCGCGTGCACAAACGCCTGCTGCAATCGCATCGCCTCGGCGACAACCAGACCCGGCTGCAGGCCGCACTCAATGGCATCAAGCACGACCTGGACAACGCCGTGCTCGGCAGCCGCGCCTTGCTGAACAACCCGGCCTTCTTCGAGCGCAGCGTCATGCCCATCGTCAAGCGCAACTTCGAAGACAGCCCGCCCGCGCCGGATGCCGCCACCCGCCGCATGATCCAGAAACTGCTGGTCAACGAATACCTTGGCGAGTCACAGGGACACCTGCCGTTTGACTGAACCCGTGCAGCCCAAGTTGGATTGTGTATGCTATCGTTTGCATTGCAAATGCAACGCATGAGGCCCCGCCATGAAAACCGCCACTTTGCCATCACTACGCGTTGAACCCGACCTGCGCAAAGCCGCTGAAGCTGCACTCCACGAGGGCGAGAGCCTGTCCAGTCTGATGGAGCAATCCCTGCGCGGCGAGGTCAACCGCCGCCGGATCCAGACCGAGTTCATTGCGCGTGGTCTGGCCGCGCGCGATGAGGCCAAGCGCACGGGCGTGTACTACGACGCCGATACGGTCCACGCCGAGCTGCAAGAGATGCTGTCCGAGGCCGAGGCAAGGGCTGCGCGCAAGGCCAGGACGTGAACTGGCGCGTCCGCTATACACCGGCGGCGCGCGAGGATCTCAAGCGACTATACGATTTCCTCCTCGAGCACGACATCGAGGCGGCGCACAGAGCCTTGGTTGCGATCATCAAGGGGGCGGACCTGCTGCGACAGTTCCCGTTCACTTGCCGAAAAGTCGACCCGCACAACCCCTTGTTGCGCGAGTTGCTGGTGTCGTTTGGCACGTCCGGCTACATCCTCCAGTATGAGATCGAAGACGACCACACCGTCACCATTCTTGCCGTGCGCCACCAGCGCGAAGACGACTACCACTGAGCTCATCCATGAACCCACCCAGCTACCAGCAACAATCGCGCGACCTCATCGACGGTCTGAAAGCCGTCTGCGCCAGCAACGGCCTCGGCAACGACGGCAACGAATACAAGATCATCGTGCAGACCTTTCTGTACAAGCTGTTGTGCGACAAGTTCGCCTTCGAGATGAAGCGCGCGTGCCCGGCGCTGGCCACGGTGGACGACTGGATCGTCGGTTGGCAGGCCTTGCCCGAGGCCGCGCAGCAGAACCTGCACGACAGCCTGCCGCCGGAAACCCCGCAACTCACGGCTGGCCAGCTCATCGAAAGCCTGTTCAACCGTCAGGCCGAACCCGGTTTTGCCAAACTGTTTGATGACACCTTGATTGCCATAGCCACCGCCAACCACGGCATCTTTGCGCTGACCACCGACGATGGCGAAAAGGTGCCGTTGTTCGACCGCCTTTCCGAATACGTCACCGGCAGCGTCGAAAAGCGCGACGGCTTCGTGCGCGCGTTGTTCAACAAGCTGGTCGGGGTCAGTTTCGAGCCGTTGTTCGAGCAGAAATACGATTTCTATGCCGCCCTGTTCGAATACCTCATCAAGGACTACAACAAGGACAACGGCGGCAAATACGCCGAGTACTACACCCCGCATGCGGTGGCCACCATCATGGCTGACATCCTGGTGCCGAAAGACCAACGTGGCGAGGTGAAAAACGTCACCTGCTATGACCCGGCCTCGGGTTCCGGTACCTTGCTCATGGCGCTGGCCCACGCCATCGGCGAGGATCGCTGCAGCATCTGGTCACAGGACATCTCGCAAAAATCCTCCAGCCTGCTGCGCCTGAATCTGGTGCTCAACAAGCTGGTCCATTCCATCCCCAACGTCACCCAGGGCAACACCATCCTGAGCCCCGTGCACACCGATGCCGACGCGCCCAGCCGCCTGCGACGCTTCGACTACATCGTCTCCAATCCGCCGTTCAAGATGGATTTCTCGGATTTCCGCGACGACCTGGAAACCGACGCCAACGTGGCGCGCTTTTTCGCCGGCATTCCCAAGGTGCCCAAGAAAGCCAAGGACAAGATGGCCATCTACCTCTTGTTCATCCAGCACATCATGGCCAGTCTCAAACCCGCGGGCAAAGCCGCCGTGGTCGTGCCCACCGGCTTCATCACCGCGGCCAACGGCATCGAAAAGAAGATCCGCCAGAAGCTGGTGGACGACAAGATGATTGCCGGCGTGGTGTCCATGCCCAGCAACATCTTCGCCACCACCGGCACCAACGTGTCCATTGTTTTCATCGACACCGCCAGCCGCGACAATGTGGTGCTGATCGACGCCTCCGCGCTGGGTGAAAAGGTGAAAGAGGGCAAGAACCAGAAGACGCTCTTGAGCCACGAGGAAGAGCAGCGCATCGTCGATACCTTCAACGCCCGCGAGCAGCAAGACGATTTTTCGGTCGTGGTGGGCTACGACGCCATCGCCGAGAAGAACTACTCACTCAGTGCAGGGCAATATTTCGAGGTCAAGATCGAGTACGAGGATCTGACGGCGGAGCAATTTGCCGAGAAGGTCAATACGTACCAGTCCAATCTTGCGGGGATGTTCGAGCAGTCGCGTGAGCTGGAGGCCCAGAT
>DASSKC010000134.1:0-12197 GCA_035690885.1 Oleiagrimonas sp. | reverse complement strand
TGATGCATGTCGCCGGCCTGCCGTTGAGGGGGCATATACTAGCCAACTACATTGCTGGGCGAGTTGCTAATGACAAGGCGTTGCCAGAGGCTGAGCGCGAGCGAATACTTTCTGAGTACGCCAACATCGCTGCGGCAAATGTGGCGATGGCCGTGCCGCTGGTTCGATCCGCACGAACCATCTTCGTCGGGCATGACAAATCGCTGAACGTCATGCAGAAGTTGATGCAGCCTGGCTCATCGGGCGTCAACCTCAGTTACGGGAACATGCGTTTCGTGCCAACCGAGACATCTTCAGCCCACGCTACCTTTCAACTTGACGGCGCGCTGGCATCATTGACGCTACGGCCATACTTGAGTGGTAAGGCATTCGGTTGTCATCGAGACAAGGCGGATGCATACGTGCGTGTTATCGCCGATGGCAAGGATGTATATGCTGCGTGGCTGTCACCGAAAACGTTCCGGCTGGTCACGTTGGACGTGCGGGGAGTCGATGCGTTGGACGTCGTGGTCGACAACGGCGTGGAGGCCAGCGGCGATTCGGGGTGTGCTCGAGTGATGCTGAAGGTGCCGCAAATGCTCTGTTATGACGCGTCCTGCGTACAACCCGGGCCGTATCGAGATCAGCTGGCTCCTTCGTCACGAATACTCACCAACGACCCTATGCGTGCTGATATTGAACATCTGGCCAGCATGCGACCGCTTGCAAAGCGTCGGGTCAGTGGCAAGATGAGCAATTTGCGTTGGATGTTGTCGCGCCAAGTAGCCAAACAACAAGGATACGGCTCCTTCAAGGCACAACCTGACGCGCAGTTATTCATGCACCCTGGTGTTGATCACGCGGCGTGGATCGATTTTGATGTCAGTGGGCTATCGCGCATTGAGTTGACTCCGCGTATCAACAAGCTTGACCACAAGTGCCTGTCACTTGATACTCCAAAGCAACGCGTGGGTATCGTGGATGTACGTTTCATACTTGATGGCAAACTGTTACGAAAACCCATTGTCGTGGATCGTGACTTTGCCAGCAACGTAGCGCTCCAGGTCGATGGCGGACATACGTTGCGTATCTCTGTGACCAAGCATGGACCGGTCAACTGGTGCGATTGGTTCTCGGTAGGATTCCCTGAGCTGGATGGACCGGCCGCGCCGACGGGGGTGAATGCTGCGCATTGACAACGCGAAGCGTCAGCCGCCAGCGTCCGGCGCCGAGTCTGTTGGCACCTAGCGCGGCTGTGGGGCTAATGGCGCGGCTTCGCACGTACTGCACGGATTGTAAGTTTTACGTACAACTCGTGCTTACGACATTAGGCGGAGCGCTTAACTTCGTTCGTAAGCGTCAGGTGAGATCACCTGACGCTTACGGCACGGCCAGCTCCTGCCGTCTTCGCCCGCGCTTGGTATCGTCCAGATCACGCAGTTCGGCTTCGATGTGATACAGCGTCTGGATGTGCTCCAGCGCTTTCTTGGCGATCGGGCTGCCGTTGGCTTTCCACGCGTCGTGAAACTTGCGTCGGGCATGCGCCCAGCACGCCAGTTCGGTGACGCCTTGGGCAAAAATCTGGTTATAGCGTAAGCGTCAGGTGATCTCACCTGTTACAGCTGCTCCGAATGTGCCAACGGCAACAAGGATTCGATATCGCGGTCTTTGGTCGTCGGCAGCCGGATCAGTGTGTCGGTCGTAAGCGTCAGCCCACCACACCTTCACCCCGTCCCGAACCAATGATGTGATGGAGCTCCCTTCACACGGAGCCAATCATGAGCAAGCAATCATTCTGGGCCAGGCATGGCAAGCCAGCGACCAGACGCAGCGCGCCTACTGCGATGCGCAAGCGATTTCCCTGCCCAGCTTCAGTTACTGGCGCCACAAGCTCAAAGTCCGTGCTGCGCCAGAGGCCAAAGGCATGATGCCCATTGCGGTCACGACTTCCGATACATCAATGGCCACGCTGGAAGTGGTGTTGCCCAACTACCTGACGCTGCGCGTGCCGCTGACGGCCGACCCCGCGCAGGTTGTCCGCTGGGTGCAGGGACTGGGCGCATGTTGAGCATCGAGCGCTGGTGGCTGATCACCGCGCCGATGGATCTACGCTACGGCATGGATCGTTTGCTCGGTTACGTTCGGTTGGAACTCGAGCACACGCCAGGCGAGTCCGATGCCTATGTGTTCGTCAATCGAGCTCGCACCCGCATCAAGATGCTGTGTTGCGACCGTCACGGTCTGTGGTTGGCCACACGCCGGCTGCACCAAGGTGGCTTCAAGTGGCCACGTCACGACGACTCGGTGTGGACACTGCAGGCCGAGCAATTTGGCTGGTTGTGTACCGGTATCGATTGGCAGCGTTTGTCCATGGGTCCGTCGACACTGTCGAAAGTCGTGTGAGCGCGTCATCATCGACCCATGGACACCGCCGCGTTGGACGCCATCACCGATATCGAGACCTTGCGCACGCTGGTGCGCGAGCAGTCCGCGGTGATCGCCGCACGCGACCGCACCATCCACACCCGCGATGTGAAGATCGACAAGCTCACCCACGAGCTGGCGCGTTTGCGCCGCGTGAGTTTCGATGCCAAGTCCGAGGCCATGACGGCGGTACAACGTGACTTGTTCGATGAATCCATGGCCGCCGACATCGCGGCGTTGCAGGCGGAACTGGACGCGCTTCAGTCGGACCGTCCGGTCGCGCAACGTCCCCGGCGCAAGCCCGTCCGTCGCACCTTGCCGGATGACCTGCCACGCGAGGAAACCATCCATGAGCCGGATGCGTGCGATTGCCCCCAGTGCGGCCAGGAGCTGGTCCGGATCGGCGAGCACGTCAGTGAAAAGCTGGACGTCAAGCCACTGGAATTTTTTGTCCGCCGCGACGTTTATCCGCAATATGCCTGTCGGCCTTGCGAACACATCGTGGCCGAGCCGGTCGCGCCGGCCATCATTGATCGCGGACTGGCCGCGCCGGGTCTGCTGGCGCAGATCGCCATCCAGAAGTATGCCGATCATCTGCCCCTGTATCGCCAGGAAGCGATCATGGCCCGTCATGGCGTGACCATCTCGCGTACCACGCTGGCCGAATGGTGCGGGGTGATCGGGCTGCGGCTGCAACCCCTGGTTGATGCTCTGCAAGCCCGCCTGCTTGCCGCGCCGATCCTGCATGCCGATGAAACGCCCATGCGTCAGCTGACACCCGGCAAGGGCAAAACCAAACAAACCTATCTGTTTGCCTACCGCAACACCGCCCAGACACCGATCATCGTGTTTGACTACCGACCCAGCCGTGCCGGCAAGCACGTCGCCGCCTTCCTCGGGCCATGGCGCGGCACCCTGATGGTGGATGGCTTTGGTGGTTACCAGCAGATTTTTGCCCAGGGTGTCACCGAACTGGCGTGCTGGGCGCATGCGCGGCGCAAGTTTCACGACGCGTGGAAAGCGAACGGCAGTCCGGTTGCCAAGAAAGCGCTGGAGCACATCCAGACGCTGTATCACATCGAAGCCAAACTGCGTGATCTGGACGATGCCGAGCGCGGGCGACAACGGCAGCGTCTGGCCATACCCGTGCTGGACGCACTCAAAACCTGGCTGGATAACCTGGCGCCCAAAGTGCTGGGAAGCACCGGCCTGCACAAAGCCGTCAGCTACACCCTCAAGCGCTGGGACGCGCTGGCGCGCTACGTGCAAAACGGCGCGTGGCCGATCGACAACAACCCCATCGAGCGTGCCATCCGCCCAATCGCCATCGGTCGCAAGAACTGGCTGTTTGCCGGCAGCGAAAGCGCGGGCAAACGTGCTGCCGCCATCATGAGCCTGATTGCCACCGCCAAGGCCAACGGCCTGAATCCGCACGCCTGGCTGACCGATACGCTGATCCGGCTGCCGACGACCAAAGACCGTGATATCGAATCCTTGTTGCCGTTGGCACATTCGGAGCAGCTGTAACAGGTGAGATCACCTGACGCTTACTGTAAATCCGCCCTCCGTGACAAACCAAAATTCGTTCAGCCAATCGTATGGTTTCAGGTCGGTGTGCCACTTCTTGTGCGTCACGCATCTGCCGCAGGTGGCGGCGCAAGGCCACGCCCACCTGAAAGTCGACAAGCACACCGACGGCAAGAACACCGCCACCCTCATCGCCGCACTCGACACCGCCGCGCGCCACGACGAACTGGCGCGCATGCTCGGCGGCATCGACATCACGCGCGAGACGCGTGCGCATGCGCGCAAGATGCTGGAGCAGGCGCAGAGGTGAGCTCACTCAATTTCCTGACGGAATTATCGTTCAGCCTGAAAGCACGCATACCCCGAATCGAAATCAAGGTACAACGGACCGATTTCATTGATCAGTTGCGCCCCGAATCGATATCCAGCCTGCCGCTTTTTAAAATAAATAATCGAACCCCGCACTCGATTATCCGAACCATTCGCATTTATGGTTGCGTATGTCCAGTGGCCCACAAGTTTGTTCATGCCTTTCGTATCGTAACCCCAGAACTCCTCACCAAGGCCATTTCTCATATGGTGCACGATTTTACGGAACGTGCCACCAAACCCCGTATCCAGGACAGGATGCTCGATGTGGCCATTGATCTTGGCGGTCATCTTTACCCTCGAAGGAAAGCCGGACATGACACCACCGAAGTACATGCGTTTCGCACACTCCTCTCTGCCACTGGATTGATAAATCACTTGAAAATGATTTTTATCCAAACGAATACGGTGAAGCTTGATCAACTGCAGCAAACCGATTACTGGTCGCGATACATCGGCAACGGAAATCATGGCATTACTGAAGCGAAATCCAGCTATATCAAGCGTATCGACCCTCGCCAAACTGGCGCGCAAGTGGTTGTTATACGCGCTTTTGTAGCCATCCTCCAAGATCGAAATATGATGCAAGCCAAAGTAACGAGACATTCCGAAGGGAACAACCGTGAGTGATGCCCCGGTATCAACAATGGCATCCACGGGAACACCATTTATCTTTATATTTATCACCGGAACCTTTTTATCATCTGCGCCTCTTGTGTTATCTATCATATCCCACGTCATGTCTACGATGTGACTGGATCCGGGGATTGCGCCTACACGCACGGAAGGCCAATCAACAAAATCCGAATATTTTATGTCATCGATAATATCTACAGGTATGCCGTTTGTTTGCGGAACGCGCTGCCAAATTTGCGGAACAATTTCCTTCTTGTAACGCAACATGAGATTGGCCCACTTCGCATATTTCGCATCCAGATAATATGCACGCGCCATCATTTCCCCGCATATCAAATGCGCCGATATATATGTAATGGATCCATCATCTTCCTTGCGATAGCAGGATTGGGCCTGAGTTCTTGATTTCTCGAAATCAAAATTCATGTAACTGAAGGCAGACGAAAACAAACCTGCGTAGTCGCGGGTCCGAAAATGATTGTTCAACGCTTCAATTTTGTCGATATCCGGTTTTTTCGACGCTTCCACAACGCCGGAAGCGTCAATCGTCACATGACGATCGGCAACGGCTGCCGGCACCATTGCGAGCCAACAAACCAAGCAACCGCAACATAGCATCAGCGATGAATTCACTTTCATTTCAGCCATTTATGTCAAATCCCCATTTTGATAAGGCGCCTGTGTTGCAGACAAATCCAGGGCACAAGTTGATCCACTTGTGCCTGGATTGATGTTATCGGGGACTTTTACCGCTGCCACGATCCCGATTGAGCGCGCGGTCATGCGAATCAACCCGGCGTCGGGTATCAAGCGACCGGTGACGTGTTCGCGTCGTGTGTAATGCCCCAGGCACAGCCAACCGACAATGGCGATGATTGCCAGCGCCGACAGAAGTCCCCAGACGCGGTACGATACCGGCAGCGCCAAACGTGTGGTGCCAAACCATTGCGGTTGATGTGCTTTGATTGCGTCTTCGCGAAACAAACCGTCCATGTCGATCCATGTCTTCAGTCAGACTATTGACTCAGTCTAAGCATGAAATGGCGACTGGCGTCAAGAAATGTCCACCGTGTGGATGGATACGTCAGCAACACGATGCTCGACGGAATCGATACCGGCGGCATTCGCGTGCGTTGGGACGGGCGTGATGGGCCTTCGGCCCGGTTGCTTTATGTTGAATCAGGCATTGTTTGCCGCCGTGCGGCGGCGTATCACGCCTGTCGGAGCTCGTTCATTTCTCTTGCTTGCCCAAGAGAAACGAACCAAAGAGAAGGGCACCCCCGTCCGGCGCTCGCCGGGCTGCGCCCTGCGAGTGCGTTGCGCGCTGCGGGGTTTTTCTGACGGGCCATCCATGGCCCGCAGAAAAATCGCCGGCGTCCTGCCGGCCACCCTTCGGGCCTTTCCTCCGCGCTCCACCGCCTCCCGAGGGGCAAGGGGCGCAAGCTCGGAAACGTCAAGCGGCCGGTGCGACATGTCTGCAAGCACGCCAGTTCTTTGGCCGTCGCGGGAATCGCGATGGTTCGCGAAGCGGGCAGCGCTCTGCGCTGCTGGGTCCCCTTCAGAAGCGGCGGACGGATGGAGGACAAGGTCCGTCAGGGGAGCCGACAGGACGTCGGCTCGTTTGTCGCGGGCCAAGGATGGCCCGTCGACAAACCCCCGCAATCCGGGAGCGAACCCGAAGGGCGCGTATGCAGGGGTGCCTTTCTTTTGGTTCATTTTCTTTGGGCAAGCAAAGAAAATGAACGAGCGCCCCGCGGGCGCGAAACGCCGCCGCACGGCGGCAACCTCAGCCCACCCGGGCCCAGCCCCGCCCAAAAAAACCAGAGCGCGATCAGCGCAAACCCGTCTCACCACGCGCAATCACCATGCGCTGGATCTCACTGGTCCCCTCATAGATCTCCGTGATCTTGGCATCCCGGAAATACCGCTCCAGCGGCATCTCCCGCGAATACCCCATGCCACCGTGAATCTGCACCGCCTGGTGCGTGATCCACATCGCCGCCTCCGAAGCCGTCAGCTTGGCGCAGGACGCCTCGGAGGTGAAGCGCCCACCGTTTTTCTCGCTCTGCTGCTTGGCCCAGGCTGCCCGCAACACCAGCAGTAACGACGCATCCAGCTTGCACTTCATGTCGGCAATCTTGGTCTGGGTCATCTGGAACGCGCCGATCGGCTGACCGAAAGCCTTGCGCTCACGCGACCACTCCAGCGTCGCCTCGTAAGCGGCACGCGCAATGCCGACAGCCTGCGAGGCAATGCCGATGCGCCCGGCATCGAGAACGCCCATGGCGATCTTGAAGCCCTCGCCTTCCGTACCCAGCAGATCGGCCTGCGGACACACGTAATCGGTGAATTCGATCTCGCAGGTCGCCGAGGCGCGGATACCCAGCTTGGGCTCGGTCTTGCCGGTCTTGAAGCCGTCGCGCTCGGTGTCGATGATAAACGCGGAAATGCCCTTGGCGCCCTGGTCCGGATCGGTCATCGCGAACAACACGATGTAGCGCGCCACCGGGCCGGAGGTGATCCAGCTCTTCTTGCCGTTGATGACCCAGTCGCCATCGGTGTTCTGGACCGCGCGCGTGCGCATGTTGGACGCATCGGAACCGGACTGCGGCTCGGTCAGTGCATAGGCGCCGATGGCCTCGCCCGAGGCGATCGCCTTCACGTAGGTCTGCTTTTGCTCTTCGCTGCCGTTTTTCAGGATGCCGTTGCAGAACAGCGAGTTGTTCACCGACATGATGGTCGAGGTGGCCGCGTCGGCCGCTGCGATCTCGATCATCGCCAGCGCGTAGGACTGCGGGTCCATGCCGGCACCGCCGTATTCGCTCGGCACCTCGATGCCCATCAGGCCCAGTTTGCCCATTTCCCGGATGTTCTCCAGCGGAAACTCGCCGGAGGCATCATGCTCGGCGGCCACCGGGGCAATGCGCTTTTGCGCAAAATCGCGGGCGATAGACTGGATCGAGAGCTGGTCGTCGGTAAAGCTGAAGTCCATGAATCCTCCTGCACCGCATGGGCGGCGTGGGTTGATCGAATGCGATGACGGAGACGCGTCGCCACGTCGAAAACGCCTATATTACCGTTTTGCACAAGGGCTCGTCTTCACATGCGCGAACGCCTGCCATGACATTTCGCGCCTTGACGTTGATTCGCGGCCAGCCTAACCTTCGTATCCTTGTATCGCGATAAAAAGATTCATTCATGGACCTCGCTTCGGCCTCTTCCCTGCTGCGACTGTTGGCGGACGCCACCCGCGTGCGTCTGCTGGCACTGCTTGAACGCGAAGAACTGACCGTGGCCGAACTGGCCGCGATCCTGCAGCTGGCGCAGCCACGCGTGTCCACGCATCTGGCCAAATTGAAGGACGCCGGACTGGTGCATGACCGCCGCGCCGGCGTGTCGGCTTATTATCGTCCCAACACCGACCAGGACACCGATCAGGCCGCGCTGCTTGATGCGCTGCGCGGCAACATCAACGACGCGCTGCTGCAGGCCGATGCCGAGCGCCTGCCGGCTGTCCTGGCCCATCGCGCCGGCGAACGTGGCTGGGCCGACGCCGTCGCCGGCGACATGGAGCGGCACTACTCGCCCGGACGCACTTGGGAAACCTTGGCGCGCGCGCTGCTGCAACTGCTGGCGACCGGCGACGTGCTGGACATCGCCTCGGGCGACGGTGTCACCGCGGAGTTGCTCGCACCGCACGCGCATTCGATCACCTGCATCGACGCCGGCGATCGTGTCACCGCGGCGGCGCGTGCACGCCTCAAGCCGTTTTCCAATGTCGATGTGCGCCAGGGCGACATGCACGCGCTCGACCTTGACGACAACGCTTTCGATCTGGTGCTGATGCTGCACGCGCTGACCTATGCCGACAAGCCCGCCAGGGCCGTCGCCGAAGCCGCCCGCGTGCTCAAGCCCGGTGGCCGCCTGCTGGCTGTCACCCTGGCCCGTCATGGCCACGAGGCGGCGGTCGAGCCGTTCGACCACCGCAACCTGGGATTCCGCCGCGAGGAACTGGCCGGGCTGGCGACAAAGGCGAAACTGGAGGTCGTGCAGTGCGCGGTCATGTCACGCGAACGCAAGCCGCCGCATTTTGAAGTATTGAGTCTGCTGGCCCGAAAGCCCGCATGAAAATTTCCATGGTATTTACACATCCCTTTTCCTTAACCGTCATTCCCCGCCTCACCGTCATCCCGGCGAAGGCCGGGATCCATTGATGTCGGAGCATAAAGCTTTCAAATTCAACATTCTGGCAGGCACGAGAATGGATTCCGGCTTTCGCCGGAATGACGGTGTGGCATGTGTATGCAGCGCGCATACTTTGAGTCTGCCGCTTTACGGAACACCTGAGAAACAGGTATATCAACGCCCTCGACACCTCCTGCCAAATTATTCCGGACAGCAGTGGGCGCAGACCGGAATCCAGCGTCTTTCGTGCTTGCGTGAGGCGCTGAGAGACACTGGATCCCAGCCTTCGCTGGGATGACGATGAGGTACCCATGACGCCTGACGCACACCATTCGAGCAATCCGCCATGACTACTCCCCGACTCCCCTGGCACAACCCCGAGCGCACGCAAAAACTGCTGGACGCGCTGGACCGACGCATCCTGGTTCTGGACGGCGCCATGGGTACCATGCTGCAAGGCCATCGGCTGGACGAAGCCGGATTCCGCGGCGAGCGCTTTGCGCATGGCTGCGATCACCAGCATGCCCACGAACATCGCCATGACGGTGGTTGCGAGCGCGACCTCAAGGGCGACAACGACCTGCTGTCACTGACCCGGCCCGACATCATCGGCGACATCCACGCCTCTTATCTGGATGCCGGCGCCGACATGGTCGAAACCAACACGTTCAACGCCACGCGGCTGTCGCAATCGGACTACAAGCTTGAACACCTGGCCGGCGAGTTGAACCTCGAAGGCGCGCGCCTGGCCCGCGCCGCGTGCGACGCGGCCGAGCGCCACGACCCGTCGCGCCCGCGCTTCGCCATCGGCGTCATCGGCCCGACCAGTCGCACCGCCTCGCTGTCGCCGGACGTCAATGATCCGGGTTTCCGCAATGTGGAATTCGACGAGTTGGTCGACAACTACGCCGAGTGCGCCGAGAACCTCATCGCCGGCGGCGCGGACGTGCTGATGGTCGAGACCATCTTCGACACGCTCAACGCCAAGGCGGCATTGTTCGCCATCGACCAGGTGCTCGATCATCTGGGTGCGCGGGTACCGGTGATGATTTCCGGCACCATCACCGATCGCTCGGGGCGCACTTTGTCGGGCCAGACCGCCGAGGCGTTCTACTACTCGCTCAAGCATGCGCAACCGCTGTCGATCGGCCTCAACTGCGCGCTCGGCGCCGACGACCTGCGCCCGCACATCCAGTCGCTTGCACGCGTGGCCGAGTGCCGCATCAGCACCCATCCGAACGCCGGCTTGCCCAACGAGTTGGCCGAATACGACGAGACGCCCGAGCACATGTCCGGCGTCATCGGCGAGTTCGCACGCGCGGGACTGGTCAACATGGTCGGTGGTTGTTGTGGCACCGGACCGGAGCACATCGAGGCCATTGCCGCGGCGGTCAGCACGCACGCGCCACGGGAACAGGTTATCGCTGATTCCGAGGCAGCGTAACCCGTTCCACGTAGGGCGGGCATTGCCCGCCAACGCGATCATCCATGGCGGGCAATGCCCGCCCTACCGAATAGACAACCACCATGACTCGCTACACCACCCTGTCCGGCCTTGAGCCACTGGTCATCACGCCCGACACATTGTTCATCAACGTCGGCGAGCGCACCAATGTCACCGGCTCGGCCAAATTCAAGCGCCTGATCAAGGAAGAACGCTTCGACGAGGCGGTCGAAGTTGCGCGCGAACAGGTCGAAAACGGCGCGCAGATCATCGACGTCAACATGGACGAGGGGCTGCTCGACTCTGAAGCGTGCATGGTCAAGTTTTTGCGCCTGATCGCCGCCGAGCCGGACATCGCCAAGATTCCGGTGATGGTCGATTCGTCCAAATGGAGCGTCATCGAGGCCGGCCTGAAGTGTTTGCAGGGCAAGGGCGTGGTCAACTCCATTTCGCTCAAGGAAGGCGAAGATGAATTTCTCGAACACGCGCGCACCGTGATGCGCTACGGCGCAGCGACGGTGGTGATGGCGTTCGACGAAAACGGCCAGGCCGACAGCGTCGAGCGGCGCCTGGAAATCTGCGAGCGTTCCTACAAACTGCTGACCGAAAAAATCGGCTTCCCGCCCGAAGACATCTTTTTCGACTCCAACATCTTTCCCATCGCCACCGGCATCGAGGAACATGCCGACAACGCGGTCGATTTCATCGAGGCCGCGAAAGAGCTGAAGAAGCGCTTTCCGCTCGCGCACATCTCCGGTGGCGTCTCCAACGTGTCGTTCTCGTTCCGCGGCAACAATCCGGTGCGCGAGGCGATCCACAGCGTGTTCCTGTACCACGCGATCGCCGCCGGCATGGACATGGGCATCGTCAACGCCGGCCAGCTGGCGATCTACGACGAACTCGACCCCGAGCTGCGCGAGCGCGTCGAGGACGTCGTGCTCAATCGTCGCGACGACGCCACCGAGCGGCTGATGGACATCGCCGGCAAGTACAAGGAAGGCGGCAGCGACAACGAGGACAAGGGCGACAAACTGGCGTGGCGCGACCAGCCCGTGGCCAAGCGCCTGGAATACGCCCTGGTGCACGGCATCGACCAGTTCGTGGTCGAGGACACCGAGCTGGTGCGCCAGACCGTGGACAAGACCCTGGAGGTCATCGAAGGCCCGCTGATGGACGGCATGAACGTGGTCGGCGACCTGTTCGGCGACGGCCGCATGTTCCTGCCCCAGGTGGTCAAGTCCGCGCGCGTGATGAAAAAGGCGGTGGCCTACCTGCTGCCCTTCATCGAGGCGGAAAAACTGCGGACCGGCGACACCGGCAAGTCGAACGGCAAGATCGTGATGGCGACCGTCAAGGGCGACGTGCACGACATCGGCAAGAACATCGTCGGCGTCGTGCTCGCCTGCAACAACTTCGAGGTGATCGACCTGGGCGTGATGGTGCCGGCGCAGACGATCCTGGATCGCGCGAAGGCCGAAGGCGCCGACCTCATCGGCCTGTCGGGACTGATCACGCCGTCGCTCGACGAGATGGCGCATATGGCCAAGGAGATGGAGCGCCAGGGCTTCACGGTGCCGCTGCTGATCGGCGGCGCCACCACCTCGCGCGCGCACACCGCGGTGAAGATCGAGCC
>DASSKC010000133.1:0-15077 GCA_035690885.1 Oleiagrimonas sp. | reverse complement strand
TGTTAGCCCAAAGCCGTAATGTCCCCTTCGCCCAAAGTTAAAGTGTCCCCTTTGGGCAAACACCAAGCGAGGGGCCGTGGACGGGGATGTGTTGACGATGAGTCATCAGGAGTTGGACCGGGCGACGGTCGTGCGCAACGTGGCGGAGCGGCAGCTGACGCAAGCGCAGGCGGCCGCTCAGCTCAAGCTGTCGGTACGGCAAGTCAAGCGGCTGGCGCGGCGCTACCGGGCCGAAGGGCCGGCGGGACTGGTCTCGCGGCGGCGTGGCCGGCCCAGCAACAATCAGATTGCCGTGGCGGTGCGTGACCAGTTCGTGGCCTTGGTCAAGGAGCGCTATGCCGATTTCGGGCCGACCCTGGCGCACGAGAAGCTGGTCGCACTGCATGGCTTTGGCCATTCCGTGGAGACGCTGCGTCAGTGGATGGCGGCTGAGGGCCTTTGGCGCGCCAAGCGACGGCGCAAAGTGGCGGCGTTTCAGGTCCGCGAGCGACGACCGTGCCGCGGCGAGATGATCCAGATCGATGGCTCCCCGCATGACTGGTTCGAGGGCCGCGCCGCCAAGTGCACCTTGATCGTGTTCATCGATGATGCCACCGGTGAGCTGATGGCCTTGCACTTCGCCCCGGCCGAGACCACGCAGGCGTACATGACCGTGCTCCAGGACTATCTGGCGTGCCACGGTCGGCCGGTCAGCCTGTACTCCGACCGCCACGGCGTGTTCCGCGTCAACGCGCCCGACCACGAGGCCGAGCTGACCCAGTTTGGGCGCGCCCTCAAGACCCTCGACATCGAAGCCATCCATGCCCGCACGCCACAGGCCAAGGGACGCGTGGAGCGGGCCAACCAGACCTTGCAGGATCGACTGGTCAAAGAGATGCGTCTGGCTGACATTGACTCCATGGAGGCCGCCAACGCGTGGCTGCCGGGCTTCATCGCCGACTACAACCGGCGCTTCGCCGTGGCTCCGGCCAGCGCCAAAGATGCCCACCGGAGCGTCCATCACGGCGACGCCGAATTGGCCCTGATCCTGAGCCACCAGGAGCAACGCACCCTCTCGAAGAACCTCACCCTGCAGTACCACAACCAGCTCTTCCAGATCCGTCACCAAGGTGCCGGATACCGCTTGCGCCATACCCGCGTCACCGTCTGTGAGGGCTTTGACGGCACCGTGACCGTGCTCCACCGTGGCAAGGCCCTGGACCACACCTGCTGGACCAAAGGTGAGCCGCCGCCACTGGCCGACGACAAGGAAATCAATGCCGTCGTGGATGCCGTCAAGACCAAGCAGGATCGGCGACAGGGCTGGAAGCCCGCTCCGGACCACCCGTGGCGCCACTCACCTCCACTTTCTCCGCCCCAATCGAACGCAGCCGCTCGTTGACTTGCTCATTCAAAGCCAAGGGGACATTTCTACTTGGCAGAAAAGGGGACATCTCTACTTTGGGTTGACATATTTTCGATTATCACGATGTCAATAATGCATTAATGGGTTTCATGTCGCGACGTGAATGCAGCGTGAAGTGACAACGCTGTCACCCCAACAGTTCGAGCAACTCCTGGCGGCTCAGCGAGCGATTTTCACTGTCGGCACGATGGCGATATTCGAAGGTATCCGAGGCGATGCCGCGTTCGCTTACCACGATGCGGTGGGGAATGCCGATCAATTCCATGTCGGCAAACATGGCGCCGGGACGCAGTCCCCGATCATCAAGCACGACGTCCAGCCCGCGCTGCGTGAGCTCGTTGTAAAGCGATTCAGCCGTTTCCATGACCGCGGTGTTGTCGGTCTTTTTGCCGGTAATCGCACAAATGGCCACCTGCCACGGGGCCATGGGCTCGGGCCAGATAATGCCGCGATCATCGTGGCTTTGCTCGATGGCAGCGGCTACGGTGCGGCTGACGCCGATGCCGTAACAACCCATCAAAAGCGTGTGCGCCTTGCCGTTGTTGTCCAGTACCTTGGCACGCATGGACGCGGCATATTTGTCGCCGAGCTGGAAAATATGACCGACCTCGATGCCGCGGGCGATATGCAGTGTGCCTTTGCCGTCGGGCGAGGGATCGCCCTCGACCACTTTGCGCAGATCCGCAACGCGGGTAATGCGCGCATCGCGATCCCAGTTGGTACCGGTGTAATGGGTGCCGCTGGTGCCGCCGCCGCAGACAAAATCGGACAATGCCGCGGCGCTGCGATCGACGATGACGGGAATGTCGTCGGGCAAGTCGACCGGTCCGATGAAACCGGGCTGGATATGGATGGCCTCGAGTATTTCTTCTTCGGATGCGAACACGGCGCGTCCCGGAAGTTCCGGAAGCTTGCCGGCCTTGACGTCATTGAGTTCATGGTCGCCGCGGATGCAAAGCGCCACCAGACCATCCTTGCCGCGGACCAAAAGCGTTTTCACGCACTCCTGCGGAGGGATGCCGAGGAAGGCCGTGACTTCACCGATGTTTCTTTGCGTCGGCGTGTCCACGCGGGACAGTTCGGCGTCGGGATCCGGACGGGCTTGTGCCGGCGCCAAGGCCTCGGCCAGCTCGACATTGGCGGCGTAATCGGAGCCGTCGCTCCAACCGATGGCATCCTCGCCGGAGTCGGCCAGTACCTGGAATTCATGGCTGGCGTTGCCGCCGATGTCACCGGTATCGGCCTGAACCGCACGAAAGCCCAGGCCCAGACGCGTGAAAATGCGCTCGTACGCGGCGTACATGGTGCGGTAGGTTTCATCCAGACTTTCCGCATCGGCATGGAAGGAATAGGCATCCTTCATGGTGAATTCGCGCGCGCGCATCACGCCGAAACGCGGGCGGATCTCGTCGCGGAACTTGGACTGGATCTGGAAAAACGTGATCGGCAGCTGCTTGTAGCTTTTCAGCTCGTTGCGCGCAAAATCGGTCATCACCTCTTCGTGGGTGGGGCCGTAGCAGTAATCCTGCTTTTTGCGGTCGGTCATCTTGAGCAGCAGGCCGCCGTATTTTTTCCAGCGCCCCGACTCTTCCCACAACTCGCGCGGCTGCATCGTCGGCATCAGCATCTCGATGGCGCCGGCGCGCGTCATCTCTTCGCGTACCACCGCCTCGACCTTGCGCAGCACGCGCAGGCCCAGCGGCGACCACGTGTAAATGCCCGAGGCCAGCCGGCGCAGCATGCCGGCACGCAACATCAGCCGGTGGCTGGCGATCTCCGCATCTGCGGGCACTTCCTTGACGGTGGCAAGGTGGAACTGGCTCAGGCGCATGAAACACCGACGGGCTGTGGAAATGCGCGGATTATAGGGAAGCGCCGGAGTGGCGTCATCCATCTTTCTTGTAACGTTAATTTAATGTCTCTGCGCGCATGGGTCATTCCGTGCAATAGGTCTGGTATTTCTGTTGCTCGCGGGCCAGCTCGCCGGCACGATCCTGCTTGGACAAAAGCTGGTTCTTGCCGTTCTTGTCCTGCATGACGACGGGGCCGTTTTTCTTGAGCAGCTTCATGTTGACCGTCAGGTTGTCGCAAAGTTTCCGTCGATTGGCGGGCGTGTCCGGCATGCGTTTGGAAGCGGTGGCGGTCGAGGGGGTGTTTTCCGGGTCGGTCGCGTCATTGCCCGCCGCAGGCTGGCGGGTGTCTGCCGGCTTTGACGGCATGCGCGTGGCGCCGGGTATGTTGACGCCCTTGTATCGGGTGCCATGCTTTGGCGGCGTGTCGGCGTAGTGCACGGTGCCGTGGGCATCGGTCCACTTGTACACCTGCGCGGACACGGCCAGGGGAATGCAGAGCAGGGTGGTCAACAGCACGAAGGCGGGCAGGCGTTGCATGGCACACTCCATGGGTGAATGAGGGCGCGCGTCGCGGGGCGGGCGCCGAACCGGCGAAATCAACCCGTGCATAGTTAACATGCCCGGCGTCCGGGCGAAGTGCGCACGGTCACATGGTTTACACTTCGCGCTCGGGAGCCCCTTGCATGTCGCACCGTCCGCGTGCAGTTTGGCCAGTGGTTCCACCGACTCCACTTCACGGAAGCCGCAGCCTTACATGACCGAACCGCTTTCCAATCAAGCACCGCGCCGTCGCGGGATCTACCTGCTGCCGAACCTGTTCACGACCGGGGCGATGTTTTCGGGTTTCTACGCCATCGTGGCAGGTATTGACGGCAAGTTCACGCTGGCGGCCATCGCTGTTTTTGTCGCCGCGCTGCTCGATGCCATGGACGGACGCGTGGCGCGCCTGACGCACACGCAGACCGATTTCGGCGTGCAATACGACTCGCTGTCGGACCTGATCAGTTTTGGCCTGGCGCCGGCATTGGTGATGTACACATGGTCGCTGCGCTATCTGAGTGAATACGGCGAGGCATGGGGCAAGCTGGGTTGGGCGGCCGCGTTCATTTACGCTGCATGCGCCGCCTTGCGTCTGGCGCGTTTCAATACCCAGGCCGGAGTCGCGGACAAGCGCTGGTTCCAGGGTTTGGCCAGCCCGGCCTCGGCCGGGGTGTGCATGGCCTTCGTGTGGGCAATGAGCGTGGACGGGGTCAGCGGCGAAACGCTGTGCTTCGTGACACCGTTTTTTGCCATCATTGCCGGACTGCTGATGGTCAGTCGCGTGCGCTACGTCAGTTTCAAGACGCGCCCCGACAACGACAAGGTGACGTTCTTGTGGATCATCGCCGCGGTGCTGGTCCTGGTGTTGCTGGCGATCGACACCGCGCACGTGCTGTTGGGCGTGCTGGGGCTGTACGTGTTGTCCGGCCCGGTGCTGACCGCCTGGGCCATGGGGAGTCGCCGACGTCGCCGTCGGCATGCGGGCGAAGGACATCAGTGAGGTCATGGTGGCAACGGTAGAGACGCTTGACGATCATCGGCATCGCGTCCTGCGTGCGCTGGGCGTGACGCCCTATGGCCTGCGTGCACCCTGCCGTGCCGACGAAAGTGCGCCGTCCGCTGCCGATGCGGGCGCACCGACGTGCGCGCCTGCCGTCGACGCGACATCCGCGTGCGTGCTGGTCATGCCTGCCGATTGCGCCAAACGCGAGCGCAATCTGGTCGAGCAGATCATGTGCGCGCTCGGGGGCGTGTTTGCCGAGGCGGTGCGGGTGGAAGTGACAGCCGGTCAATTGCCGTCGGTGCCGTCGGCGCGGGCCTATCTGGCCTTCGGCAAGGCCCAGGCACATGCACTGGGCCGGGTCTTGCCGGCGGACGTGATGGCGGTTGCCGAGGTGCTTCTGGTCGATGCGCCGGACGTCCTGTTTGATGCCGCGGCCAAACGGCGTCTGTGGCAGGCCGTCAGCGGCTTGCGTCGGCAATGGCGCGATGCGCCGCCGGGTCGCGGGGGGTAGCGCATGGTCGCCGTGGTCGGGTCGCCGCCGGTTCCGCAACTGCGCAGCATGTGCCGCGAGGATCTCGTGCAAGTGGCGGCCATCGAGCAGTCGGCTTACGAATTCGGCTGGACGCCGGGCATTTTTCGCGACTGCCTGCGTGCCGGGCATGCCTGCTGGGTGCTGGCCAGTGACGACGAAATCATCGGCTATGGCGTGCTGTCCGCGGCAGCTGGCGAGGCCCATGTGCTCAATGTGTGCGTGGCACCGCACTGCCAGCGCCACGGTTACGGTCAGCGCATCGTCAAGCGGCTGTTGGATGCCGCGCGCTGGCACGGTGCCGAGCGCGTGTTTCTGGAGGTTCGCCCTTCCAACATCGGCGCACAGGCGCTGTACGAAGCCGCGGGTTTCAACGAGGTGGGACGCCGCCCCCGCTACTACCCGGCGCGCAACGGCCGCGAAGACGCCATCATCATGGCGATGGATCTGTTTTTGTAGGGAAGCTCGAATAACCACACCCGCCGAATCGCGGCTTCCGCCGCGCCTACAGCCAGCGAGCGCGCTTGAGCAGGTAGTACAGGCCGCCGCACACGCCGAGCGTGAACACCAGCACGCCGGGGTAGGCCCAGGGTTTGGTCAGCTCCGGCATGTGTGCGAAGTTCATGCCGTACCAGCCGGTGATCAGTGTCGGTACGGCCAGCATGGCGGCCCAGCCGGCGAGCTTCTTGACCACTTCGTTCTGGCCGAAGGTGACCAGCGACAAGTTGACGTTCATGGCCGCCGAAAGCATCTCGCGCATCGCCGAGGTGGCTTCGTTGACCCGGAACACGTGATCGTACACATCGCGGAAATAGTTTCGCGTCTCGTTGCGGATCAGTTGCGGATGCAGATGCACGAGTTGGTTGGTGACGTCCTGCAGCGGCGCCACGGCCAGGCGCAGGGTCAGCAGTTCGCGCTGCATGTCGTACAGGCGCTTGATGGTGTCGCGGTCGAAGGTGGCGGCGAAGATATCCTGCTCCAGCTCCTGCAGTTCCTCGCGGAAATCGCTGACCAGCGGCATGAAGTTGTCGACGATGAAATCGAGGATGGCATACAGGCCATAGCTCGGTCCCAGTGCCAGCAGGTCGGGCGAGGCCTCGCTGTTGCGGCGCGCCGGCGCGTAGCTCAGTGAGGCGCCATGGCGCACCGTGATCAGATAGCGCGGGCCGAGGAAGATGTGGGTTTCACCAAAAGCGATGGTGCCGTTCACCAGTTGCGCGGTTTGCACCACGATGAACAGCGAGTCGCCATAGGCCTCGATCTTGGTGCGCTGATGCGCCGTCTGCGCATCCTCGATGGCGAGGTCGTGCAGACCAAATTCGGCCTGCAACTTGACCAGCAAGGCTTCGCCCGGTTCATGCAACCCGACCCAGACGAACTGATCCGGATCCTTCAGGATCTCGCTGATGTCCTCGATGCCGATATCGCCGGCACGCTTGCCCGTGTGATCGTAGGCCACGCAATTGACCACGGGCCGGGTGGCGGGTAGCGGATGGGTCGTCGACGGTTCCGTCATGGGTTCATGATGCCGACTGCGGTCGGATCGGGCAATGCCGGCGTTGCGTGGCCCGCGTTGCCTGCTTCAGCATTCGATCACGTTCACGGCCAGGCCGCCGCGCGAGGTTTCCTTGTACTTGTCCTTCATGTCGCGGCCGGTGTCGCGCATGGTCTTGATGACCTTGTCCAGCGAGACACGGTGCTTGCCGTCGTTCTTGAGCGCCATGCGGCTGGCGTTGATGGCCTTGACCGAGCCCATGGCGTTGCGTTCGATGCAGGGAATCTGCACCAGCCCGCCGATGGGGTCGCAGGTCAGACCGAGGTTGTGTTCCATGCCGATTTCGGCAGCGTTCTCGACTTGCCGCAGGCTCCCGCCCAGGGCAGCGGTCAGGCCGCCGGCAGCCATCGAACAGGCCACGCCGACCTCGCCCTGGCAACCGACTTCGGCGCCGGAAATGGAGGCGTTTTCCTTGTACAGGATGCCGATCGCGGCCGAGGTCAGCAAAAACTCGACAATGCCGGCTTCATCGGAACGCGGACAGAAACGATCGTAATAGTGCAGTACCGCCGGCATGATGCCGGCCGCGCCATTGGTCGGTGCCGTGACCACGCGACCACCGGCGGCATTTTCTTCGTTGACCGCCAGCGCGTACAGGTTGACCCAATCGAGGATGGTCAGCGGGTCCTGCAGCGATTTTTCCGGCTTGTTGCGCAACTCATCGGCCATGGCGGGCGCGCGGCGCTTGACGTGCAGGCCGCCGGGCAGCTGGCCTGGCGAGCGCAGGCCGCGCGCGACGCAATCCTGCATGGCCTGCCAGATGGTCATCAGGTCGTCGTGGACTTGCTGCTCGCTGCGCCAGGCCTGCTCGTTGGCCAGCATCAGTTGCGCGATGGTGATGTTTTCGCGCTCGCAAGTGGCCAGCAGCTCGTCGCCGCTTGCGAACGGATAGGTGACGTGGGTGGTGTCGGCCACGATGCGGTCGGCCGCGGCCTCGTCCGGGTTGACCACGAAGCCGCCGCCGACGGAGTAGTAGTCGCGCGTGGCCAGCTCGTTGCCATCGGCGTCATAAGCGCTGTAGCGCATGCCGTTGACGTGATAGGGCAGCTTCTTGCGTTTGTTGAATACAAGGTCGCGCTTTTCGTCGAAGTCGATCTCGTGCTTGCCGCCAAGGTTCAGGCGCTTCTGGCTGCGGATGTGATCGAGGATGGCGTGGATCTTGTCGGGGTCGACAGTGTCCGGCCAGTGGCCCTCGAAACCCAGCAGCACGGCCTTGTCGGTGCCGTGGCCGCGACCGGTCAACGCCAGCGAGCCGAACAGCTCGCAGCGTACGCGGGTGACGCGATCAAGCAGGTGCTTTTCCTCCAGCCAATTCTCGGTGAAGCGTGCGGCGGCGCGCATCGGTCCCACGGTGTGCGAGGACGATGGCCCGATGCCGATCTTGAAGAGGTCGAAAACACTGACTGCCATGGCGAAAACAACGTGCGGGTGAAGTGGTTATTCTAAGGGCTGGCCTGTCTTGTTCCCACCACCCATGGTTCGTTTGACCTTGTTCCAACGCGATGACTGTCACCTGTGCGACTTGGCCCTGGAGGTCATGGCGACGGCGCGGGCGCCGGATTTTCGCAGCTTGTGGGTCGACGACGATCCGGTACTGGAGGCGCGCTACGGCACGCGTGTGCCGGTGCTGCGCGACGAGGACAGTGGTCACGAACTCGATTGGCCGTTCGATTCGGCTGCGGTGGAGGCACTGGTTGCCGACCAGAAGCGTCAGGCGTGAGTGACGCTTTGCTGTCCGCCTGAGTAAATTCCATGCAGCGCGCGATCAGTGGACCGCGGGTGTCCCCGCCCGCATGCGGACAGGATGTCCGCGGTCCGACGCACGGGATTCACATGTCGTGCTTGGACAGCTCGGCGCCGGCCTGCTGGTACTGGCGCCAGCGTTGGCGCGATCCGATGCGGTCGGCCGGGTCGGCGGGGACGACTTCGAGCACGCGCTCGAAGTGCCCTTGCGGCATGTCGGGGCGCAGGTTGATCGCCAGCGGTCGATCCGCCGATTCCAGGCCGGGAGGCACGATCAGCACCGGCACCTCGGCATCGTCGTCGTGGCCGGCCAGCTGGTGCGGGATGAAGGCGTCTTCGTCGAACGACCACAACAGGTCGTCGACTTCCTCGGCCTGGGCAAAGTCACGGGCCAGGATCAGCAGTGGCAGTTGTTGTGCCACGGCTTTTTGCACCAGCGCACACACCAGCAACAAAGGCTGCTCGCGAAAGCGGGGTTTGTCGATCAGGTAAAAATCGGCGCGCATCGTGAATGGCTCAGGCGTTGGAGGCGGCGCGGTCGATCAGCCACTGCGAAAGCAGCGCAACCGGGCGACCCGTGGCCAGGCCCTTGCGGCCTTCGTCCTGCGCGGTACCGGCAATGTCCAGATGCGCCCAGCGCTGGCCTTCGGCAAAGCGCGACAGGAAACAGCCGGCGGTGATCGCACCGGCAGCGCGTGAGCCCAGGTGCGCAAAGTCGGCGAATGCCGATTCCAGCGCGTCCTGGTAGTCGTCCCACAGCGGCAGTCGCCAGGCGCGGTCGAGGGTGTGTTCGCCGGCGGCAAGCAATTCATCGGCGAGATCGTCATGTTTGCTCATCAGGGCACTGGCGTGGCTGCCGAGCGCCACCACACAGGCGCCGGTAAGGGTCGCGGCGTCGACGATGGCGGCCGGCTTGAAACGCTGCACGTAGGTCAGCGTGTCACACAGGATCAGGCGGCCTTCGGCGTCGGTATTGAGCACTTCGACGGTTTGCCCGGACAGCGTGGTGAGCACGTCGCCGGGACGATAGGCGTCGCCATCGGGCATGTTTTCCACCGAGGCCACGGCGCAGACCAGATTGATCGGCAAGCGCATCTTCACCGCGGCAATGAACGCGCCGAGCATGCCGGCGGCGCCCAGCATGTCGAACTTCATGTGTTCCATGCCGGCGGCGGTCTTGATGTCCAGACCGCCGGCGTCGAACGTGACGCCCTTGCCGACCAGCACATACGGCGCATCGCCGTCATTGCCGCCGTTCCATTTCAACACGATCAGGCGCGGCGTGTTGGCCGAGCCGCGTGCAACGGCCAGCAGCGAGTGCATGCCGAGTTGCTCCATCTGCTCGCGTTCGAGCACGTCGATGTCGACGCCGTCCTGAGAGGCGGCAAAATCGCCAGCCTGTTCGGCCAGCCAGGCCGGGTTGCAGATGTTGGCCGGCATGTTGCCGACGTGGCGGGCAAAGCGTACGCCTTCGGCCATGGCGGCTGCCTGGTCCAGCGCCGGCTGCGCTTGCTCGTCGGCAGCCAATGCGAACGACTCCAGCGTCTCGGCGGCCGCGTCACGACGCTTGGCGAGTGTGGCGGTGTAACGGTAGGCGGCATGGTCGGCGGCCAGAGCTTCGGTACGGACGCGCCAGGCGACATCACGACCGGCAACCTCCAGTTCGGTCAGCCATGAGGTGGCGTTTTTCACCGGCAGCTTGCCCAGTGCACGCGCGGCGCTGCCGATCGCCTTGCGGAAAGCCGCGTCGTTGAATGCATCGCGCGCGCCCAGGCCGATGGCCAGCACCCGCTCGGCCTTCACACCCGGCAACTCATGCAATACATGACTGGCACCGAGTTTGCCGGACAGATCGCCGGAGGCAATGCGGCGCGCCAGCACGCCGTCGCTGGCCGTGTCGATCGCACGCGCCGCTGGTGACAACGCGCCGTCGGCATACACGCCGACGATGGCGCAAGCGGTTTGGGTGGCTTCGGCGGAGGTGGATGCGAGGCTGAATTTGAGCGTCATGAACAATCCCGGGGTTGGGCCGTGCGTGGCGTGACCGGCTACACTGACGGCTTCGCCGCGCCCGGCGGCACGAAATCCCATTATCGCATGCTGCGCATCCTCGACCGATACATCCTGCGTGAACTGGCCACGAGCGTACTCGGGGTCGCCGTGGTGCTGCTGGTGGTGATGGCCGGCGGCACCTTCGCGCGGGTCCTGCAGCAAGTGGCCGAGGGCAGTTTTCCGGCCAGCGTGATGTTCGACGTGCTGGGACTGAAGATGTTGGCGGCACTGACGGGTCTGCTGCCGCTGGCCTTGTTTCTCGGCATCTTGTGGTCGCTGGGGCGGCTTTACCACGACAGCGAAATGCACGTGCTGGCCGCTTCCGGCATGGGCCGTCGCGGCCTGTTGCGGCCTGCTGCCTGGTTGGCCATTCCCATGGCCGTCGTCATCGGCTTGCTGTCGTTGTGGCTGGGCCCGTGGGCCGAGCACACCAGCACCACGCTGATCACCAAGGCCAATCATTCGGTAATTGCCGCCGGCCTCGATGCCGGGCGCTTCACCGAGTTGCCCGGCAACGGCGGCACCATCTTCGTGACCGACATGAATCGCGACGGCACGCGCCTGGGGCATGTGTTCCTGGCGCGTCAGGAACCGGGCAGCGATGGCGGTCCGCCATCCATCAGGCTGATCACGGCCGAGCGCGGTGCGCTGTACCCCGGCACCGATGGCAAGGGCCGCTATCTGGCCCTGTATGACGGCTGGCAATACAAGCTGCCGTTGGGCGCCGACAACTGGAACGTCATGCAATACGCGCGCAACGATGTGGCCATGGCGCCGGTACGGCCCGACAACGGCAATGACCGGGGCAAGGTCGGATCGGCCACGAGGACCGCCGCGCTGATGGCCAGCTCCAGTCCGCAGGCGCGCGCCGAACTGGCCTGGCGCATTGCCGCGCCGGTGACCACGCTGGTGCTCGCGCTGCTGGCTTTGCCGCTGGCCCGGCAGACGCCGCGCGAACCGCGCTATGGTCGTTTGCTGGTCGCGGTGCTTTGCTACTTCCTGTATTTCAGCGTGTTGTCGCTGGCACGATCCATGATCGGTCAGGGCAAGATCGACGGTGCCGCACCGATCTGGGTGTTGCACCTGATCGTGGTCGGCGTGTCCGGGTGGTTCCTGTGGCGACAATACGCGCCGTGGAAGGTGAAGGGAGCGCAAGCGTGATCGCGTTGCCCGCCGTCAAACGCGTCGACCGCCTGATCGCCACCAGCGTGCTCGGCATGCTGGTGATCGTGTGGATCATCCTGACCGGTTTCGACACGCTTTCGCAGTTCCTGCGCCAGCTTGGCGATGTCGGCAAGAACGGCTACACCGCGATCGATTCGATCATCTACATCGCCTGGACGGTGCCGCGACGCCTGTACCAATGGTTCGGCAGCGCGGCGCTGATCGGTGGCCTGCTCGGCCTTGGTGGTCTGGCCACGAGCGGCGAGCTGACCGCCTTGCGTGCGGCCGGCATGTCCAAGTTGCGCATCGTGCAGTCGGTGGTGGTGATGCTGGCCATACTCACCGGCCTGGTCATGCTGATGGGCGAAATCGTGGCGCCCTACGGCGCGCAGCGCGCGCAGGCGATGCAGTTGCGCATGCATTCGCAACAACTGGGCATGACCACGGGCAGCGGTCTGTGGGCGCGCGACGGCAACAATTTCATCAATGCCAAGTCGGTGCTGGCCCGGCACGAACATGGCCAGATGCAGGTGCAGCTGGCCGACGTGCGCATCTTCAGTTTCGACGACAAGGGCAAGTTGCAGAAATTCGTGCGTGCCAAGGGAGCGGTCAGCCATGATGGCGACTGGACGCTCACCGATGCGCGCGTGAGCACCCTGGACAGCGATGGCGTGCACAGCGAAATGCGCGCCAGCGAAGCCTGGTCGACCAATCTGGATGCCAGCGTGCTCAAGCAGTCGGTGGTCCATCCCGAATACCTGTCCATGGTCGACCTGTTGCAGAACATGCGCTACCTGGAGAGCAACAACCAGAACCCGATCGCCTACGCCAAGGCGTTCTGGGCGCACGCGCTGTATCCGGTGAACGTGCTGGTGCTGGTGTTGTGCGCGCTGCCGTTCGCGTTTGGTGCGCTGCGTTCCGGCGGCCTGGGCAAGCGGCTTTTCATCGGTGTGGTGCTGGCGCTGGGCTGGTATTTCCTGCAGCAGGGGCTGA
The DNA here is from genome assembly GCA_035690885.1 of Oleiagrimonas sp. GTDB lineage: Bacteria > Pseudomonadota > Gammaproteobacteria > Xanthomonadales > Rhodanobacteraceae > Oleiagrimonas. Next base: position 2,240 of record DASSKC010000133.1, on the reverse strand, counting down.
CCAACATGGGCATCGTGTACGGCGCGCCGGCGTGGTTGGCGGACCTGCTACCGGCGCTGGTGCTGGTGATCGCGGCGACGGTGTATTTCCGCCGTTACGGGTAGGCGGTGCGGTTTCGCGATCGACGCTGCGCGCTACCGGTGTCGCGAATCATGGCGACTGGCGTGTTTGGCGGTTTTGTTGCGCGGGACGACCTTGTGGATCAGCTGGGTGCCGGCAATGAGGTCGTGCAGGGCGCGGCGGCGCGGGTTGACAAGAGCGGTGGCGTAAAACACCACCCATGCCGCCAGCACGGCCAGCATGGCCGTGCGTGGCGAGGCGACGTGACCGATCGACAGCAGCAGCATCGGCAGTGACACCGCCACGACACGCGCGATGGCCGGACCCGGACGCACCGGTGTGCCGTCGCTCATGCGCAGGACCATCCGCCATGGACGCATGCCCAGCGTCTGGCCGCCACGCAGCCACGAGACCACGAAATAGGCGGCCACCACCAGATACTGCAACGGGCTGTACCACCACGCGGTGACGCCATGATGGCTGTCCGGGACCAATGAACCGTGCGTGGCGATCAGGCAGATCATGCCGACCACCATGACGATGGCCACGACCGCGACCAGGTCGTAGACCAGTCCGGCCAAGCGGCGCCACAGCGATGATGTCCGGTAGCTGACGGCCGGGGTGGCGGGTTCTTGTGTCTGCATGGTTTCGGTCATCGCAAATATCTTGCAACCGGACGGGGGGAACGGCAGCATCATGCCATGCCCGAAAAGAAGTCACCCGTTGTTGCCGATGCCGACCGTGTCGCGATTGATGCGTTTCTGGAGCGCGTGTGGTCCGAGGATGGTTTGTCCGACCGTACCCTGGAGGCCTACCGGCGCGATCTGGATGGTCTGGCACGATGGATGTCGGCACACGGGTGCTTGCTGCACGATGCCAGCGGCGCCGACATCTCGCGTTACTTGGGCGAAAGCGGCGGTGCCGCGCGCACGATGGCACGCCGGCAGACGGCATTTCGGCGCTACTTTGCACACTTGGCGCGGATCGAGCCGGGGCACGAGGATCCGACCTTGCATCTGTCGCGTCCGCGCCTGCCGCGCAGTCTGCCCAAGGCGTTGTCCGAGCGCGAGGTCGAGGCCTTGCTGGCCGCACCGGACGTCGGCACGCCCCTGGGTCTGCGCGACCGCACCATGCTGGAGGTGATGTATGCCAGCGGGCTGCGCGTGTCGGAGTTGGTGGACTTGCCGCTGGGTGGTTTCAATCGCCGCCAGGGCGTGTTGCGGGTGACCGGCAAGGGCGGCAAGGATCGTCTGGTGCCCGTCGGTGAGGAAGCGCATTCGTGGATCGAGCGCTACGTCGATGGCGCGCGACCGTCCCAGGTGCGCAGCAAGCCGTCGGAAGCGATGTTCCTGTCCAACCGCGGTGCGGCCATGAGTCGGCAGATGTTCTGGACGCTGGTCAAGCGTCATGCGGTGCGCGCAGGCATCGACGCCAAGCGCATCTCGCCGCATGTGTTGCGGCACTCGTTCGCCACGCATCTGCTCAATCATGGCGCCGATCTGCGCTCGTTGCAGATGCTGTTGGGGCACAGCTCGCTGAGTACCACGCAGATTTATACGCTGGTGGCGCGTGAGGGGCTCAAGCGGTTGCATGCGCAGCATCATCCGCGTGGGTGATTTTTTTTGGGGCCTTCGGCCCGGTTGCTTCGTGCTGAATCGGAGATTGTTTGCCGCCGTGCGGCGGCGTTTCGCGCCCGCGGGGCGCTCGTTCATTTTCTTTGAGTGCACAAAGAAAACGAACCAAAAGAAAGGCACCCCTGCATACGCGCCCTTCGGGTTCGCTCCCGGATTGCGGGGGTTTGTCGACGGGCCATCCGTGGCCCGCGACAAACGAGCCGACGTCCTGTCGGCTCCCCTGACGGGCCTTGTCCTCCATCCGTCCGCCGCTTCTGAAGGGGACCCAGCAGCGTCTGCGCTGCCCGCTTCGCGAGTCATCGCGGTTCTCGTGAAACCCAAGAACTGGCGTGCTTGCAAACATGTCGCGTTTATCGCTTGACGTTTCCGAACTTGCCCCCCCCCTTGCCCCTCGGTAGGCGGTGGAGCGCGGAGGAAAAGGCCCGAAGGGTGGCCGGCAGGACGCCGGCCATTTTTCTGCGGGCCACGGATGGCCCGTCAGAAAAACCCCGCAGCGCGGAACCCACTCGCAGGGCGCAGCCCGGCGAGCGCCGGACGGGGGTGCCC
>DASSKC010000132.1:0-5722 GCA_035690885.1 Oleiagrimonas sp. | reverse complement strand
GCCGCCGTCGCCGCCGACTGCGGGTTCCACGACCAACCGCATCTGACGCATGAATTCCGCGCGTTTTCCGGCATGACACCGGGCCGCTACATCGCACGCATGGGGCCGCACCCCAACCACGTCCCGCTGGCATGACACGGGAGCGGCCGTCGACGACAAAAATCTACAAGACACCTGTGCCATGAAAGGGCATGATCGGCGCGTCACCCCAAGCGAGCCTCTGAAGGAGAACGTCATGTCCCAGGCAGCCAATACCACGTGCACCACCATCCCCTGCCTGCGCTATCGCGACGCATTCGGCGCCATCGACTGGTTGTGCAAGGCCTTCGGTTTCGAAAAGCACGCAGTCCACGATGACGGCGACGGCGGCGTGGCGCACGCACAACTGACATTCGGCAACGGCATGGTCATGCTCGGCTCGGCGCGTGACAATGCCTACGGGCGACACATGACCATGCCCCGCGACACCGACGGCTTGAACACCCAGAGCACCTACGTGGTGGTCGCCGACTGCAAGGCGCACTACGAGCAAGCCAGACTCGCCGGCGCCGACATCGTCGATGCATACACCGAGCGCGACTCCGGCGGTGCCGGCTACAGCTGCCTGGACCCGGAGGGCCATCTGTGGTCATTCGGCAGTTACGACCCGTGGGCGGAACACGTTTGACGGGTGCACGAGGAAGCCGACATGAAAGTCACACGCATCGTGTCCAACCTGCAGACCGCGGACATCCACGAAGCGCAAGCATTTTACGGTGACCTGCTTGGCCTGGACCTACTGATGGACCATGGCTGGTTTCGTACCTACGGTTCGGATGCAAGGATGACGGTCCAGGTCGCCTTCGGGTCCGAGGGCGGATTGGGGACGCCGACACCTGATTTGTCCATCGAGGTCGACGACGTCGAAACCGCACTGGAACGGTTCCGCCAAGCCGGCGTTCCCATCGAGTACGGACCGGCGGACGAGCCCTGGGGCGTACGTCGTTTTTACGTTCGCGATCCGTTCGGACGGCTGGTCAACATCCTCCAGCACACATGACCACTCACGCAACCATGTTGCGCGGGACCGCGGGCGTCCCCGCCCGCATGCGGACAGGATGTCCGCGGTCCGATGGGTTTCAAATGCCGGCTTTCCTGACGGCCCCGTGCATTACCCGTTGTTGTCTGCCTTGACCGGTGTGAGGCGCAAGTCCTGAAAGTCGAAGCTGAAATCGGTCAATGGCGAAACGGGCTTCATGCGCACGTTGCGGATCTTGCCATCCGGCGTCAACGCGAAAGTCACGAAGGCATCGGCATTGAGCGAGCGATCGCGCCAATGCACGATGAAGGTGTCGCGCGACCAGTGCGTCATGTCGCCCAGCAACTGTTTGGTATGGCTGAACTGCATCACCAGCTTGCCGTTGTTGTCCTTGATGATGACGTTGCCGTACCAGGGATCGTGATACGTGCCGGCATAATCGGCCAGCGCCAGCGACGGCCCCACGCCCTTCTCGCGTGCTGCCAGATGTTTCTGCCAGGACTTCTTCGCGCGCGCCTCACGCTTGGCGTCGGACTTCTGGTAGACCGCGATCCAGTCGGTCTTGGGCACATTCATGTATGCATCGAGGATGCGGTAGGTGATCGAATTGAAGGCCGCACCCGACTGCGCATTGGTCAGCACCACCACACCCAGATCCATGTCCGGAATCATGGTCACGCGCGAGACGTAACCGGGCCAGCCACCGGTGTGATAGACCATCTTGTGGCGACGGTACTGCGACAGGTGCCAGCCCTCGCCATACCCCGCGTAATCGGGCGCGATCGCGGCCAGCTCGGGAATCTTCGATGGGGTCAAGTGAATGGCCGTCTGCACCGACCACATCTCCTTGTGTCGCGCCGCGCTGAACAGGCGCTTCGGTGAGCCATCGGCGTTCTTGCCGTACACGCCGCCGTCGAGCTGCGTGATGACCCACTTGGCCATGTCGTGCACGCTGGAGTAGATGCCGCCGGCACCCGAATTGTTGGCCCAGGACAACTTGGCCACGGGCTTGAGGTTCGTGTAGTTGTACTTGGCATAGCCCATGGCCACGTTGTGGTCGTCGGGCTTGATGAAGGTGTAGTTGAAGCGCGTGTCGTGCATGCCCAGCGGCTTGAAAATACGCGACTTCAGGAAATCTCGGTAACTCTCCCCCGACACGTTCTCGATCACCAGCGCCGCCACACCGAACAGGATGTTGTCGTAAAAATACTGCGAGCGAAAACCGTATTCGAGCGGCACGTGCGCCAGGTGCTCGATGACCTCCTTGCTGGTGTAGTCGGTGGTCGGCCAGTACAGCAGATCCCCCGCACCAAGGCTCAGGCCGCTGTGGTGGGCCAGCAGGTCGCGCACGCGCATGGCATGGGTGACGTACGGATCGGACATGCGGAACCACGGCAGGTACTTGATGACGCGACCACCCATTTTCAGCTTGCCCGCATCGGCCAGCATCGACAGTGAGGCGGCCGTGAACGCCTTGGTATTGGAGGCAATGGCAAAAATGGTGTGCGCATCGACCGGCTTGCCGCTCTCGACGTTGCGCACGCCATAGCCCTTTTCCAGCACCACCTTTCCATCCTTGACGATGGCCACGGCAATGCCGGGGACATCGAAGGTCTTGAGCACGCGGTTGACGTAGGCGTCCAAATGCTCGAGTCGGTCCGATTGCACCAATTGCGGCTGACCCACCGGCATGGTGCTGACTGGTGGCGGGTTGGCCTGCGCGGCCATGGCCTGTCCCGGCAGGCACAATGCAGCGGCAAGCAAGGCGAGTCCCGTCTTGCGCAAGACGACGTTGATCGACATGGCGTTTCCTCGTGTTTCCCCGGATCGGCCCAGTATCCATGCTGCCGACATGCATGACCAGACGCCGCAAGTCGTACAATCAGGACAAACATCCGGGGAGAGGATCCATGGCACGACAACTGCTGATCTTCGTACACGGTTGGAGCGTGACCAGCACGGCTACCTACGGCCAGCTGCCGACGCGCCTGAAACACGAAGCGCAAAAGCGCGGCGGACCATCGCTCGACGTGCACCATATCTACCTGGGCGAATACGTCAGCTTCCACGACACCATCCGGGTCGAGGATATCGCGCGCGCCTTCGACGGCGCTTTGGGCGATATGCTCGCGCGCTACGGCAAGGGCCGGCGCTGCGCGTGCATCACCCACTCGACCGGTGGCCCGGTGGTGCGCGAATGGCTGGACCGCTACATCGTCCGGCCGGGCGACCTCGGCCAGTGTCCGATCAGCCACCTGGTGATGCTGGCCCCGGCCAACTTCGGCTCGGCGCTGGCGCAGCTGGGCAAGGGCCGCGTTGGTGCCATCAGGGCCTGGTTCGACGGGGTGGAGCCCGGCCAGCATGTGCTCGACTGGCTGGAGCTTGGCAGCCCGGCAGCGTGCGAACTCAACCTGCGCTGGATCCGCGATTATCCCGTGCTCAAGCTCACCCAGGGCCGGAACCCGGTGTTCCCGTTCGTGCTCGCCGGCGACGCCATCGACCGCAAGTTCTACGACCACCTCAATCCGTACACCGGCGAAATCGGCTCCGACGGCGTCATGCGCGTGGCGGCCACCAACTTGAACGCCACCCACGTGGTCCTGCGCCAACCGGCCACGCGTCGCGGCGAGGCACTGCCCAGCGCACACAAGCGCCTGCGCACGCTGGATCCGGAGCTGACGCGACACGCCATGCCGACGGCCTTCAAGATCATCCCCGGCGCCTCCCACTCCGGCGACAGCATGGGCATCATGGGCAGCGTGCGCGACAACGACAAACCGAATGCCACGGTGACAGCCATCCTCGAGTGCCTGAATGTGCAAAATGACGCCGGCTATACCGCGTTGCGCAAGACGTTCGAGGCCGAGAATGCCGCCCACCAGGCGGTCGGCAATCGTCTGGAAATCGAACACGTGCCGGTGCTGCCCGATCGCACGTACATCCACGACCCGTGCTCGATGGTGATCTTCCGCCTGTTCGACTCAGCCGCATTGCGCGTATCGAACGTGGATATCCTGCTCACGGCCGGCCCCGGCGACAGCCCCGACCAGTTGCCGCGCGGCTTCATGATCGACCGCCAGGCCAACCAGCAACAACCGGCCAACATCACGTTCTACCTCAACCACGCCGTGCTGGCCGGCTGCCCACCGATCCCCGGCCCGGACGGCAGCATCGTGCGCGCCGCCCTCACGCCGCGGTCGCCTTACGGCGTGCAGATCCTGCCGCGCCACGGCAACCGTTTCGTCGAATACTGGCATGCCATGCTCGACAGCTCGATGCAGGACCTTCTGCCGCTGATCCGTCCCAACGAAACCACGATAGTCGACGTCTACCTGACCCGCGTGGTGCACAAGAACGTGTTCCGCTTCACCACGCAGCTCGCGCCACCGGTGGACTTCAAGGACGTCAAACCCGACGGGATTGCGTGATTGCCTTGTCGGGGCTGCACCATTTCCAAGCGATTGTTCGAAGCGACTGTAGGAGCGGTGGAAGCCGCGATTGAACCTGCCCGTCCGGTTGATACCTTGCGGCGTTGACGGTCGCAGCTTCCGCAGCTCCTACAGTCCCGTTGAACCCGGCAATGCGGGTGCAGGAAGGGGCCGAGCTTAGTTGGCACTCCAGGTATTGTTGCCGCGGTCGACATCCGGCAGATCGTGATCGGGATCGATGGTAGCCGACTTGATGCGCTTGCTGCCGTCGACCATGACGCCGAAGCTCTTGTGCTGTATCCAGGTGGCGACCGGAACGCGCACCGACTTGTGCGTGCCGTCCATGTAGGTCACTTTCAGCGTCGCCGGCATCGGCAGCTTGTCCAGACACGCCACGGTGACGATGGCCGCCTTGCGCGGGCCGTCTTTCGCCGGCGTAGGCCGGCCATTTTTGCCGGGCTTCATGCCATGGAAATACTCCACGCCGGTCACCGCCAGATCCAGCTTCCAGTTGTGGCGGAACCAGCCGCGCCAGAACCACGACAAATCCGCGCCCGAGGCGCTGTCCATGGCACGGAAGAAATCCGACGGCGACGGATGCTTGAACGCCCAGGCCTCGACATATTTGCGGAACGCCGCATCGAAACGCTCCGGCCCCAGGATCTCGTTGCGCAGCAGGGTCAGGCCGTAAGCCGCCTTGAAGTAGGTGATCGGGTGCCGGTAGGTTTCCTTGATGGCATCGGCGCGAGTCAGGATCGGCGGCGCATTCGGCTTGTCGAACACGTCCTTGATGATGTCCCGGGTCGGATTGCCGGTGTATGGCGCGTACTCGCCATCCTTTTTCGGCGCAAACTGACCGTTGTGGGTCTTGCCCCACTGCGCGTGCGCCAGGGCATCGACAAAGGTGTTCATGCCCTCGTCCATCCACGCGTCGCGGCGCTCGTTGGAGCCGACGATCATCGGGAACCAGGCGTGGCCGAACTCGTGCACGCCGAGCATGAACAGGCTGTAATCGCTGGCCTTGTACCAGTCGAACACGATGCCCGGATACTCCATGCCGCCGGCAATGCCGGCCTCGGCAACGGCATTGGCCCACGGGTAGTCGAAGCCGGTGTATTTGGAGAAATACTCGATCGCGAACTTGACGCCCTGGGTCGAATCCTGCCAGCCACCCTTGCCCATGCTTTCAACCGGATACAGCGACTGCGCCAACGGATGCTTGCCGTTGGGCAGATCGATGCGCGCGGCGTCCCACACAAACGCCTTGGAGGCACCA
>DASSKC010000131.1:0-45902 GCA_035690885.1 Oleiagrimonas sp. | reverse complement strand
GTAGGAGCGGCGGAAGCCGCGATGGGGCGTGCCCGCGCGGTTGTTGCCTTGCGGCAGTAACGAATCGCGGCTTCCGCCGCTCCTTGTACGTTGGATATCACCGGTGAGGGAGATACCGTCACCGGATGTTTTCGGGGAAGCCGTTCGCTCCTTGAGGCAGCTCTGACTGACCCCGTCGGTAGAGCGGCTCCCCGCCCCATTCGACGAGCACGTAGAGTGTCCCGGGCCCAAGAGCCAGCGTGACAAGGGTGTGCCGCGAGTATGCGGGGTCGGGGAACCTGGAGACATGTTATCCCACCGCACGGAGATATCCCATGAGCGTATCCCACGACATGTCCTGGTTGGCTTTCGACATTGGCGCCAAGAAGCATGCCTGGTCCAGCGACATCAACGGTCATCGCGAACACGGCACCATCGACAATGACCCGGCCACCTTGCGTACGTTCCTGAAAAGCTGTTTGAAGAAAAGCAAGCACTTGCGCGTACTGGCCGAAGCCACCGGTGTTTACTATCTGGACGTGATGGTGCTGGCCCACGAGCTGGGCGCCGAGGTGATGGTCATAAACCCGCGCCAGGCCCATCACTTCGCCAAGGCACTCGGTTTGCGCAACAAGACCGACAAGATGGACGCTGACATGCTGTTGGAATGCCTGATGCGCATGCCTTTCCGGGCATGGGTGCCGCCGCGTAAATCATGGCGCCAGCTACGCAACTACGGGCGCTTTCTGGTCCAGCTGACCGAGGACGGCACAGCGGCCCGCAATCGCCTGCACGCGTTGCTGAACACCAAAGACAGCCCGGCGTTCCTGCGCACCGAGCTCAAACGCATCATCACCACCAACGACAAGCGCATTGAGCGCGTCCGGGCCGAAGCAATCACCTTGATCAAGGCCGATGACTACCTGTGCGAGCGCTTCGACGCGCTGGTCACCATGAAGGGCGTGGCCGAGACGTCCGCCGTCTCCATCCTCAGCGAGCTGGCCACGTTGCCGCCGACTCTTTCCAGTCGCGCATGTGTTTGCCATGCCGGGCTCGACCCGCGCGTGTACGAGTCCGGCACCAGCGTACACAAGGCGCCACGCATCTCCCGGCACGGCAACAAATACCTGCGTCGGTCCTTGTTTCATCCGGCCATGTCGGCGTGCACGCACGACCCGGGTGCGCGTGCCTTCAAAGCGCGTCTGGAAGCCCGCGGCAAGAAGAAAATGCAGGCCAACGTCGCCGTCATGCGCAAGATGCTCACGGCGGCCTGGGCCATCATGAAAAGCCCGGAGCCGTACGACTCTACACGCCTGTATGCCGACCTCGAAAGGCCATGATGCGCAACAGGCTCTCATGGGTGTCTTGCGCGGCGATGCGACCTTGGTCTTCTGAGCCCGTCAATGGCGGGCGCGGTGCCATTGCGGACGAGGACGTCTGCGGTCCATGGGATGGGGTCGAGGACCGCGGACGTCCCCATCCGCACGATGCTCACGGCCACCGGGTCCATCATGAAAAGCCTTGGGCCATACGACCGTGCTCGCCTGTATGCCGGCCTCGAAAACGCTTGACTTCGAACAGAGTGTCTACGTTGCGAGTCGCCTCAGTCGTTGGCGGCGGCCAGTTCGGCGCCGCGTTCGCGCGCGGCGTCCATGGCGCGAGCCATGATGCCGCGCAGATCGCTGTCGTCGAGGCTGTCCAGCGCGGCCTGGGTGGTGCCATTGGGCGAGGTGACGCGGCGGCGCAGTTCGGCCGGCGCCTCGCCGCTCTCGATCATCATGCGTCCGGCACCGAGGCAGGTCTGGGCGGCCAGATGACGCGCGGCTTCGCGTGGCAGGCCGCGCGCCGCGGCGGCGTCTTCCATGGCTTCGACGATCAGGAAGAAATAGGCCGGTGCGGAACCGGACACGGCGGTGACCGTGTCCATCAGGCTCTCGTCGTCGACCCACTCGCAGATGCCGCTGGCTTCCAGCACGGTTTGCGCCAGTTCGCGCTGTGCTTTGTCGACGCGCGCGTTGGCGAACAGGCCGTTGGCGCCGGCACCGATCAGCGACGGGGTGTTTGGCATCACGCGCACGATGGCCGCCGGGGTGTCCAGCCAGCGCTCGATCTGGTCGGTGCGGATGCCGGCGGCAATGGACACCACCAGCGGCTTTGCTGCCGCCACCGAGGCGGCCACGGCTTCGCACACGCCCGGCAGGACCTGCGGTTTGACCGCCAGCATCACCGCTTCGGCGCCGCTGATGGCCTCGTTGTTGTCGTCATGAGTGGTGACGCCGAATTCGCGCTCCAGGTTGGCGCGGGCTTCGGCATCGGGTTCGGCCACGTGGATGGCGCCGGCATCAGCGCCGGAGCTGACCAGTCCGCCGATGAGGCTGCGTGCCATGTTGCCGCCGCCGATGAAAGTAATCTGGTTCATGGCCGATCTCCGTACAAACAGCCGTCTACGATAAGGCATTGGCACGTTTTTGGCATTGTGTCGCGGTGTGCGCCAGCGCAGGTTTTGTGCAGGCACGATCCGCCTATGCTATGACATGGCTGTGTGCAGGCAGTGGTTTGCGCTGTCCGGCCACCGCGCTTTTTTTTCCAAGGGGAATCCGGGGACACCATGGATATTGCCGAACTTCTGGCTTTTTCGGTCAAGAACAAGGCTTCGGACTTGCATTTGTCCGCAGGCCTGCCGCCGATGATCCGCGTCGACGGTGACGTGCGTCGCATCAACGTGCCGGCGCTGGAACACAAACAAGTGCACGCGCTGGTCTACGACATCATGTCGGACAAGCAGCGGCGTGATTACGAGGAATTTCTCGAAACCGATTTTTCGTTTGAAATCCCTGGTTTGGCGCGCTTTCGTGTCAATGCGTTCAACCAGAATCGCGGCGCGGCATCGGTGTTTCGCACCATTCCCGCGGAAGTGCTGACGCTGGAGGACCTGGGCTGTCCGAAGATCTTCCGCGACCTGATCGAGCAGCCGCAGGGCCTGATCCTGGTCACCGGGCCGACCGGCTCGGGCAAGTCGACCACGCTGGCGGCCATGGTCGATCACGTCAACAAGCATCATTACGGCCACATCCTCACCATCGAGGATCCGATCGAATTCGTGCACACCTCGCAGAAGTGCCTGATCAATCAGCGCGAAGTGCATCGCGATACGCACGGCTTCACCGAGGCCTTGCGCTCGGCCCTGCGCGAGGATCCCGATTACATCCTGGTCGGCGAGTTGCGTGACCTGGAAACCATTCGCCTGGCGTTGACCGCGGCCGAGACCGGCCATCTGGTGTTCGGCACGCTGCATACCAGTTCGGCGGCCAAGACCATCGACCGCATCATCGACGTGTTTCCTGCCGGCGAAAAGCCGATGGTGCGCTCGATGCTGTCCGAGTCCCTGCGCGCCGTGATCAGCCAGACCCTGATGAAAAAGGTCAGCGGCGGACGCATGGCTGCGCACGAAATCATGGTCGGCACGCCGCCGATCCGCAATCTGATCCGCGAGGACAAGGTCGCGCAGATGTATTCGTCGATCCAGACCGGCCAGCAGTTCGGCATGCAGACGCTGGATCAGTGCCTGCAGGACCTGGTCCAGCGCGGCCAGATCACGCGTCAGCAGGCGGCGGAGCGGGCCAAGAACAAGGCGGGATTCCAATGACGCCGAGTCCCGAGTCCCCAGAGGAACAGAACCATGGCTGACATCGACTTCACCTCATTCCTCAAATTGATGGTGCACAAGAAGGCGTCGGATCTGTTCATCACCGCCGGCGTGCCGCCTTCGATGAAAGTGCACGGGCGCATCTCGCCGGTGACGCAGAATCCGCTGACCGCGCAGCAGGCGCGCGACATGGTCATCAACATCATGACGCCGTCGCAGCGCGAGGAATTCGAGAAGACCCACGAGTGCCAGTTTGCCGTGGCCGCCAAGGGCGTGGGGCGCTTCCGCGTGTCGTGCTTTTACCAGCGCAATTACGTGGGCATGGTGCTGCGCCGGATCGAGTCGAAGATTCCCACCATCGACGAGTTGAGCTTGCCGCCGGTGATCAAGGACCTGGCGATGACCAAGCGCGGCATCATCATGTTCGTCGGTGCCACCGGTACCGGCAAATCGACTTCGCTGGCGGCCATGATCGGCTACCGCAATCGCAATTCGACCGGCCACATCATTTCCATCGAGGACCCGATCGAATACGTGCACCGGCACGAGGGCTGCATCATCACCCAGCGCGAACTGGGCATCGATACCGACAGTTGGGATGCGGCGCTCAAAAACACCTTGCGCCAGGCACCCGACGTGATCCTGATCGGCGAGGTGCGCACCCGCGAAACCATGGAGTACGCGATCAATTTTGCCGAGACCGGTCACTTGTGCCTGTGCACCTTGCATGCCAACAACGCCAATCAGGCCATCGACCGCGTCCTGCATTTTTTCAGCGAGGATCGGCGCGATCAGCTGTTGATGGATTTGTCGTTGAACCTCAAGGGCATCGTCGCGCAGCAGTTGATCCCCACGCCCGACGGTCAGGCGCGACGCGTGGCGATGGAGATCATGCTGGGCACGCCGCTGGTGCAGGACTACATCCGTCAGGGCGACGTGCACAAGCTCAAGAACGTGATGAAGGAATCGACCAACCTCGGCATGCAGACCTTCGACCAGAGCCTGGTCGCGCTCTATCACGATGGCCAGATCAGCTACGAGGACGCCTTGCGTTACGCCGACAGCGCCAACGAGGTGCGCTTGAGCATCAAGCTGTCCCAGGGCGGCGATGCGCACAGCCTGTCGCAGGGACTGGACGGCGTCGAGCTCGAAGATGCCGACAGCGGCACGCATTTGAAGCGCATTTGAGGTACGGCCCATCGCGGCTTCCGCCGCTCCTACGTTGCTGCGTTGCGGCGGTAGGAGCGGCGGCAGCCGCGATCGACCGTACCCCTGCGGCAATTCCCTTGCGCCATCGCCGCGCTTACCGCCCCAACACCTCCGCCAGCACCGCCATGCGCACGAACACGCCGTTGCCGACCTGTTCCAGGATGCGTGACTGCGGGCCGTCGGCGACCTCGGGGGCGATCTCGATGCCGCGATTGATCGGACCGGGGTGCATGACCAGACAGTCCTTGCCGGCACGCGCCAGGCGTTTCGGGTCCAGCCCGTAGCGCTCGAAATAGGCCGCTTCGTCGGGCAGTTCGGTGGCCGCCATGCGTTCTTTTTGCAGGCGCAGCATGATGACCACGTCGGCGCCTTCCACGGCCTGGTCGAAATCCTCGCCGTACTGGCAGCCCGGGAACTCGTCGGCATCCGGCAACAACGCATGCGGGCCGCACAGGCGCAGGTTCTTGATGCCCAGCGCGGTCAGGGCATGGATGTCCGAGCGCGCCACGCGCGAGTGGCGGATGTCGCCGCAGATGGTCACCGTGAGTGCGCTGAAGTCGGGGCGGTGCTGGCGGATGGTCAGCGCGTCGAGCAGGCCTTGCGTGGGGTGGGCGCGGGTGCCGTCGCCGGCATTGACCACCGAGACGCCGCTCATGGCGTTGCTGGCCAGTGTTTCCGGTGTCTCGGCCAGCTTGTGGCGCACCACGATGATGTCCAGGTGCATGGCTTCGAGCGTGTGCAGCGTGTCGAGCAGGCTCTCGCCCTTGTTGGTCGAAGACTGTGCGATGTTGAAATTGACCACGTCCGCGCCCAGGCGCCGTGTCGCCAGCTCGAACGAGGTCCGCGTGCGCGTGGACGGCTCGAAAAACAGGTTGAGCACGGTGCGTCCGGCCAGCAGGTCGAGCTTGCGGGTGCCGTGATGGCTGGCCTCGCGCATGTGTTCGGCGCGATCGAGCAGGCGTGTGACGGTGGCGCGGTCGAGGCCGTCGAGGGTGGTCAGGTGGCGCAGGTGGTGGGTCATGGGCGGCAGGATGGTTGTGGGTGGGGTGGCTGGCTATGGTTTTGCTGGGCTAGGGGCTAGGGGCTAGGGGTTGCAAATTTACCGTGAAGTTCGGATGAAGCGCGCTCGTCCCTCGTCCCTCGTCCCCAGCCCCTCGTCCCTTTGCTTTTCCCAACGGGTTTTGAGGCCAGGGGCTAGGGGCTGGAAGTGGCCAGCCAGGACTCGAGGATGACGGCGGCGGCGAAGGCGTCGATTTTTTCCGCGTCGCGGCGGCGTTTGGTGCCGGCGGCGCGGGCGCTGGCGAAGCGGCGTGCGGCTTCCTGGGAGCTGTGGCGTTCGTCTTTCATGTGCACCGGGAGCTTGTAGCGTTGCCGCAATTGTTCGGCAAAGCGTCGTGCATGGCGCGTGATCGGCTGGTTGCCGCCGTCCAGCGTCAGCGGCAGACCAACGACCAGGGCGTCCGGCGACCATTGCTGCACGATGCGGTCCAGCTGCGACCAGTCCGGTTGCCTGTCGCGTACCGGCACGACATCCAGCGGCCGTGCGGTAGCGGTGAGGTCATTGCCCACCGCGACGCCGATCAGGCGGGTGCCGACGTCGAATCCGAGCGCGCTGCTCATGCGTGACCGGCGTAGCCGGCCAACTGGGCCACATCAATACCGACCAGGCCGGCGGCGGCGCTCCAGCGGTCTTCGACCGGCGTATCGAACACGATGCGGCTGTCGGCATCCACGGTCAGCCAGGCGTTGGCCTTGATTTCCTCGTCGAGCTGGCCGGCTTCCCAGCCCGCGTAACCGAGCGTGACGACGATGTTGTCGGGGCCTTCGCCGACGGCGATGGCGGCAAGGATGTCGCGCGAGGTGGTGACCGACCAGTGCGGGTTGATGCGGTAGCTGGCATCGAATTGGCGCGCGCCGTCGTGCAGCACGAAACCGCGCTCGGTCTGCACCGGGCCGCCTTGCAGGACTGGCATGCGGTTGATGTCGTCCAGCTCGCAGGCAATCTGCATCTGTTCAAGCACGTCGCCCAGGTGGAACTCGGCCGGACGGTTGACCAGCAGGCCGATGGCGCCGTCTTCGTTGTGCTGGCACAGCAGCGTCACGCCATGCGTGAACGAGGGGTCGTCCATGCCGGGCATGGCAATCAGGAATTGGCCGGCGAGGCTGTCAAACGGATCCATGGCTCCAGTGTAGCCGGTTGCCGTGCGAAAGAACCGCCATGTGCGCGCGCGTTCAGTGTGTACGCAGCTCCCCGCCGCGCAGGAACTGGTAGGTGCGCGTGATGTACAGCAGGTCCACCTTGTCCTTGGTGCGCGGAATCGCCGGGAACGGCGCGGCCAGGCGCACGATGCGGGTGGCGGCGTCGTCGAGCACCTTGCGGCCGGAACTCTGGATGATGTCGATGCTGTGGATGGAACCATCGCGGTTCAGGCCCACGGTGAGGATCAGGTTGCCGCTGAGCTGGCCGGTGCGGGCCGCATCGGGAAAGTTCAGCGTACCCACGCGCTCGACCTTTTTGGCCCAGATGCGCATGTAGGCGGCGTAGGCATATTCTTTGGTGCTGGCGGAGATGAACTTTTTGTGCGGTTTTTTGGCGTAGGCCTTGGATGCCGCGTCGATGGACGCGGCCAGGCGCGCCATTTTCATGCGTCGCTTGAGGTCGGCCTTGGCGACCGGACGCTCGCTGGCCTCATGTTGCCGTTGATCGCTTTCGCTGGTGACCGCAAAGTCGCTGGCAGCGGTCGTGGTGATGCGATGCGCGCCGCTGGCGATGCTCGGTGCCGGTGCGCTGGCGGCCAGCGGGCGCGGTGCCAAGCCGTGGGTTGCCGTGGGCAGCAGGCCGGTGACCAGCTGCGACGGCAACCGCGCCTTGTCGCTGTTGCCGCCACCGGCATTGTCGGCCTGGGCCAGGAAGTCGGCGTGCTCCGGACTCTGGCGATTGGCGGCGTTGACCAAGGTGACATCCAGCGTCGGCAGTTGCGGCTCCGGCTTGGCAATGGCGAACGTGATGCCGAGGATCAGCACGCCATGCACGATCAGCGAGAACAGGAAGGTGGCGCTCAGCAGGTCGTTGCTGCCCGGAGGCCTGGCGGCGGAAACGGTCGATGTGCTCACGTGTGGGGGCTTTGAATTCAGCGGGTACCCGCGCGGCGGGCTTCGATGGCATCGAACAATTGTCCCGCAATGTTGAGGTCGAATTGCGCGTCCAGTTCACGAATGCAGGTCGGTGAGGTGACGTTGATCTCCGTCAACCAGTCGCCGATCACGTCCAGACCGACCAGGAGCAGGTGGCGCCGGCGCAGGTCCGGTGCGACCTGCGCCACGATCCAGCGGTCGCGCTCACTGAGCGGCACGCCCTCGCCACGCCCGCCGGCGGCGAGGTTGCCGCGGAACTCGCCGTCACGCGGAATGCGCGCCAGTGCGTACGGTACCGGTTCGCCGTCGATCAGCAGGATGCGCTTGTCGCCGGCGCTGATGGCGGGGATGAATTTTTGCGCCATCACGAAGCGGCCGCCGTCGCCGAGCAGCGTTTCCAGCATCGAATTGAGGTTGGTGTCACCGTCGCGCACGCGAAAGATGCCGCGCCCGCCCATGCCGTCCAGGGGTTTGAGCACGGTTTCGCCGTGCTCGGCGACAAACCGGCGCAGCTCGTCCGCGTCGCGTGCCACCAGGGTCGGCGGGCAGCATTGCGGAAACTGCATGGCGTAAAGCTTCTCGTTGCAATCGCGCAGGGCCTGCGGGTCATTGACCAGCAGGGGCTTGTTCTCGTCGGACGCGACGTACTGGGTCATTTCCAGCACCAGGGTGTCGTGCTGGAACTGGGTGTCCACGGGTGGGTCCTTGCGATCCAGGATCACGTCCATCTCGTTCAGTTGCCGCCACGCGGGCTCGCCGAGATCGAACCAGTGCTCCGGGTTGTCGTGCACCGTGATCGCGCGCAGACGGCCCCAGGCTTGATTCTGGCGCAGCGCCAGGTCGCCCTGGCGCAGGTAGTACACATGGTGGCCGCGGCGCTGTGCTTCGAGCAGCATCGCGAAGGTGGAATCCTTGGCAACCTTGATGGTGTCGATGGCGTCCATCAGGACGGCGATGGCAAGAGGCATTCATGGTCTCCGAAAATCGTGTATGTTTACGCGGTAGCGGCATCGGGGGGTCGACAAGCGTACGCTTGTTGCCGCAGTACGCAAAAGTGGCGTGACATGCTTGACAGCTTTGATTGACAGGCGCTACACCACTTATCATGTTGCAATCGGGGGGTAAGGCAACTTGTTTTCCTATTTCGGGATTCCCCGCTGGTGGCCCTGTGCGACTGGTGTCGTATCATGAACGGTCTGCCGGCAACGGATGTCGCGAACGCAGAGGGGCGGTATGTGAACGACATGGCAAGTGACAACAGCCTGGCCGGGCTGCGCGTGATGGTCATCGACGACTCCAAGACCATCCGGCGCACGGCCGAGACCTTGCTGAAAAAAGTGGGATGCGAGGTACTCACCGCGGTGGACGGATTCGAGGCGCTGGCGAAGATCAGCGACCAGAAGCCGCAGGTGATTTTCGTCGACATCATGATGCCGCGGCTGGATGGCTATCAGACGTGTGCGTTGATCAAGAACAATCAGCAGTTCCGCGCCACGCCGGTGATCATGCTCAGCTCCAAGGACGGCCTGTTCGACAAGGCGCGCGGGCGCATCGTCGGGGCGGAACAGTACCTGACCAAACCATTCACGCGTGACGAGCTGCTCGATGCAATCCGTCAACACGCGCCGACAGCCTGAACATCGCTCGACCGGATCATCCATGGCGCACATTCTCATCATTGACGATTCACCCACCGATATCCGCGTGTTCACCACGTTGCTGGAGCGCGAAGGTCATGTCGTTTCCAGTGTCGGCAATGCCGAGGAAGGCATCGAGCTGGTCCGCCGCAAGCGGCCGGACGCGGTCATCATGGACGTGATCATGCCGGGCATGAACGGGTTCCAGGCCACGCGCACGCTCAGCCGCGACCCGGATACGCGTGACGTGCCGATCCTGATCATCACCACCAAGTCGATGGAGACCGATCGCGTGTGGGGCATGCGCCAGGGGGCGCGTGATTTCATCACCAAGCCGATCAGCGAGAGTGATTTTCTTGCCCGCATCGGCAAATTGCTGCCAGCGAACGCGTGACCGCCATGAATGTCGCCACTGCCACCACCCCGTTCGAACTTCTGGCCGAGTACGAGCGACTGAGCCTGGCTCACGTCGCCGGCGAGCCCGAGCAGATCGAGACCCCGGGATTGTGGCGCGGCATCGGTTTTCGCATCGGTTCGCGGCTCCTGGCCAGCCGCATCGACGAGATCGACGAACTGCTCACGCCACAGGCATTGACGAGCGTGCCCGGGACCCAGGGCTGGGTACGCGGCATCGCCAATGTGCGCGGCAACCTGGTGCCGGTGGTCGATCTTGGCGATTTTCTGTTCGAGACACCCACCCACATGGGTGATCGCAGCCGGCTGCTGGTGATTCGCCAGCACGGCGCCCACGTCGGCCTGCTGGTCGATGCGGTCACCGGGCAACGCAACTTTGGCGACGAGCAACGCAGCGTCGCCGAATCCGAGGACGACGAGCGGCTGCAACGCTTCGTCGATGAAAACATCACGTTGGAGGGGGAGCGCATCGGCTTGTTCAGCATGAGTCGATTGGCGCGGGCTCCGGATTTCCTGCAGGCGGCGCTGTAGTGGCGTCACCGGGACACTGTGAGGTATGAGGGTATGAGCACGACATCAGGGGGCAATGGCAGGGAACGCGGGTACACGTGGCTCGTGGTTGTTCTGCTGCTGGCAATCGCATTTGCCGTAGTGGACTTTTTCCTGCTGAACCAGAAAAACAACGAAGATCGCCAGGCCGCGGCACTGGCGGCACAGGTCCAGGTGCTGTCGCAGCAGACCGCCAAATACGCATTGGAAGCGGGCGGCGGCAACGTCAACTCCTTCGATGAACTGGCCAGCACGCGCGGCGCCATCGATACGGCCATCGCGCATCTGGCCAAGGGCAACCCGAAAACGGGTCTGCCTTCGTATGCCAACAACAACGTGACCGGGCCCAGCGTGAAGAAGCTGGTTGCCAATTGGAACGACCTCGACGCCGACATCCGCCGGATCCTGTCCAGCAAGAGCCTGGTCATCGGTGCGCCACCGGATGCCAGGGCGATTTCGACCCTGTTGCCGACGATCAATTCCGAGCTGGAACAGGTCAACAAGATCCTGCAGCAGCGCAACGCGACCAAGGCGCAGATCTTTACCGCCGCACGTCAGGAAATGCTGGCCTACCGCATGATCCAGCGCGTGCAGCGAATCCTGCAGGGCGGCAAGAACGCGCAGGTGGCCGCCAGCGGTCTGGCCAATGACGCGCAGATCTTCGGGCAGGTGATCGACGGACTGTTGAATGGCAACAAGGACATCGGCATTCGCGCGGTGGACGATCCCAATGCCCGACAGATCCTGCAGAAGATCCAGAAGCAGTGGAAATCGCTGGCCAGCCCGATCCAGAACCTGATCGCCGCCTCGCCCACGCTGGTGGAAGTGCGGTCGGCCAGCCGTCAGGCGTCATCGGATTCGACCGACGTGCTGTCGAGTGCAAACACCGTCGCCAACCAGGTCGGCAAGCTGTCGCACCGGCTGTTCCCGAACGTGTGGTGGGGCGTCATCGGCGCGTTGCTGGCCATCATCTTTGCCTTGTGGCTGGTCGTGGCCATGGTCCGCGATCAACGCAAGCGCCTGGTCGAGACCAACGATCTCAACCAGCGCAACCAGGAGGCGATCATGCGCCTGCTGGACGAGATGGGCTCGCTGGCCGAAGGCGACCTGACCGTCAAGGCAACCGTGACCGAGGACATCACCGGCGCCATCGCCGACTCGGTCAACTTCGCCGTCGAGGCACTGCGCTCGCTGGTGACCACCATCAACGAGACCGCCGTGCAGGTTTCGGCGGCGGCCCAGGAAACCCAGGCCACCGCCATGCATCTGGCCGACGCGGCCAAGCATCAGGCGCAACAGATCGATTCGGCCTCGGACGCCATTCGCGACATGGCCGAGTCCATCGATCAGGTGTCCAAAAACTCCTCCGAATCGGCCGAGGTGGCGCAGAAGTCGGTGCAGATCGCCTCGCATGGTGCCGACGTGGTGCGCGAGACGATCCAGGGCATGGATTCGATTCGCGATCAGATCCAGGAGACCTCCAAGCGCATCAAGCGTCTGGGTGAGTCCTCGCAGGAAATCGGCTCGATCGTGGAACTGATCAACGACATTGCCGAGCAAACCAACATCCTGGCCTTGAACGCCGCCATTCAGGCCGCATCGGCCGGTGAGGCCGGTCGCGGCTTCGCGGTCGTGGCCGATGAAGTGCAGCGACTGGCCGAACGTTCCGCCAACGCCACCAAGCGTATCGAAACCCTGGTGCAAACCATTCAGTCCGATACCAACGAGGCGGTCAGCTCCATGGAGCAGACCACCACCGAGGTGGTCCACGGAGCGCGCCTGGCCGAGGATGCCGGTACCGCGTTGGGCGACATCGAGAACGTGTCCAACAACCTGGCCGGATTGATCCGCAACATTTCCACCGCGGCCAGCCAACAGTCGACCGCGGCCACCAACATCACCACCACCATGAACGCGATTCAGGAGATCACCTCGCAAACCTCGCTGGGTGCCAGCCAGACCGCCGAATCGATCGGCAACCTGGCGCAGCTGGCCAACGATTTGCGGCGTTCGGTGGCCGATTTCAAATTGCCGGGTTGATGACAGCGCCGGGGAGGGGCGGCAAATCATCCGGCACGATCATGCGTTCGCGGACGCTTGAGCGACCGGGAACGCGGCACGACACGGGGTTGCGGCAAGGCGCATCAGAACCGCCTGCCGCTTTTCCAAGGGGGCGCAACAGCGCATGAGACTCGAAGACGACATCGATTTCACCACGTTGAACTGGGTCAAGCCCGAGCTCGACGAAGCCTTGACACGTGCGCGTGAGGCGCTCGAGGCCTATGTCGAGGCGCCGGATGACGGCGCTCCCATGCACGCTTGTGCCGCCGGCCTGCATCAGGTCCAGGGCACGCTGCGCATGGTCGAGCTGTATGGCGCGGCGATGGTCGTGCAGGAAATGGAACACCTGGTTTCGGCCTTGGTGGATGATCGCGTGGAGCAGCGCGATGACGCGTTCGCGGCGCTCATGCGCGGTCTCATGCAGATGCCGGATTATCTGGAGCGCCTGCAGAGCGGCTATCGCGACATTCCCATCGTGCTGCTGCCGTTGCTCAACGACCTGCGCACCTGTCGTGGTGCGCAATTGCTGCACGAGTCGGAGCTGTTCCAGCCCAATCTGGAGTTGCCGCTGCCGACGCAATCGCCGGGGGCGCCGCAAGCGGTGCCGCGTGATGAACAGCAGCGCGAAGTCACCGCCCTGCGCTCACGCTTCCAGCAGACCCTGCTGGCGTGGTTCCGCAATCAGGGCGGAGCTGGCGTGCTGGCGACGATGCGCGACACGCTCGATCTGCTGACCGCGCAATGCCACACCCTGGCCGGTCGTCGTCTGTGGTGGATCGCTGCCGGCGTGCTCGACGGGCTCGGACAGGGATCGCTGGACGCCCACGGCAAGGAAGTCAAACAGCTGATCGGACGCGTCGACCGCTGCATCCGCGAGCTGCTCGAACACGGAGAAGAAGCCCTGGCCGAGGGCGAAGCCATCGAGCTGGAGCACAAGCTCCTGTATTACGCCGCGCGTGCCCAGACCGGCAGTGCGCGCTTGCAGGAGGTCCGCGAGACCTACCGGCTGGAACAGTTGCTGCCCGACGCGATCGAAGTCGAGCATGCGCGCAGCTCCATGGCCGGACACAACCGCGAGTTGCTCGACACCGTTGCGCACGCCATCAAGGACGATCTGATGGGCGTCAAGGATGCGCTGGACCTGTTCCTGCATCGCGACGACAACGATCCCTCGCAGTTGTCCGAGCAGTCGGACGTGCTTGATCGCGTCGGCGACACCCTGGGCATGCTTGGCCTCGCCGTGCCGCGTCGCGTGGTCGGCGAGCAGCGCCGCATCATCGACGACATGGCCACGCGCACGCGTCCGGCCGACGAAGACGCCTTGCTCGACGCCGCCGGTGCGCTGCTTTATGTCGAGGCTTCGCTGGACGACCATATCGAGCGGCTCGGCGTCCATGGTGCCGAAGAGGAAGACGAACACGCCTTGCCGCGCAGCGAGGCGCGTCAGGTGATGGCCGCATTGATGCGCGAGGCGGTGGGCAACATCGGCAAGGTCAAGGACATGCTGGTGGCCTTTGTCGAATCGCCCTGGGACCATGCGCAGGTGACGCAGGCGCCCGCGCTGCTGGCGCAAATCCATGGCGCGCTGCGCATGGTCGATGCGGTGCGTCCGGTGGAGCTGGTGTGCGGGGTGGAGCGCTTCATCCACAACGAGCTGGTTGTCGACGCGCGCATACCCACCGTCGAGCAGATGGACAAGCTGGCCGACGCGCTGGCATCGATCGAATACTACCTGGAGGCAGCGCGCGAACATCGCGGCGGGCTGGACCACATTCTCGACGTCACCGAGCAGAGTCTGTCCGGGCTTGGCTATTGGCCGGTGCCGCCACAGCGCGAAGCCGTCGCCGATCCGGACGATCATGCGTCGACGGAAACGACCACCCAGCCTCCCGCCGCCGATGAGCCGACGCTTACCGAGTCGGTCAGTCTGGCGGCCGGTGACGATCTGACCGATCTGGTCGTCGGTGGCAGTGCCGGTGACGGCGACACGTCGATGTCTGCCGCCCAGGATTTGACCGACCTGCACCTGGTGGACACGGCAAGCACCACGCCGCCATCTGTCGACGATGATGCCGACGGCGACTGGATCGAGATCGAGGAAGAGATCGAAGAGCAGGTGCCGGTTCCCGACGCCATGGCCGCCAACGCCGGCTTCCAGGACACCGGGGACGAGTTGGACGCGGAGATTCGCGAGGTATTCCTGGAGGAAGTACAGGAAGAGATCGACGCGGTCCATGCGCAGCTGGATGTCTGGCGTGAGCAGCCGGGCGACATGGATCGTCTGGTTCCGATCCGGCGCGCCTTCCACACCCTCAAGGGCTCCGGTCGACTGGTCGGGGCGCAGGTGCTGGGCGAGTTCAGCTGGAAAATCGAGAACATGCTCAATCGCGTGCTCGACGGTACCATCGCACCACACGCCGGCGTGCAGATGTTCATGGCGCGTGTCGCCGACGCACTGCCCGGGCTGCTGGCCGCGCTCAAGGGCGAGGGACCACCCACGGACCCGCTGGTCGCGATTGCCGAAACCGCAGACCGGCTGGCCGCCGGTGACGAAGATGCCGCGCTGGATGAGGCAGCGGTACCGACGCAAACGGTCAAGCGCACGATCACGCGACGTGTGCCGCGCGATGCCGTGGCGGAGACTCCGACATCGGCGGCGTCCGCGTCGACGATTGACATGCCGGACGATGTGACCCTCGCCGACGTGGTGGACATCGACACCACGCCGTCTGATCAGAGTCTCCACGGCGAGGATGTCGCCGACCAGGCCGACGGTGACCACAAGCTCGACATGCCGGCACTGCCGCCCATGGATCCGGTGCTGATCGACATCCTGCGCAGCGAGGTGGCCCAGCATCTGAAGACCATTCGTGCCAGCGTCGATGCCGCTGACGGCGGAGACGTGGCAACCGACGAGCCCCTGTTGCGTGCCGTGCATACGCTCAACGGCGCGATCGCCATGGTTGATGTCGCATTGCTTTCCGGTGTGTTGTCGCCACTGGAAAGCTGGCTCAAGCGCTTGCGCGCCCAGGACCGCGCGGTGCCGGTCGAGCATGTGGATGCACTGGTGCATTCGGCGGACCTGATCGAACAGGTCGCCGCGCAATTCGATACCGAGGCTCCGCTGCTGCCCGATGCCACCGATCTGACGGCGCGCGTCGAGCAATTGCGTGACGATCTTCCCGAACCGCACATGGCGCACCCGATTTATGCCGACTTGTCGACCTCCGATGTCGACGACTCGACGGCGGGTGCCGAACCGACACATGACGGCTCCGAGATCGGTGAGCCCGAAGCCGTCGAGCCCGAAGCTGCCGAACCCGAACTGACGCACGACGAGACGGAAGAACCCGATTCGTCGCAGTCGCAAACTCCGGCGACACCACAGGCGGCCCCGACGGAGATCGCCGCGACCGCGACCGCCTCCGCTGCGCTGGGCACGCTGTCACCGGACTTCCACTTCCCGGTCGACGACCAGCCTGACGGCACGCTGGATTTGCCCGACCTCGATGCCGAGCTGCTGGAGATTTTCGTCGAGGAGGCCAACGACATCCTCGACCATGCCGACAATGCCATGGCCGAGCTGCGTGAGCAGCCGCAGGCACACGAAACCCTGGTCAGCCTGCAACGCGACTTGCACACCCTCAAGGGCGGCGCGCGCATGGCCGGACTGCACCCCATCGGTGACCTGGCGCACGGCATGGAGTCGTTGCTGGAAACGCTGGGCCAGGACAAGCGCAACGTCGACGCCGACGTGGTGGAGTCGCTGGAACGCGGCTTTGACTACCTGCACGAACTGATACAGCGCGTCATGCAACGCAAGGCGCTTGCGCAGCCGAAACAGGCGATCGCCCACTTCGAGGCCCTGGTGCAAACGCCGCATGCACGAGCGGCGGAAACCGGGAAGGAAACCGGAAAGGACATCGACGAGGAGACCGCAGCCGCGGAGTCCGCCGACACGATTGCCGAAACGGCGTCGACACCCGATGTCGTGACCGCCAGGACCGAGCAGGCGCCATTGCCGTCGCCGCGCGCACGGCCATCATTGCTGCCCGAGCAGGAATCGACCCAGGCCGCACCGCAGGAAATGATCCGCGTGCGCGCCGACCGTATCGACTCGCTGGTCAATTTTGCCGGCGAGGTGTCGATTTACCGCGCGCGCCTGGAACAGCAGGTCAGCGGCTTCCGCTTCAACCTGACCGAGTTCGAGCAAACCGTCGCGCGCTTGCGTGACCAGTTGCGCAAGCTGGAAATCGAGACCGAAGCGCAAATCATCGCCCGCTACCAGCATGAGCATCAGGACGAGGGCAACTTCGATCCGCTGGAGTTGGATCGTTTCTCCCAGTTGCAGCAGTATTCGCGTGCGCTGGCCGAGTCGGTGGCCGATCTGGTGTCGCTGCAAACCATGCTCGACGACAACGCGCGGCAGTCGGAAACCTTGCTGCTGCAGCAGTCGCGGGTCAGTTCCGAGTTGCAGGAAGGCCTGATGCGCACGCGCATGGTGCCGTTCGACTCCGTGGTGCCGACCTTGCGCCGGACCCTGCGCCAGGCCAGCCAGGAGACCGGCAAGCGTGCGCAGCTGCACGTGACCGGTGCCCACGACGAGATGGACCGCAACCTGCTCGAACGCATGAAGGCGCCGTTCGAACACATGTTGCGCAATGCGCTGGCGCACGGCATCGAGACGCCCGACGAGCGGCGTCGAGCCGGAAAGCCCGAGCAGGGTGCGGTCGCCATCGATGTCAGCCGCGATGCCACCGAGGTGGTCATCCGCGTGACCGACGACGGTGCCGGCATGGACCGCGAAGCCATCCGGACCAAGGCCATCGATCGCGGCATGCTGCACGCCGACGCGCCGTTGTCCGACAGCGATTTGTTCGGCTTCGTGCTCGAGACCGGGTTTTCGACGGCGGGCGAAGTGACCCAGCTCGCCGGGCGCGGCGTTGGCATGGACGTGGTTGCCAACGAAATCAAGCAGATGGGCGGCACGATCGCGATCGCATCCGAGCGCGGCAAGGGCACCACCTTTACCCTGCGCTTGCCGTTCACGCTGGCGGTCACCCAGGCGGTGCTGGTCAAGGTCGGCGAGTCGGTGTTCGCGGTGCCCATGACCTCGGTGCAGGGCGTGGCACGCATCAAGCCGGGTGACGATGATCGGCAGACGAGCGGTGACGACGCCGGCAGTTTCGTGTATGCCGGCGAGGAGTACGGCATACACGACCTGGCAAGCCTGCTGGGTGTATCCGGAGGTCATCTTGACGACGATGCACAGCAGCCCCTGTTGCTGGCCCGCAGCGGTGACTTGCGTGCAGCCGTGCGCATCGATGCCGTGATCGGCTCGCGCGAGATCGTGGTCAAGCCGGTGGGGCCGCAGATCAGTTCGGTGCCGGGCATTTTCGGCGCCACCATCATGGGCGACGGATCAGTATTGCTGATCCTCGACCTGGCGCCGCTGGTGCGTCACGGGCTGGCCCGCGTGACGGCGGCGGACGAAGCCGCGGACAGCTCGAGCGTGACCGCCGCGCCCACCGAAACACGCAGCCCGACCGTCATGGTGGTGGACGATTCGATCACCATGCGCAAGGTGACGGGACGTATCCTGGAGCGTCACGAGTACGATGTCATGACCGCAAAGGACGGCATGGACGCGGTGGAGAAACTGCAGGACCGCGTACCGGACCTGATGCTGCTGGACATCGAGATGCCGCGCATGGACGGTTACGAGCTGGCCACGCACATGAAGAACGATCCGCGCCTCAAGGATGTGCCGATCATCATGATCACCTCGCGTACCGGCGAAAAGCATCGCCAGCGCGCGCTGGACATCGGTGTGGATCGTTATGTCGGCAAACCGTATCAGGAAGCCGACCTGGTCAAACAGATCGAGCAGTTGCTGGGAGGCAATGATGGCTGAAATCAGGGACGTGCCAGCGGTGGCGCTGCTGTTTGCCGACGCCGAGCTGGCAGGACATTTGCGCGAGGCATTGGCGACGCTGGGCGCGCAAATCGTCCACCAGGGAACGGTGGAACAAGTCAGCACGGATGTCCTGCGCGACAGTGGCGCCGACGTGGTCGTGGTCAATCTGGAACCGACCGATGGAGAGCATCTGGAACAGCTGTACACCGCCCTCGAGGGCGGTGCCTGCCAGGTGGTTTTCAACGACGCCGAAGCCTCACGCAACCTGTCGGGCTGGGACAAGGCGCGCTGGGCGAGGCATCTGGCGGCCAAATTGATGGGCAGTAATGACGTGGACCCGCCGCGTCCGGCACAGGCGCGCGCGATCGAAGTGCAAGCCGCAGCCGAAGTGACGGGCGCCGGCGCGGCGCCGACAGTCGAGTTCGCCGCGCCCGCCGACTCAACCGGGGCGGGTGCCGAGCCGGCCACCGACGACGTCGAACACACGACCGGACTGGAGGCCGAGCTCGAAGCGTTGCTTGCCGACAACGACGCTCCCGAACCGACCGCGCAGCCCGCAGTCGAGCCAGCGCCTGACGAAGCCGCGCTGCACGGTGTCGATATCGAGGAACGCCACGTCGTCGCCACGCCGTCGCCCGCTTCCGATTGGGAGCTGGTCGACATGAATGCCGCGCCGCCGGCGGCATCCGAACCCGCCGATCCGCGGCAATTCGGTATCGACAAGGTGTCTGCCGAGAACTATCTCAAGCCCGAGGGCAACGGTCAGGAACAAGCGTCCGCGCTGGAGCCGGGGTTGAAGCTGGAACTGGTTTCCCTGGAAGAATCCGTCGCGCCCACCATGGCCGATGCGGCCAATGGCGACATGTTGCCGGATGTCGGTGTCGAGCGCGCGGTGGTCGTGAGCCTCGGGGCCGGTGGCGTGACGGCGCTGGAAGTATTGCTGTCGGGCTTGCCGGTGACGCTGCCGGCGGTCCTGGTGTTGCTTGCGCCCGCGGATGGGCCGTCGATGCAGACGCTGACCGCAACCCTGGGCAACAGCTCCGCGCTGCCCGTGGTCGTGGCCCGAGATGGCAGCCGGGTCGGGCATGGCGGCGTGGTGCTGATACCGCCAGGCCACACGTGCCGACTCGGTCGCGATGGACAGCTCGGCGTGGCAGCACCGGAAACCATGGCCGGTCCGACGCTCAGCGAGCAGTGTCTTGTCGATGCGGCCGATACGCTGGCATCCGGCCTGACGGCCATCGTGCTCGCCGGTGCCGATCACGGCGCCGTTGCCGGTGCACGCCATGTTCACGATCTCGGTGGCCAGGTGTGGATACAGAACCCGGCCAGCTGTGCCGGCGATCCGACGACGATGGCCATCCAGGATGCCGGTGTGGCCACATTTGTCGGTTCCCCCGTGGAACTGGCCCGGCATCTGTGCGAGGCAAGTGAATGAACGATCAGAGCATTCTTCCCCATGAAATTCGCGGGGTGCTGATCCCCATCAGTGGTGCGCGCCTGCTGCTGCCCAATGCCACGGTGTCGGAAGTGATCACGCTGTCCACGCCCGAGCCCATTGCCGGCGCACCGGACTGGCTTCTGGGCCGCGTCGGTTGGCGCGGTTGGCGTTTGCCGCTGGTCGCGTTTTCAACCCTGGCCGGCCTGCCCGAGCCGGAGGGTGAGCTCAATTCCCGCGTCACCGTGCTCAAGGTCTTCGGTGGCAATCCACGCATGCCTTTCGTGGCACTCGTGACGCGAGGCTTTCCACGTCTGACCACCATCCGCGACGATATCCTGGTGGCCACCGACCATGACGAAGCGCTTCCCGATGGCGTGCTTCAGCGCGTGCTGGTGCATGACGACGAGGCCGTCATTCCCGATCTGGAATCGATCGAAAAGCGTGTCGCCGCAGCCATCGAAGCCGCTGAAGCCGAAGCCTGAGGGTGTGTTGGCGGGCGATGCCCGCCCTACTGTGTGCAGACTTTTTCGCGCGTCGCCGTGGACGGGTAGGTCGGGCAATGCCCGACGCCCGATCGCCATGTGCCTTCCAGGGTTTGGTGGCGTGCGCATGCCGCTCATGCGTCGCCGTGACAGGCGAGGATCGCGGCCAATGCCGCCATGCCTGCGGTTTCGGTACGCAGGATGCGCGGTCCCAGCGACAGTCCGTCAAAGCCGTGGTTGGCCAGCAGTGTGGTGTCGCGTTCGCCCAGTCCGCCCTCGGGGCCGACGACCAGTGTGGCGCCATCCGCCGGCATGCTCAGTTCACGCACACGTCGCGTCGATCCGGGCAGCAAAGCCAGACGCAGGCCGGAGTCACCATGCAAGCCATCGAGCCAGGCTTCCAGCGCTTGCGGCATGTCGATGCGGGGCAAGTGTGCCCGGCCGCACTGTTCGCAGGCCGCGGCAGCCACTGCCTGCCAGTGGCGCAAACGTTTGTCGGCGCGCGCCGCATCCAGACGCACGCCGCTGCGCTCGCTGACCAGTGGCGCGATACATGCCACACCCAGCTCCGTCGCCTTCTGCACCACCAGGTCCATCTTGTCGCCACGCGCCAGGCACTGCGCCAGCGTCAGTGGCCACGGCGTTTCACGGGCCACGGCGTGGTGCCCGAGCAAGTGCACGCTGACAGACTTGCCGGCGATGTCGTCCAGTGTGCACGCATAATCATTGCCATCACCGTTGAACAAGGTCAGCGGGTGGCCGGGTGCGAGCCGCAGCACGCGCGTGGCATGGCGTGCGGCAGCGGCCGGGAGTACCAGTTGGTCGACGCCGGCAAGCGGCACATCGACATACAGGCGGATCTGGCGCATGACGTGACGGGCTCAGTGCGGGGGGCGATCGGACGTGTGCGGCGGGCGGTGCAGGTGGCCAAACAGCAACGGCACCAGGGCCAGCAGTGCCAAGCCGCCAAGCGAGGCAAGGATATACGGGTTGAACAGCATCGCCCACAGGCTGAAATGCTGTTGACCGCGCGCCAGGCCCTCGCGGATGCCGGCGCCGACGGTCGACTCGATGATCGTCGTGGCCACGGCACCGACCGTGGTGGCCCCCAGGAACAGCTTCATCGGACAGCGCAACCACGCCAGTGCAACAGTGACGCCGCCCCAAGGCAGACCGGGCGCCAGGCGCAGGAACAGCGTGTAGTTGAGCGGGTGGTGTGCATAACCGTGGCGCAGTCGCTCGGCCAACGCCGGTGCGCGTCGGGCCGGCTCACCCAATGCCAGCCGCGTGACGGCAAACAACAGCAGCGAGCCCAGCACCACGCCCACCGTGGACAAGGCGCTGGCTTCGGCGATGGAGTCGAGCAAAAGGCCCGCAGCGACGGTCACCACGCTGCTGATCGGTACCCCGGTGGCCACGACGATGGTCAGGAAGCCGACGTAGGCGACGCGCGAAATCCACGGGTAGCGATAGATCATCTCGTGCAGTTGCCCGTGCTGGCTGGCCAGTTGCGCGGGGCTGAGGTTGTCCAGCCCGCCGGAGGCGAACAAGGCGATGCCGATGCCGACCAGCAAAATCAGCGGCAGGGCGGCACGCAGGCGTTTCATGTGCGTTTGGACTTCGCCGACCAGGTGTCACGCAAGGTGACGGTACGGTTGAACACGGGGCGCTCGGGCGTGTGCTCGTGGCGGTCGGCGACAAAATAGCCAAGGCGCTCGAACTGGAAATGCCGCTCGCGTTCGACATCGCTTGCCGCCGGCTCCAGCCACGCTTGCACCGTGCGTATGGAGTCGGGATTGATGTGATCGCGGTAGCCGGCGCCGTCGTCGGCTCTGTCGGGATTGGATACATCGAACAGGCGGTCGTACAGGCGCACCTCGGCGGCCACGGCATGGCGCGCGCTGACCCAGTGGATGGTGCCCTTGACCTTGCGCTTGGCGCCCTCGCATCCGGGCCGCGTGTCGGGGTCGAGCGTGGCGTGCAGCTCGGTCACCGTGCCCTCGGCATCGGTGACCACGTCCACGCAATGCACGATGCCGATGCCGCGCAGGCGGACTTCGCCGTCCGGGCGCAGGCGGCGAAAACCCTTGGGTGGCTCGACCGCAAAATCGTCGCGTTCGATCCAGACCTCGCGCGAGAACGGGATCTCGCGCTTGCCGAAGCTTTCATCCTTGGGGTGATTGGGAAAGTCGATGGTTTCGGCGTGATCGTCCGGCAAGTTGTCGATGATCAGCTTGAGCGGGTTGAGCACCGCCATGCGTCGCGACGCGGAGGCATCAAGGTCGTCGCGCACGCAGCCTTCGAGCACGCCCATCTCGATCACGCTGTTCTGCTTGCTGATGCCGGCGCGCTGCCAGAACGTGCGGATCGCCGTCGGCGTGAAGCCGCGCCGGCGCACACCGGCCAGGGTCGGCAGGCGCGGGTCGTCCCAGCCGTCGACCAGTCCCTCGTCGACCAGCTGCGCCAGCTTGCGTTTGCTCATCACGGTAAAGTCGAGGTTGCCACGCGAGAACTCGATCTGGCGCGGCTTGAGCGGCTTGACCGGAAGGCCGGCATCGGCGAGATCGCGCCACAGGTCGGGATGGTCGGGCAGGTCCACGGCATCCACGAACCAGTCGTAGAGCGGACGGTGATCCTCGAACTCCAGCGTGCAGAACGAGTGCGTGATGCCTTCCAGCGCATCGGACAGGCAATGCGCGTAGTCGTACATCGGATAGATCGGCCAGGCATCGCCATGACGCGGATGCGCCAGTTTGCGGATGCGGTAGATGGCGGGGTCGCGCAGGTTGATGTTGCCCGCGCTCATGTCGATTTTGGCGCGCAAGGTCTTGCTGCCATCGGCAAACTCGCCGGCGCGCATGCGCTCGAACAGGTCCAGATTCTCTTCGACGGGGCGCTCGCGGAACGGCGACGGGCGGCCGGGTTCGGTGAGCGTGCCGCGGTACTCGCGCATGGCTTCGGCATCCAGATCGTCGACATAGGCTTTGCCGTCACGGATCAATTTGACCGCGGCCCGATAAAACACCTCGAAATAATCCGACGCGTGGCATTCGGCGGTCCAGTGAAAGCCCAGCCATTCAACCTCGTCCTTGATCGCCTGTGCGAAGGCGGGGTCCTCTTTGCCCGGATTGGTGTCGTCCAGGCGCAGGTTGCAGCGGCCCTCGAACTCCGAGGCAACGCCGAAATCCAGGCAGATCGCCTTGGCATGGCCAAGATGCAGATGACCATTGGGTTCGGGCGGAAAACGCGTCTGAATGTGCTCGTGTTTGCCGGTCGCCAGGTCGTCCATCACGATCTGGCGAATGAAGTTGTGCACGGGTGCGGAATCGTTGGCCATCGGCGCCGTCTGCAGCTGTCGGGTGGAAACGCGACAGTTTACCTCATGGCACCATGAATCAAGGCGCGCGGGCGTGCTTGCTTTACCCCGGCAGCACGGCTAGCTTGTCAATCATGCATACGGTCTATCACGCCAATACCCTGATCGACGCGCACCTGGTAAAGGACCGGCTGGAGCAGGCCGGCATTCCGGCCTTCATTGCCGGCGAATACCTGACCGGTGGCGTCGGCCAGTTGCCGGCACGCGATTTCATTTCCGTGGCCGTCCCGGACAGTTGCGCCGACGATGCCGGACCGCTGGTGGACGAGCTGGTGGCCATGCTGGCCGAGGCCCGTGATCAGGCCGCGGCCAGCGACGACGATGCCGATGATGCCGGCCTGCTGCCGTCCGTGCCATGACGGCGGATCAGTCATCCGCGCAGGCGTCGGCTTTGCCGACGTGGGCCACATTGATCCGCGACGTACCGGATTTCCCGCGACCGGGCGTGATGTTCAAGGACATCACGCCGTTGCTGGCCGATGCGCCGGCGTTCGTCGAGTGCGTGCAGGCCCTGGCGGCACCGTGGCGTGAGCGACGGGTGGACGTGGTGTGCGGGATCGAGTCGCGCGGCTTCATTTTTGGTGTGGCGTTGGCATCGGTGCTGGGCGTGGGTTTCGTGCCCTTGCGCAAGGCCGGAAAATTGCCGGCGGCCGTCGAGGGCGTGGATTACGAACTTGAATACGGCAGCGCTCGCCTGGAAGTGCATCGCGACGCCATCGACGCCGGCCGGCACGCGCTGATTGTCGACGACGTGCTGGCCACCGGTGGCACGCTGGATGCGGCGCGCGAACTGGTCGAGCGCACGGGCGCGAAGGTCGCCGGCGCGGCGCTGGTGCTGGAGCTGGAGTTTCTCGAAGGGCGTGAGCGCTGGAACAGCCCCGCGCCGCTGGAAACCTTGTTGCGCTATTGACGCAATCGCGGCTTCCGCCGCGCCTACGGTCGTTGACGTTTGTGCGGTTCGGGTTCGGCCGGTGAAGCGGCGCTGTGGGCGTCGAGCAAATCCGGTGGCAGTGTTTTGAACATCTCCGCCAGGCGTGCGAGAAAATCGGTCATCGCCGAGCTCTTGCGCCAGAACATGGCGATGCGGCGGTGTGGCGGGTGCCCGCGGAACTCGATCAGCCGGATGCCGGGGGCGGGTGCCACGGGCGGCTTGACCGCCATGGTCGGAAGCAACGTGATGCCGACTTCGGCAGCCACCATCTGACGCAAGGTTTCCAGGCTGGTGGCGCGGAAGCCGTTGTGCTCGCCGGCGCCAGCCAACTGGCACACTTCCAGTGCCTGATCGCGCAGGCAGTGTCCGTCTTCGAGCAACAGCAGGTTCTCCTCGGCAAGATCGTTCAATACCAGCGAAGACTTGCCGGCCAACGCGTGGCTTGTCGGTACGGCCAGCACGAACGGCTCCTCGAACAGGAACTCGGCATGCAGGCTGTCGTCGTGCACTGGCAGGGCCAGGATGCCGGCGTCGAGGCGACCATCGTGCAGCTGCTCGAGTACCACCTCGGTCTTGTCCTCCACCAGCAGCAGTTCCAGGCGCGGAAACTTGCGGTGGATGTCGGGGACGACGTGTGGCAGCAGGTACGGGGCCAGGGTCGGAAATATGCCCAGGCGCACGGTCGCCGACTCGGGATCGCGCGTGCGCCGTGCCACGTGGCGAATCTGCTCGACGTCATCCATGACGCCACGGGCGCGCCGCGCGATCTCGTGTCCCGCTTCGGTCAGCAGGGCCTTGCGCGGGGTGCGTTCGACCAGGGTGACGCCGAGCTCGTCTTCGAGCTTGCGAATCTGCGTGGACAGTGTCGGCTGACTGACGAAGCAGGCTTCGGCGGCACGGCCGAAATGACCGTGCTCGGCAAGGGCAACGAGGTAGTGCAGGTCACGCAGGTTCACGGGCAAACCGCCTTCATCGGAACAAGTGTTCTTGAACGGCTGCCATCATGGCACGTGACACGCCGCGTGACATGCAACAGGGTGAGTGGTTACCGTGTATGCCCGCATCGCGCCATCAAGGAAAGTCGTCATGCACCGTTTTGTTCGTCCGCTCCTGGCTGCCGCCCTGACCCTGTCGTGCGGCGTGGCGCTGGCCGCGAGCGCCGGCAAGCCGCCGTTGGAACGCCTGCCCGGTTGGGCCGTGCCCGAGGCCTATTCGCTGGCGTTTCGCATCGATCCGGCCAAGTCGCATTTCAGCGGTACGGACATCATCACCGTCGAGCTGAAAAAACCATCCGACCACGTGTGGCTGCACGGCAAGAAACTGGATGTGTCCAGCGTCACCGTGACCACGGCCGACGGACAGTCGCATGCGGCCGATTACGTGGAAGCGGCGCCAAGGGCTGGCGTGGTGCGGGTCGATTTCGGGCGCACGTTGCAGCCGCAGGAAATCCGTCTGACGTTCAAGTTCAAGGCACCGTTCAATCATCGCCTGCAGGGCCTGTACAAGGTCGTCAACGGTGGCGAGCCGTACGTGATGACGCAAATGGAGCCGATCAGCGCGCGTTACGCGTTCCCGAGTTTCGACGAACCGCGCTTCAAGACACCCTACAACATTTCGCTGACCATCCCGGTCGACGACAAGGGTTTTGCCAATACCAAACGGGTCGACAAGGCAAGCCATGGCAACGGCTGGAAAACCCTGACCTTTGCGCAGACCAAGCCCTTGCCCACCTATCTGGTGGCCTATGCCGTCGGCCCGTGGAGCGTGGTCAAGGGGCCGGCCATCAGTCCCGACAAGTACCGTTCCGAGCCTGTGCAGCTGCGCGGCATCGCACCCAAGGGCAAGGCCAAATACATGCACTGGATTCTCGGCCAGACGCCGGACATCATCCACGCGCTGGAGAAGTATTACGCCTTCGGTTACCCCTTCGGCAAGCTCGATCTGGTCGCCGTCCCCGATTTTTCCGCCGGGGCGATGGAGAACGCCGGCTTCGTGACCTTCCGCGATTATTTGCTGTTGCTCAAGCCCGATTCGGCCGCGCATTACTACCGTACCGCGTTCGATGTCGCCGCCCACGAGCTGGCGCATCAGTGGACCGGCGACACGGTCACTCTTCAATGGTGGAACGACATCTGGCTGAACGAGGCCTTCGCCACCTGGATGCAGCAAAAGGTGACGCACAAGCTGCACCCCGAGTATCGCGGCTTGCTGCAGCGTGTCGAGGGCGCACAGGAGGCCATGCGCGACGACAGCCTGGTCAGTGCGCGCAAGATTCGCCAGCCGATCACCGGCAACGGCGACATCCAGACCGCGTTCGACGCCATCACCTACCAGAAGGGCGCCGCGGTCATCGGCATGTTCGAGAACTATGTCGGCAAGAAGACGTTCCGCAAGGGCATGCGGGCGTACATCCACAAGCACAAGTTCGGCAATGCCGACGGTTCGGATCTGGTCGATGCCATCGCCAAGGCTGCCGGCAAGGGCGAGCGCTTCAAGCGGGCCTTCAAGAGTTTTCTCAACCAGACCGGCGTGCCGGAAGTGGTGACCAAACTCGATTGCAGCGGCGATCATCCGGTACTGCATGTGACCCAGCACCGTTACCTGCCGTTGGGTTCGAAAGGCGACCCCGAGCGCACCTGGGGCATTCCGGTGTGCGTGCGCGACGCGGCCGGCGTCAGCTGCCAGCTGCTGGACGGCAAGCACGGCACCATGCAGCTGGCCGGCAGCCAGTGCCCGGCCTGGTACATGCCCAATGCGCACGGCAACGGCTATTACCGTTTCTCGATGGCCGCCTCCGACCGGACCGCGCTCAATGCCCATCTCGCGCAATTGGATGACGCCGAGAAACTGGCCTATGCCGATGCCGTCGATGCCGCGTTCCACCGTGGCGAAATAAACGCGGCCGAGGCGCTGGCGATCCTGCCCGAGCTGGCCTCGTCGAATACGGTTGATGTGGCTCTGGCGCCGCTGCGGACGTTCCGCTGGATCTGGCATCACGAAGCGCGCACCAAAGCGCAAAAGGCCAAACTGACGGCGCTGGTCAAAGCCGCTTATCTGCCACGGCTGCAAAAACTGGGCTACGTGAGCCGTGACGACGAATCCAGCGACGCCGCGCACATGCGTGCCGAGCTGGCGAAGCTGTTCGGCTTGACGGTCAAGGTGCCGGCTGTGCGCAAGGCGCTGCTCAAGCAGGGCGATGCCGTGCTTGGTGCCGAGCATGATGGCCATCTGGCTTTTGCCAGCGCCAACTCGGACTTGCTGGGTACCGTATTGGGCGTGGAAGTCCAGGTCCACGGCAAGCCGGTGGTGAGCAAGCTGATGCAGCAACTGGGCACGGTCACCAACCCGGCCTGGCGCAACGCGATGATCGCCGGCTTGCTCCAGGCGACCGGCAAGCAGGCCGAACGCGTGCGCAATTTCGCGCTTACCGACGCCATCAAGGTCGGCGAGATGCGCCTGATGTACGTCGATCGCGACACGGCCGAGGCCCGCACGGCCAGCTGGAACTGGTTCGTCACGCACTTCGACCAGGTCATGGCGCGTACCGGCACCTTCGGCATGGGCTACCTGCCGCGCATGGGTGGCGGCTGCTCCGTGGCCGAGGCAAAGCGCAATCGTGCCTTCTTCACGCCCCGGCTGGACGAGATTCCCGGCGCCAAGCGTGGCCTGGCCCAGACCAACGAGCAGACCTTGCTGTGTGCCGCGCTGAAGCAGGCACAGGACCCGAAGGCGATCATGAAGTTGTAGCGCATGTGCGCGCTACACTTCGCGTCATGCCCTCAATCGCCAATCCAAGCGTGCGCCAGTTGCTGCAGCAGTCGGCCACATGCATTGATCGTTTCGATGCCGAGATCCTGCTGGTGTACGCGTTGCACCGCGATCGCGCATGGCTGTTCGCGCATGCGGGAGACGCGGTCGATGCGGCGGCTTGCGAACGTTTCCGGACGCTGTCGGCGCGTCGCGCGGCCGGCGAGCCGGTCGCCTATCTGACGGGGCGCAAGGGTTTCTGGACCCTGGACCTTGATGTCACGCCGGCGACGCTGATCCCGCGTCCGGAAACCGAGCTGCTGGTCGAGCAGGCGTTGGCGCGGTTGCCCGTGGACGAACCGTGCTCCGTGGTCGATCTCGGTACCGGCAGCGGCGCCGTGGCGCTGGCCATTGCCAGTGAGCGGCCATCCGCGTGTGTGCTCGCAACCGACGCCAGCGCCGACGCATTGGCGGTCGCGCGCGGCAACGCCGAACGGCTGGAGCTGCGCAACGTGAGGTTTGTCGAAGGCGACTGGTTGGCACCCCTTGCGGGTCAGTGCTTCGACATGGTGGTATCCAACCCGCCCTACATCGAAGCCGGCGACGCGCACCTGCAGCAAGGTGATTTGCGCTTTGAACCGGCAGCTGCGTTGGCATCCGGTACCGATGGCCTCGACGCGATCCGCAGCATCGTCCGAGATGCGCGCCAGCGTCTGCACCCCGGCGGCTGGCTTTTGTTCGAACACGGCTGGGATCAGGGCGACGCCGCGCGCGAACTGTTGAGCGATGCGAGCTACATCGACGTGTTCACCGAACGTGACCTGGAACAGCGCGACCGCGTATCGGGTGCCCGCTGGTCCGGAGGATCGTGAGCCGTGCAGGCACACCCCATCGCGGCTTCCGCCGCTCCTACAATCGCTTCGAACGACCATTTCGCTGTAGGCCGTAGGTCGGGTTGGCTTCATCAACCCGACATCACGCGATGCGATACGAATGTCGGGTTACGCCTGCGGCTCAACCCGACCTACAGGCGCGTGTTCGGGTGCCAGAAGTTTTGCCATCAGCCGCTCGCCGCTTGGGTGCCAGTCAGCCGCGGAAAGCGTTCGAGGATCGACCGGCGCAGCGAGGCGGCATCGAGTCCGGCCATGGCCAGCACTTCCTCGCGCGTACCGTGTTCAAGAAACCGGTCGGGAAGACCCAGATGCAGGACCGGCAGCGTGATGCCGTGCGCGGCCAGGCACTCGGCCACGCCGCTGCCGGCGCCACCGGCGATGGCATTGTCTTCGAGCGTCACGAATGCGTCGTGCGACCTGGCCAATTCCACGATCAGTGTCTCGTCGAGTGGTTTGACGAAGCGCATGTTGACCAGGGTGGCGTCGAATTCCTCGGCCAATGGTGCGATCACTTCAATCAATGTACCGAAGGCGAGCAGGGCGAGACCGCGTCCGGATCGGCGCAACTCGGCCTTGCCGATCGGCAGGGGGTGCAAGTCATGTTCCATGGCCACGCCTTTCGCGGCGCCACGCGGATAGCGGATGGCCGCCGGACCGTCATGCAGGAAACCGGTGGTGAGCAGGGTGCGGCATTCGTTTTCGTCGGCCGGTGCCATGACCACCATGTTGGGCAGACAGCGCAAAAATCCGAGATCGATCCGGCCACTGTGCGTGGCACCGTCCGGCCCGACCACGCCGGCGCGGTCGATGGCGAAGGTGACATCGAGGTTCTGCAGGGCGACGTCGTGAATGGTCTGGTCGAAGGCGCGTTGCAGGAACGTGGAGTAGATCGCCACGACCGGTTTGGCGCCGTCGCAGGCCATGCCGGCGGCCAGGGTGACGGCGTGTTGCTCGGCGATGGCCACGTCGAAATAGCGCTCCGGATACGCCTGCGAAAAGTGGACCAGTCCAGAGCCTTCGCGCATGGCAGGGGTGATGCCGTACAAACGCGGATCGGTAGCGGCCATGTCGCACAGCCAGTCGCCGAACACCTGCGCATACGTGGGTGGTTGGCCGGCAGGCGCTTTCTTGTGCACGCCGGCGGCGGGGTCGAACGGGCCGACCGCGTGATAGGCGATCTGTGCCTGCTCGGCGGGTGCGTAGCCTTTGCCCTTGGTGGTCACGATGTGCAGCAGGCGTGGGCCGGGGCGGTCCTTGATCGCGCGCAAGGCCGCGAGCAGCGCGCTCATGTCGTGGCCGTCAATCGGGCCGCTGTACTCGAAGCCGAACTCCGTGAACAGCGTCGAGGGCCCGAGCATGGCGCCGCCCGCGCTCTCGCCGGGTGCCGACGGCCCGGCATGTTGCCGGCGCAGTCGACGGCCGGCCAGGATCGGGCCCAGCACGCGGGTCAACGCACCGACGTTCTCGCTGATCGACATGCCGTTGTCGTTGAGTACCACGAGCATGTCGGGGTGCACGTCACCGGCGTGGTTCAGCGCTTCGAAAGCCATGCCGGCGGTCATCGCGCCATCGCCGATCACGGCCACTACCTTGCGCGCGTCGCCGCGACGCTGGTTGGCCACGGCCATGCCCAGCGCGGCCGAAATCGACGTCGATGAATGGCCGACGCCAAAGGCATCGAACGGGCTTTCATCGCGGCGCGGAAACGGTGCCAGACCACCGCGCTTCTTGATGCTGGTAATGCGGTCGCGGCGACCAGTCAGGATTTTGTGCGGGTAGCACTGGTGGCCGACATCCCAGACCAGGCGGTCTTCGGGCGTGTCGTACAACCAGTGCAGTGCCACGGTCAGTTCGACCACACCCAGCCCGGCGCCGAAGTGGCCGCCCGAGCTGGCGACCGATTCGATCAGGTAGGCACGCAGTTCGTCGGCCACCGCGCCAAGCTCGGACTCGGCCAGTTGGCGCAGGTCCGAGGGCGCGTCGATGCGGGCCAGGAGCGGGTAACGGGAGGCGTTGATCATGCGCCTATTCTGGCACCGCGAGTGTGGACGTGTCGCGTTACTCGCCGCTTTGCTCGCTGGCCGCACGCGGGCGACGCTTGATCGCGTAGCGCATGTGAATGTGGCGGCTGGACTCGGTGGCTTCCTTGAGGCGCTGATCGTGCGTGCGCAGCAGATCGCCGCGGGTGATGATGCCCACGACCGAATGCGGGTCGGCATGGTCGACCACGATCAGGCGGCCGACGTGATTGGCCACCATGTGGTCGGCGGCCTGGCGCACCGTGTGGTTTTCGTACACCGTGATCGCTTCGCCCTTGAGCATGTCGCCAAGGCGACGGATCTGCGGTACATCCGGATTGAACAGGTCGCGCCGGGTGACCACGCCGCGGATGTTGCCGTTGTCGTCGACCACCGGGTAGCCCTGGTGCTGCGTGTCCTTGCGACCGGAATTGAGCCAGCCGCGTACATCGCCCAGCTCGTCGGAGGTTTTCAACGTGACCACGTTACGCGCGCACACGGCGCCGACGTTGACCTGGTTGAGATAGTCGGCAGTGTACTCGCCCGGGACGCGCACGCCGCGGCGGGCGATCTTCTCGGTCATGATCGTGTTGCGCATGATCAGCGCCGAGATCAGGTAGGCGGCCACGCAGCCGCCCAGCAGCGGCAATACCGTTTCCGGTTGTTGCGTGGTTTCGAAACAGAAGATGATCGACGTCAACAGTGCGCGCGAGGAGCCGGCAAAGATGGCGCCCATGCCGACCAGCGCGGCGACTTTCATGTCGATGCCGGCGCCCGGAAACGCGGCGATCAGCCCGGCACCGATCAACGCGGCCAGACAACCGCCGATCATGAACAATGGCGCCAGCGTGCCGCCAGAGGTGCCGCTGCCCAGCGAGATGACCCACGACAGGAACTTCAGGCCGCCGAAGGTCAACAACATCATCACGCCGAAATTGCCTTCCACCAGCGCGTCGATGTTGGCGTAGCCGACGCCCAACGTGCGCGGGTCGATCCAGCCGATGACACCGGCGGCCACGGCACCGATGGCCGGCCACCACATCCAGTGGATCGGCAGTTTCTCGAACAGGTCCTCGACCAGGTACACCGCCTTGGTCACCCAGACGCTGGCCAGGCCGACCAGTGCGCCGATGACGATGTAGCTCGACAGTGCCCAGCCGCTGGCCGCGTCGACATCCGGCATCGGGAACACCGGGGCCGCGCCAAAGGTTGCGTACCGCACGCCGACGGCCGTCACCGTGGCCAGTGCCACCGGGATCAGCGAGCGCGGGCGCAGTTCGAACAGCAACAGCTCGACGGCCATCACCAGGGACGCGACCGGGGCGCCGAACACCGCGGCCATGCCGGCGGCGGCACCGGCGGCAAGCAGCACCTTGCGCTCATGCGCGGTCACGCGCAGCAACTGGCCGATCAGCGAGCCGAGCGCGCCGCCGGTGGAAATGATCGGACCCTCGGCGCCGAACGGGCCACCGGTACCGATGGCGACCGCCGAGGACACCGGCTTGAGCCAGGTCAGGCGCGGCGGAATGTTCGATTCGTTGGTGAGGATCTGCTCCATGGCCTCGGGAATGCCGTGGCCTTGGATACCGCGCGAACCCCAGCGCGCCATGATGCCGGCCGCCAGACCGCCGATCACCGGCATCAGGATGATCCATGCGCCGATGGTGGTGGCTGCCGGAGACAGCACCATGCCGCCGGCGATGGCATCGGGGCCGAAGACGTCCGATACGGTGCCGTAGAAGACCAGATCCGTGATCACGTTGATCAGCAACATCAGCAGTTGCGCCACACCCGACGCCACCGCGCCGAGGATGATGGCCAGCACGCTGATCAGCAGGATGCGGTGAGTGACCAGGGTCGATTTGCGCGGCATGCGCGCGGCGTCCAGCGACAGGCCGAGTGCCGGCGCGACCGGCAAGGCATCGGTACTGCCCTCGACACGGACACTGGCGTGCTC
Source organism: Oleiagrimonas sp. (assembly GCA_035690885.1). GTDB lineage: Bacteria > Pseudomonadota > Gammaproteobacteria > Xanthomonadales > Rhodanobacteraceae > Oleiagrimonas. The sequence continues at coordinate 12,510 of DASSKC010000131.1, read as the reverse complement.
GGGATTATCGGCCGGTGACGAACTCATGGGACACTCCGTGGTGCGGGCCGCACGCGAGGTCCGGCCAGTAGAAGGACACTGGTAAGCCCGCCATTGTACCGTGCCTGAGGTCGCAAACCGAAGGGGGTGCCATCGGACTTGCGTCGAGGGGGTAAAATGCCGCGTTCACCGGCTCCGCCCGTTTGCATCCACGCCGAGAGTGCCTTGAAAAAGTCCGACTTCGATTTCGACCTGCCGACCGAGTTGATCGCGCAGGAGCCGCTGCCCGAACGCAGCGCCAGCCGCCTGTTGTGCCTGGACGTGCCGGCACGAACGTGGGATGACCGCGAGTTTCGTCAGCTGCCGCAGCTGTTGCGCTCCGGCGATTTGCTGGTGTTCAACGACACGCGCGTATTGCCGGCGCGCCTGTACGGTCGCAAGCCGACGGGGGGCGCGGTGGAGATCCTGATCGAACGGGTCGTGGGCACGCACGAGGCGCGCGCGCAACTGCGCGTCAGCAAGAAGCCGGGCACCGGCGGCCGCATCGTGCTCGATGACGGCAGCGAAGTCGAGGTGCTGGGTCGCGACGGCGAGTTTTTCCGTTTGCGCTTCGACGCCAGCGAGCCGCTGGAAAAACGCCTGGCACACACCGGCCACATGCCGTTGCCGCCGTACATTGAGCGTGACGACGACATCCGTGACAAGGAGCGCTACCAGACCATCTTTGCGCGCCATGGTGGTGCCGTGGCGGCACCCACTGCCGGCCTGCATTTCGACGAATCGGTGATGACCGAGCTGGCAAAGCAAGGCATCGACACCGGTTACGTCACCCTGCATGTCGGTGCCGGCACGTTCCAGCCGATGCGCGCCGAACGCATCGAAGACCACCACATGCACCGCGAATGGCTCAACGTCGGCGCCGGCCTGGTCAAGAAGATCCAGCGCACCCGTGCCGCGGGCGGTCGCGTCATCGCCGTCGGCACCACCGTGGTGCGCGCGCTTGAAAGCGCGTGCCGCGACGGTCAGCTGCAGCCCTTCAGCGGCGAGACCAATATCTTCATCTTCCCCGGTTACCGGTTCAATGCCATTGACGGCCTGGTGACCAACTTCCACCTGCCGCAATCGACCTTGCTGATGCTGGTTTCGGCGCTGGCCGGGCGTGACCTGATGCTCGACGCCTACCGCCATGCCGTGGAAGCGCGCTACCGCTTTTTTTCCTACGGCGACGCCATGCTGATTCTGCCACACGGCCGGTAGACCACCTTGGGACCGGAAGCTGCGTAGGTCGGGTTGAGCCGCAGGCGTAACCCGACATCCGCATCGCACCGCGCCATGTCGGGTTGATGAAGCCAACCCGACCTACCCAGTTGGGTGGTGGGCGCTGACGTATGGTCGAGCGCGTGCATTCCCATTACGATGCAAGGCGAGTCTCGAAACAGGAATGATGTGTCATGCAGTCGTGGTCGATCGCCGGCAATAGCCAAAAAACCGATGGCGTATCCCTGCAGTCAAGGGCATCGGCATGACGGCGCTGCGAGGCAAGTGGATCATGGTCGACATCGGCCTCGTGCTGATGCTGATCGGCCTGGCCGTGCTGGGCGTCAACGAGCATTCGGCAGCGGACTGGCAGCGCGGCATGGCGCGGCACGGCGGCAGCATTCTCGTGCTCGGCACCGAGGCGTCACCCGACGCCGCCCAATACGGCCGCCGCGTGCTGGTGACCGGCACGCCGCAGGTGGTGCAGAGGCCGCGCGATCCGGACTTTCACGTCAGTGCCGATACGTCGTTGCTGGTGCGCAAGGTGGCGATGTTCCAATGGCGCGAGGTGCGCTTCGGCAATCAGGTCAATTACCAGCAGGACTGGGTTGATCACGCGGTCGATTCCAGTGATTTCGAGCAGCCGGCCGGGCATGCCAACACGCTGACGTTTCCATTCGAAAGCGCGCGCTTCCATGCCGCGGTCGTGCGTCTGGACGGCTATGTGCTGGCACCGGAACTGGTGCATGCGCTGCCGGGTGGCACCAAGCCGTTGCAACCGGATTTCAGCCACTTGCCGGCCAACCTCCAGGCCAGTTTCCGCGTCCGTGGCAACAGGCTGACCACTCGCGTCGGCGATGATCGTCCACGGCTTGGCGATTTGCGTGTCCAGTGGCTGGTACATCCGTTGCAGACCGTCACCGTGATCGCGCGGGTCGACGGCAACCGTCTGGTACCGGCGAATGGTCCCGGCAAAGGTTTCCGGATTCAGCTCGGCGAGCGCTCGTTGACCGACATCTTTCCCGACTTGCCGTTGCCACCAAGCGGCGTCTGGGCATGGCGCGTGCTGGCGCTGGTGCTGACCTGCCTGGGCGCATGGCTGGCGTTGCGCCAATGGTTTGCAACACGAACGGCAGTCCCGGCGGCGCTGGCAAGCGGCGTGGCGGTGTTGGGCGTACTGGCCGGCATCATGTGGATCGCGACCAGCGTGATGATTGCCGTCATCGCCTGGGTGGTTGCGGTGCTGGCAGCCGCTTTCGGCGGCTTGTGCATGCGCCGCCGCGCAGTCCCGTAGGCGCGACGTCGGATCCGTCGCTGTGCTCCTTGATCCGACCTACGGGCTTCACGTCTCGCGTAGGTCGGGTTGGCTCCATCAACCCGACATGGCGTGATGCGACACCGATGTGCGCGCGATGGGGTCGGCGCGCCGTTCAAAACGCGAGCCTGTCGCGCACAAGGTGCGCTCCTGCACGCACATCAAAACAGCGTGTCGTTGTCGAGCAGCCACAGGCCGGCGAACAGCTTGGGGTCGATCGAATAGCCCTCGCGTGCCTTGGTCAGCAGCCAGGTGCCGGCTTGTTTGCGCGGGACTTCATGCACGGTGATGTCTTCGCTGGCATCGCCGCCACCGGGTCCGACCTTGCGCAGCTTGCGGGCGCGCACGAAGGCCATCATCTCGGTGCTCATGCCGGCCGAGGACGGCCCGGCGTGCAGAAAGCGGACCTCGTCGCAGGCGTAGCCGGTTTCCTCTTCCAGTTCGCGTTGCGCAGCCAGGCAGGCGTCCTCGTCGGCCTGATCGGCCAGGTCACCGACCAGACCGGCCGGCATCTCGATGGTGCGTTGCAGGAGCGGAACGCGGAACTGTTCGACGAACAGGATCTTGTCCTCGGGCGTGACCGCGATGATGATCACCGCGCCGCCGGGGTTGTTGCGCTCGACGAATTCCCAGCGACCGCGTGATTTCAGGCTCAGCCACTGGCCCTCGTACAGCATCTCGACGGGGGTGTCGGCATCGGGAATCACGCATTCGTCGCTCATGACGGCTCCTTGGAAAGTCAGGGACTGGGAAATTCGATCGGTTCGATCTTGCGCAGGCGCTCCCGGGTCATCGGCCCCAGGCGCAGATGTTCGGCCAGCGTTTCCAACGCTTCGTGTTGCAACGGCTGATGCCGCAACAAGCTCGTCTGGACCGGCACGGGCGCATCCAGCGCGATGCGGGTCAGGCGGCGATACATGCGCGCGGCGTCGGCGTGCTCGCGCAGTCGCGCGGCGCAGGCCTTGGCGCCACGGATGCGCAGGTACGGGACTTCGTCCACGCGCTCGAGCAGGTTGTCGAGACTGCCGAAATGGCTGAGCAGGGCGGCGGCGGTCTTGGCGCCGATGCCGGGCACGCCGGGGATGTTGTCCACGGCGTCGCCACAAAGGGCCAGGTAATCGGCGACCTGGGCGGGTGTCACGCCCAGTTTGGCGTGCACGCCGTCGGGTCCCCAGCGGTGGTTGCGCGCATAGTCCCATTGCTCGTCGTCGTCACCGATCAACTGGCCGAAATCCTTGTCGGCGGACACGATGACGCTGGCGAAGCCTTCGGCGCGCGCCGTCCACAGCGCGCTGCCAATGAGATCATCAGCCTCGAAACGCTCGTCGACGAGCACCGTGATGCCCATGGCCGCGGTCACCTCGCGACAGCGCTGGAACTGGTAGTCCAGCTCGGCCGGTGGCAGCTCGCGGTTGGCCTTGTACGGCGGGTAGATGTCGTTGCGGAACGAGCTGGTCAGCGAGCCGTCGAAGGCCACGGCGACATGGCTGGGACGCTCGCGCTGCAACAGGTCGCACAGAAACTGCACGAAGCCGCGCACCGCGTGCACCGGGTTGCCGTCGACGTCAAGGAAATCGGCGGGCATGGCATGCCATGCCCGGAACACATAGAGGCTGCCATCGACCAGATGCAGCCGGGGGCGCGTGGCGGTCACGGTGTCCATGTGCTGACCACGTCCGCAAGCGCCGGCCGCACGCGTTCGGGAATATCGACGCGCGGCGTGCCGATGTGCACGAAACCGATCACGTGCTCGTCATCGGCCAAGCCGAGCACATCGGCGGCATCACGGTCATAGGCCGCCCAGCCGGTCAACCATTGGGCGCCAAAGCCCAGTCCCTGCGCGGCCAGCAACAGGTTGTAGGCCACGCAGCCGGCCGACAGCAATTGTTCCTGCTCGGGAATGCGGCTGGCCGGGTCGCGGCGCGAGATGACGGCAATGACCAGCGGGGCATGCGTGTAACGATGACGTTCCTTGTTTTGCTTGGCCTCGGGCATGTCCGGATGCTTGGTCAATGCCATCGCCGCCAGTTGCCGGCCCAGCTCCAGCTTGGCCTCTCCGTGCAGCACGAGCAGCCGCCATGGCGTCAATTTGCCGTGATCGGGCACGCGGACGGCTTCGCTCAGAAGCCGTTCGAGCGTCGCGGCGTCGGGACCGGGTTCGCCGAGTTGGCGCGACGGGGCGGAACGGCGTTCGGCGAGCAGGTGGAGGGGATCGTTCATGGGTTCACGACGTCATCGGTTCGAGGGTGAAGGCACCCGGCAGCAACGCACCGACCGTGGTATCGCAGGTGTCCTCGTGCAGGTTGGACAGGGTGACCTGCAGATCGTCACCGCCCAGTTCCTGCATGAACTGGCGACACGCGCCGCACGGGCTGATCGGCGTGTCGGTGTCACCGATGATGGCCACGCGTGTCAGTTCGCCCGGTTTGCAGCCGGCGCTGACGGCGGCACACAAGGCGTTGCGTTCGGCGCAGGTGGTCAGGCCGTATGAGGCGTTTTCGACATTGCAACCGGTGAAAATGCGCCCGTCGCGACATTGCACCGCGGCACCGACCCGGAAACGGGAGTAGGGTGCATAGGCATGTGCGCGCACCGCGCGGGCCCGGTCGAGCAACTCGTCAGTCGAAGTCATGCGTGCTCCTTCCACCGCACGTGGAGTATCTTGCCGATGGTGGGCCAGCCAGTGTATAGCAGATCGCCACAAACGGACCCGCCAGCGAACCCGGGGAGGAAGACATGACGACCAGCATCGCCGCCTTGCGCGAAACCGCCGATGACGAACGCCGCGTGGCCATGACGCCGGAGGTCGCATCCAAATTGCACGGCGATGGCGTCGAGGTATGGTTGGAGCGCGGCGCCGGCGAAACGGCCGGATTTGCCGATGAAGCCTATCGTGACGTGCATCTGGCCAGCGCCGACGAGGTCGCCGGGCATGCCGATGTGTTGTTGTGCGTGCAGCCACCACCGGATGCAGTGGTGCAGCGCTTGCACGAAGGCGCTGCGGTGGTCGGTCAGTTGCGGCCGCACGGGGCGGGCGTGCGTCTGGCCGCATGGGCCGAGCGCAAGCTGTCGACGTTCGCCCTGGAGTTGCTGCCGCGGACCACGCGTGCGCAATCGATGGACGTGCTCAGCTCACAGGCGGCGGTATCGGGCTATCGCGCCATGCTGATCGCGGCCGAGGCGTGCCCCAAGTTGTTTCCCATGATGACCACCGCCGCCGGCACCTTGCGTCCATCGCGCGTGCTGGTGATCGGTGCCGGCGTGGCCGGTCTGCAGGCCATTGCCACCGCGCGCCGTCTGGGCGCGCAGGTGGAAGGCTACGACGTGCGCCCGGAAACCCGCGAGCAGGTGAAGTCGCTGGGTGCAAAGTTTCTCGAGCTGGGCGTGGATGCCAGCGGCAGCGGCGGCTATGCGCGCGAGTTGTCGGACGACGAACGCGCGGCCCAGCAACAGGCCCTGGCCGACCATCTCGCAAACGTGGACGTGGTGGTGACCACGGCGGCCATACCCGGCAAGCCGGCGCCGAAGATCGTGTCGACCACGATGGTCGACGGCATGAAGCGCGGCGCCGTGGTCGTCGACATGGCAGCCGAGGGCGGTGGCAACTGCGAGCTGACCCGGCCCGGTGAGCGCATCGAACACGCCGGCAAACGCATCATCGGCCCGCTCAACCTGCCGGCCGGCGCGCCGTTGCACGCCTCGGAAATGTATGCGCGCAACCTGATGCAGTTCGCGCGTTTGCTGGTGCGCGAGGGCGCGTTGTCGCCCGATTTCGACGACGAACTGGTCGCCGCCACCTGCCTCACCCACGCCGGCGAGGTCCGCTTTGATCCGTAGGAGCGGCGGAAGCCGCGATCAGTGGCTTTGCGGTTGCGGCAGGTCGCCCTTGGCGCCGTTCTCGATCCACTCGCGCTTTTGTTGCGGGCTCAGATGGTGCCATTGCGAACGCAGTTTGCGCTGTTGCGCCGGCGGCATGTGCTTGAAGCGTTCGTAGGCCGAATGCAGGCGCGCGCGCTCGCGCGGCGTGAGGTGGCGATAGATGCGGTGGTTGGAACGGGCGCGGTCGCGTTCGGCTGGTGTCATCTGTTGCCAGTGACGGATATGCCGACGAATGCTTTTCTGGCGATCGGGCGGCAGGTGTTCCCAGCGTTCGGCCTTGTGCATGATGTCGCGCTGGGTGTGCGGCGACATGTTGTTCCAGTGCGAACGCAGCGGCGACAACAATTGCCGGGCATCGGGGTCCAGATTGCGCCACGGCGTCCGCGGTGGCGGGTGCCGCTCGTGGCGGTGATCGTGACGCGGTGGCGGAGGGTCTGCCGGTGATGGAGTCGACCATGCCGGTGCCGTCACGAGCGCAAAGGCCATGCCGGCCACGAAGACCATGAATGCGCGCATGTCAGTGTTCGGATGTCGTGTGCGCGCGGGCCGGTTGCTGCGCCAGCCACGCGTAAAAACCGAGATTCTGGTACAGCGACGGATCGGTGCTGCCCACGTCCGGCGGCAATACGTCGGTGGTCGCCGCCTTGGTCGGAGCCGGGTTCGGTGGCGCGGCAGGACCCGGACGTTGCGTCGGTTGCCATACCACCACGGCCGCGAGCAGGGCTGCGGCGACGGCGCCGGTGGGTACCATCCAGCGCATGCCATGCCGATGTCGCGCCTCCATGGCATCGCGACGGATGGCGCGCAATTGTCCGGCCGTGGCCGGATCGACGCGCGGGCCGGCGCGTCGGTAGAGGTCCCGGGCGCGGGTTTCGAAGGTGTCTGCCGGTGAATGTTTCATTGCCAGTCCTCCAGGGGTTCGCGCAACGCGTGCATGGCACGCGACAAGTGGGTCTTGACGCTGCCTTCGGAGCAGCCCATGGCCGATGCGGTCTCGGCCACGCTCATGTCTTCCAGCACGCGCAGCATGAACGCTTCGCGTTGGCGCGTGGGCAGCTGGTTCACGGCGTGGCTCAAGGTCTGCATGGCCTGTTTGTCCTCCAGTTTGTCCAGCGGTCCCGGGCCGATGTCGGCCGGTTCCCAGGGCGGCAACTCGCCACCCTGACCGTCATTGCCGCCGCCCAGCCAGCCGACCATGATCGAGCGCACCTTGCGCCGGCGCTGCAAGTCCACGATGCGCCGGCGCAGGATCGACCAGAACAGCGGTGTCCATTCCGTGGCAGGCTTGTGCCGGTAGTTTCTGACCATGCGCAACATCGCATCCTGCACCGCATCCAGCGCTTCCTCGCGGTCGTTGAGCGCAAAGCGCGCCATGCGCCACGCGCGCTGCTCGACGTCGGCAAAGAACGCATCCAGACTGGCCGGTGCCGAATCGGCATCAGCCACGACATCCGCGTCCACGGCCGCAGCGGCGTGGGTCACGGTCTTGTCCCTGGATGATCGGGCATTTCCGGGGTCCGTCACGTTCTGCTCGCTCCCGATAACGCGGTGGTGGGGTGGCGGTTGACATCGCAGGCCACCATGGATGAAGCGACCATACCATTGCCCCAGCCTGCATTATTCATCAGGGGTCGTAGCGAGCCGGTTCAAGCGTGCGATTGGGCGGGCGCAGTAGATCGCTGGTGAATAATGCAGGCTAGTCAGCGACCAGGGGATTGGAGCCATCCACTGGCGTGGTGTCGGGACCGCGATCTTGCGTTATGGTTGAGTCGGGCAACCCGTGGGAGGGCGTCATGATCGACGGTTTCGTGGCGTTGTACATCTTCATGCTGGCGGCATTCACCGGGTACGAGATCATCTCGCGCGTGCCGGTGATCCTGCATACGCCGTTGATGTCCGGTTCCAACTTCGTGCACGGCATCGTGCTGGTCGGCGCGATGGTCGCGCTGGGGCACGCCACCACGCCGTGGGAGATCGGGCTGGCGCTGGCGGCGGTGTTGCTGGGGGCGGGCAATGTGGCCGGCGGCTACGTGGTCACCGAGCGCATGCTGGAGATGTTCAAGACCAGCCGCAAGCCGGCCGACAAGTCGGGGGACGACGCATGAGCGCGGCCGAGTGGGTGGTGCGCGGCATTTATTTCCTGGCCGCGGTGCTGTTCATCCTGGGGCTGCGCAAGATGAGTTCGCCGCGCACCGCGCGCGGCGGCATCCACTGGGCCGGCATCGGCATGTTGCTGGCCGTGGTGGCCACGTTTTTCCTGCCCGGCATGCATCACCTGTGGTTGATGCTGGCGGCGATCATTGTCGCGGTGGCGGTGGCCTGGGTCACCGGCCGGCGCGTGGCGATGACCGCGATGCCGCAGATGGTGGCGCTGTACAACGGCATGGGTGGCGGCGCGGCCGCGGCCATCGGTGCCACCGAGCTGTTGGGTTTCGCCTCGGTGCTGGGTCTGATGCAGGCCGACCTGGGCGGTCAGGGCCGGTTGCACATGGCGCTGGCCGTGCTCGGCTCGCTGATCGGCGCGGTGTCGTTTTCCGGCTCGTTGATCGCCTTTGCCAAGCTGCAGGGCTGGCTGACCCGGCGCATGGTGTTTGCCGGCCAGCGCGTGTTCAACATGCTGGTACTGGCCGCGACCATCGTGCTTGGCGTGCTGCTGGTGGCCGGGTACCTGCAATCGGGCGTGATCGTCGGCTTTTTCGTGCTGGCGCTGGCGTTCGGCGTGCTGATGACGTTGCCGATCGGCGGCGCCGACATGCCGGTGGTGATTTCGCTGTACAACGCCTGCACCGGTCTGGCCGTGGCCTTCGAGGGCTTTGCGCTCGGCAACGAGGCCATGATCATCGCCGGCATGGTGGTCGGCGCAGCCGGTACCTTGCTGACGCAGTTGATGGCCAAGGCCATGAACCGTTCGCTGGCCAATGTATTGTTCGGCCAGTTCGGCGCGACCGGTGGTGGCGGCCAGGCGCAGGAGGTGGATGGCGCGCTCAAGCCGATCGAGGCATCGGATGCGGCGGTGATGATGGCCTACGCCGAGCGCGTGGTCATCGTGCCCGGCTACGGGATGGCCGTGGCCCAGGCGCAGCACAAGATCTGGGAATTCGCGCGCCTGCTCGGCGAGCGCGATGTCAAGGTCACCTTTGCCATCCATCCGGTGGCCGGACGCATGCCGGGGCACATGAACGTGCTGCTTGCCGAGGCCGGCGTGCCCTACGATCTGATCGCCGACATGGACGACATCAATCCGGAGTTCGCCAACACCGACGTGGCACTGGTGATCGGTGCCAACGACGTGGTCAACCCGGTGGCACGCACCGATCCGGACTCGCCGATCTACGGCATGCCGGTGCTGGATGTGGCCAAGGCGCACAATACCGTGGTGATCAAGCGCGGCAGCGGCAAGGGCTTTGCCGGCATCGAGAATGCGCTGTTTTATGCCGACCACACGCGCATGTTGTACGGCGATGGTCAGGCCAAGGCCGGCGCGCTGGTGACGGCGCTCAAGGAACTCGATGCGTAAGTTCGGCGTGTTTTTGACGTGAGCCGCGACGCCAGGTCACCCATGCGGCCAGCGCCATGCCGATCAGCGTGGCCACCAGCACCCGCACGTCCAGCGTGTTGCGGGCCAGCGCCAGCAGCATGTCGATGCCGGCGGTCTTGAGCGTGTGCACGTAACCCAGGCCCATGATCGCGGCCAGTATCAGGCCCACGCGCAGGCAAGCCATGTAGACCATTGCCAGGAACGTGCCGGCCACGGCCAGCACCATGCCCGCATAGCGACGGCGCGTGATCCAGGCTCGCGTGGCGTAACCCATAGCCAGGCCCGCCACCACGGCAAACCATGTGTGCGCGGAGTACACGCGCATCGACAAGGCCATCCACACCGCACCCAGTGCCAGCGCCACGACCACCGTGTACAGAACCGCCAATATGCCGCGCAGGCCCGTCCACAATTTCGACTCAACCTGCATGGCGGGGCTCCGTGACAAGGGGACGCATGGCGTGTTGTGCGGCCGCAAAGCGACCATCATACCGGTTTGTTGATCGCCGCCGCTTGACCTTCGTGGCCGCGGTCCGCATGTAAAAGGGCGACAATGGGCGCGACGTGGCGCGCCACATCCGACTTTCGCACAGGAATACCATGAGCGGTTTCAGCATCAACAGCGAGCCTTTCACCCTGCAGCGCGACTGCCCGGCGGTCATGGTGCCGGCCGGCAACCAGGTCATGCTGCCGGCCGGCCAGATCGGTTACATCACGCAGGCACTGGGTGGCAGCTTCACCATTTATGTCGAGGGCAACCTGTTCCGCGTCGCCGGCGGCGACCACGACGCGCTTGGCAAACCGGCGCCCGAACCCTTGAAGTTGCCTGACAACGCCGGCGATGCCGATGTGGAAAAGCTCATCTGGCAGCAGCTGCGCACCTGCTTCGACCCGGAAATACCGGTCAACGTGGTCGACCTGGGCCTGATCTACGACGTCAGCCTGGAACACACCGAGTCCGGCGAGCGCAGCGTCTACATCAAGCTGACCCTGACCGCGCCGGGCTGCGGCATGGGCGACATCCTGGTCGACGACGTGCGCGAGAAGGTCGAGATGATCCCCACCATCGTCGAGTCCGACGTCGACATGGTTTTCGATCCGCCGTGGAACTATTCGATGATGTCCGACGAGGCCAAGCTCGAAACCGGCATGATGTAAGCGCTGCCCACCCTCAGGCACTTCTCAACCGGTAGGGCGGATAAGCGAAGCGCATCCGCCGTCATGTGTCGAGCGCCATGGCGGATGCGCTGCGCTTATCCGCCCTGCGTGGCTGTATTGCGTTTAACCCCATCACGCCCGCTTCCGCGTTCATAGGGATACCACCCAACGCGGAAACCGTGATGAAACTGCCTGTCCTGTTGCTTTCCCTGCTGCTGACGCTGGCCGCGTGCAGCACGTCCGGCCCGGCGCGGCATGATGCTGCCGACGCCATATCCGAGGCCGCGGTCACGTCCACGCCGGTGCCGCGCGCGTCGCCGCCATTGGCCGCGCTGCCGGCGTCGAAGGCGATGCACAGCGCGATCGCCACCTATCGTCCGCTGCCTCGGCGACGTCCGCCGGTCAATCGCGAAAACTACGCCCATTACGAGTCCAACCCGGTGCATCTGGTGACCGAGGACCCGGTATCGACGTTCGGTGTCGACGTGGACACCGGCTCGTACACCAATGTGCGACGCATGCTCAACGCCGGACACCTGCCACCGGCCGATGCGGTGCGTGCGGAGGAATTGATCAACTATTTCGACTACGGCTACCAGCCACCCGCAGGCCGTGATGTGCCCTTCAGCGTGACCACGGAACTGGCACCCGCGCCATGGAACCGGCAGCGCCAATTGCTGCTTATCGGCATCCAGGGCTACCGGGTGCCGAAGGCCGACATCCCGGCGGCAAATCTGGTGTTCCTGATTGACACCTCCGGTTCGATGCGTCCACGCGACAAGCTGCCGTTGCTGAAGGCCTCGCTCAAGCAGTTGGTGCGTCAGCTCGATGCCGACGACCACGTGGCCATCGTTACCTATGCCGGCAGCGCCGGCGTGGCCCTTGCGTCCACCGCCGGCAACCGGCATGCCGTCATCGATGCGGCCATCGATCAACTCGATGCCGGCGGCTCCACCAACGGCGGCGCCGGCTTGCGTCTTGCCTATCAGCAGGCCAGGGCAGGGTACATCGAGGGCGGCATCAACCGCGTCATCCTGGCCACCGACGGTGACTTCAACGTCGGCACCGTGGACCGCCAGGCGCTCAAGACCGTGATCAAGGACCAGCGCAAAAGCGGCATTGCGCTCAGCACGCTGGGCTTCGGGCGCGGCAACTACAACGAGGCCATGGCGATGACCCTGGCCGATGTCGGCAATGGCAGCTACCACTACATCGACAGCCTGCAGGAGGGCCGTCGCGTGCTTGGCGAGGAGATGGCGCAGACGCTGCTGACCATCGCCAAGGACGTCAAGATCCAGGTCGAGTTCAACCCCGCCCAGGTCGCCGAGTATCGACTGATCGGCTACGTCAAACGCAAGCTGACGCGTGCCGATTTCAACAACGA
>DASSKC010000130.1:0-7388 GCA_035690885.1 Oleiagrimonas sp. | reverse complement strand
TCCGCATCCGGCGCTGAAGGTCTCGGTGCCGATGAACCCGATGGTCGACGGCTGGATGGGTGACGACTGGTTCCACTACGGCGCCTTCCGTCAGCTGATGCTGGCCTACATCTACGAGCAGACCGCCAGCGGCGACAACCGTCACCGCTGGTGGTCCAACTTTTACGACGACTACGACTTGTTCATGCACCACGGCTCGGCTGGCGCGTTGGCCGAGGCTTACGGCATGGACCAACTGCCATTCTGGAACAAGGTCAAGGCGCACCCGGCCTACGATGCCTTCTGGGAAGCACGCGCGGTCGACAAGCTGCTGGCCAAGCTGCCGCTGCAGGTGCCGGTGATGCTGGTACACGGCCAGTGGGACCAGGAGGACATCCGGGGCGCCATTCGTGCCTACGATGTGCTCAAGCCCAAGGACACGCGCGGCGACATGGTCAAGCTGGTGGTCGGGCCGTGGTTCCACGGACAGCAGGTGGAGGAGGGCAGCGCCATCGGCGCGATCCGTCTGGGCAGCGACACCGCCAAACATTTCCGTCAGCACATTCTGCGGCCGTACCTGGCGCAGTACCTGATCGACGATGCGCCGCAGGCCGACATCGCCCCGGTGACCGCATTCCAGACCGGTACCTGTCAGTGGCAGCGTCTGGATGCATGGTCATCGGCCGCAAAGGTCGAGGACGTCGGGCAGGGACGTGCCTTGTACCTGCAGCCCGGTCGTGCGCTTGCCTTCACCGAGCCGACCGACAAGAGCGCAGCCTTTGATCAATACGTTTCCGATCCGACACGCCCGGTGCCCTTCAGCGCGCGCCCGATCCAGCCGATCAGCAATGCCGAGGGCGCGAGCTGGCGTGAGTGGCTGGTCGAGGATCAGCGTGAGGCCTCCGGCCGCACCGACGTGCTTGCCTGGCGCAGCGAGGTGCTGGATCAGCCGCTGGCTATCCGCCGCCTGCCGCAAGTGCATCTGGTGGCGTCAACCAGTGGTACGGACAGCGACTGGGTGGTCAAGCTGATCGACGTCTATCCTGATCAGGTGTCCGAGCAACCGGAGATGGGCGGTTACCAGCTGGCCGTGGCCATGGACATCTTTCGCGGTCGTTACCGCGAGGGTTTTGCCGAGGGTAAGCCGGTCGCCGCGGACGAGCCATTGCCTTACCGCTTCGCGTTGCCGCCGGTCAATCACGTGTTTGCACCCGGCCACCGCATCATGGTCCAGGTGCAGTCGAGCTGGTTTCCACTGTACGATCGAAATCCGCAAACTTTCGTGCCCAACATCTTCATGGCCCAACCGGATGACTACACCTCGGCGGTGCAGCGTGTGTATCACGCGCCCGATCGCGCCAGCCATATCGTCTTGCCGGTAGTTACCGGCTGATGGCCGCCGTCATGGATGCCGCCGACGCCAAGCCGCGGCGCAAGATCGGATTCTGGATGTGCACGGCGCTGGTCGTGGGCAATGTCATCGGCATGGGCATCTTCGTGTTGCCGGCCTCGATGGCGCCCTACGGGCTCAACGCGTTGCTGGGCTGGGGCGCGACCCTGGTCGGCTGTCTGGCGCTGGCGCGGATCTTCGCCCATCTGGCCAAAGCCATGCCGGAGGCCGATGGGCCGTACGTCTACATGCGTTACGCATTCGGCGAGATACCGGCTTTCATTGCCTTGTGGGCCTACTGGGCCGCGATCTGGCCGACGGATGCGGCATTCGTCACCGGTGTGGTCGGGTATCTGGGGGCAGTGTTTCCGGCCACGACGGCCATTTCACCCGTGGTACTGGCACTGGCTCTGTTGTGGTCGGTGGTGCTGATCAATCTGTTTGGCGTGCGCACCGGCGGCGCGGTGCAGGTGGTGACGACCGTGCTCAAGCTGGTGCCGATGGTCGCCGTCGCGGTGCTGGGCGCGTGGGTGCTCATCCACTCGCCGTCCGACTACGTCGCGCACGTGCCGACCACGCCGATCAGCATGCACGCGGTGATGGGCGCATCGGCACTGGCGTTGTTTGCCATGATCGGCATCGAGTCGGCGGCCATGCCGGCGGCGCGCGTGGACAATCCGGGGCGCACGATTCCGCGCGCGACCATGATCGGCACCGGTCTGGTCGTGCTGATTTATCTGGTGGTGTCGACCGTACCGCTGCTGCTGGTCAAACAGGGCGACCTGGCCACGTCCAGTGCACCGCTGTCGTTGTTGATGGAGCAGCTCATGGGGCCGGGCTATGCGCGCTGGCTGGGCCTGTTCGTGGTGATCAGCGGCCTGGGTGCGCTCAATGGCTGGACCCTGCTGGTCGGCGAGATCACCCGGACCATGGCCGAGCATGGCGTGATGCCGAAAATGCTTGGTCGCAGCAACCGCTTCGGCTCACCGGCTGCCGCGCTCATCGTCATCGGCCTGTGCGCCTCGGCCATGGTGTTGATGAGTTACAGCAAATCGCTGGTGGGCGCGTTCACGTTCTTCACGCGGCTGGTGACGGCTTCCAATTTGCCGTTGTACTCGGGCTGCGTGCTGGCGTTCTTCATCCTGTGGCGGCGCGGCAAGGTGCCGCTGCGCGCGCGTAGCGTGTTGCCGGTGGTCGTCATCGGTCTGCTTTACGTGGTCATGGCCTTCATCGGCGCCGGCACCGAGGCGACCTTGCTGATGTTTGCCTTGTGCGCGGCCGGCCTGCCGCTGTACGCGTACGTGAAATGGCGCGCGAAACAAGAACGTTAGCCTGAATTATTCGTCAGTGTTCATCGTGAGCTGATTCAAGGGCGTGCCACGGGTGAATTTCGTGGCCGAGGAGCGCACAACGCGTAGGTCGGATCAAGGAGCACAGCGACGGATCCGACGCCGCGCCCACGTCGGATTGATAAAGCCAATCCGACCTACGCGAGCATGAAGCACCGAGCTCGCATCGTCGACCACGCGCGACCTTGATCCGCACTATTTATCGGGGTTCGTAACGAACCGGTTCAAGCGTACGTCTGAGTGAAAGCCGCTCAGGGCGCGCGATGGGGCCGGCGCAGCAGATCCCAAGTGAATAGTGCGGGTTAGTGGGCCCGGGTCACGCGCGTGCCTCGCGTTCCAGCCAGGCGATGAATTTGCGTGCCGCCGGCTTCGGGCGGCGGTTGGCGGCGTGCACGACGTAATACGAAAAACGCGTCGTCATTTCCGGCCCCGGCAGGCGCACCAGTCGACCGTCGGCAAACAGCGGTTCGGCGAGGCGCTTGCGCGCCAGGATGGCACCGAGACCGGCGGCGGCCGCGCGCAAGCCGTTGGCGGAGTTGTAGATGTCGTACATGCCGGCCAACGGCGCACGTGGCACGCCGGCATGGCGGAACCATTCGCGCCAGCCTTCCGGCGAGATGTCCGTGATCAGCGGCAGGTTGGCGATCTGTTCCGGCATCTCGATTGCGGCGGCCATGGACGGGCAGGCGGCCGGCAACAGCGAGCCGGACATCAGAAAGCGTGCGGTCACGCCGGCCCATTGACCCGGCCCGTAGCGGATGCCGAGATCGATGTCGCCTTCGGTGAACGTGGCCAGCCGATTCAAGGTGTCGATGCTGAGCAGGATCTCCGGATGCGCCTTGCGAAAACCGCCCAGACGCGGCATCAGCCAATCGGTGGCCAACGAGGGCAGGGCGCTGATGCGCACGCGCTGATTGCGGTGGCTTTCGTGCAAGGCCTCGAGCACGGCTTCGACATCGGACATGGCGCCACCGGTGGCGTCGGCCAGCAGGCGTCCTTCCGGCGTCAGCGACACGCCGCGCGCATGACGCATGAACAAGGTCAGCTTGAGCATGCCTTCGAGTTTGCGGATGTGATGACTGACCGCGCTCGCGGTCAAATGCAATTCTTCGGCCGCGTGCGCGAAGTTGTGGTGTCGTGTCACGGCGGCGAACACACTCAGCGACGAAAACAGGGAAGGGCGTAGTGACATCGTGAGAGACAAGCCATGTTTGTGTCTGGGGAAATAAGTATGCGCTTGTGCACCGCGCCAATCCAAGGACAATGGCGGCTCCCCATCGACAGGAGTCGTGATCATGGCATTTCCTGACCTGTCTTCCGTTGTGCATCCCGCGCTGCGGGCCGAGCTGCGCTGGCGCGAGGATGCGGCCACCGTATCCCCACGCCGAGACAACAATCAAACACGTGACTGGCGCACGCCGCTGGAGATGCTTGTTTTGGGCGGCATCTGGGGTGGCTCGTTCCTGTTCATGCGTGTGGCGGCACCGCATTTCGGCCCGGCGCCGTTGGTGCAGATCCGTCTGGCGCTGGGCGCGCTGGTGCTGCTGCCGTTCCTGTTGAGGGCGCGCAGGCAATTGACGCGCGCCCATTGGTTGCGCTTCATCGGTGTCGGTGCCTTGAGTTCGGCGGTACCGTTCCTGCTGTTCGCATGGGCCGCCGAACGCGCGCCCGCCGGCATCGGTGCCATTGCCAACAGCATGACGGCATTGTTTGCCACCCTGGTCGCCTTCGCGTGTTTCGGCGAAAAGATCGGTCGCTGGCGCGGCATGTCCATGGTGACCGGTTTTGTCGGCGTGGTGGTGCTGGCCAGCGGCGACACCTCCGGCACCGGCGTCGCGCTGGCGGCCACGGCCGGCACACTCGCGGCTTTGTGCTACGCCATCGCCGCCAACTTGATCAAGCATTATCTCGTCGACATCCCGGCCACCGCCGTCGCTGCCGGCACCCTGCTGTGCGCCGCCATCATGGTGGTGCCGGTGTCGGTGCTGACCTGGCCGTCGACCCCGGTTCCCGCCACATCATGGATCAGCGCGGTGCTGCTCGGCGCGCTTTGCACCGGCCTCGCTTATGGACTGTACTTCCGGCTGATCGGGCGCGTGGGTGCGCCGCGGGCGGCGACCGTCACCTATCTGGTGCCGCTGTTCGGCGTCGCATGGGCATGGTTGTTCCTGGGTGAGCCGGTGACATTGACCATGGCCATCTCCGGTGGCTTGATCCTGGGCAGCGTGATCGTCAGCCAGCGCAAGCCGGTGATAGCGAGGGTATCGGCGTCGGAACCCGCGTCGACACGAGCCGCCACCGACGTGCCGGACGTTTGTGCACGCTGCCAAACGTGAGACGGCGTCAGCGGCTTCACCGCGTAGGGCGGGCACTGCCCGCCAACAGACCTTCGTGAGTGCATGTGGCTTGGTTGTCGGGCAATGCCCGACCTACGCGACGTTGTCACTCGGTACGGTTCGGGAGTTTTCACACAGACTCGTGCGCTCCTGCACAAAATCATTTCGATAGCCGGAATGTCGCGTGTTTTTAGAGGTTTCCATAAGCAGTCACTAAGCAATCGTCGGCACACTGGCTCCCCTAATGCGAGCCTTCCATTCCTTGCGTCAGCGTGATTGCGCTCGACGATTGCCTGCCAAACTTTGCCGCTTGGTCGTGGCAGTACTGCTGGCACTCGGTTGCGTCGGCTGCGCGACCTATTCACCGTTGCCGCTGGGCAATCGCGTGGGTGTGACCGTGGGCAAGCTCGGGGTGCCGATCTCGAGCATGCCCGTGCAGCCGTTGTCACGGCATCGGTTCGATCCATCCGATGGCCTGGATGTGACCGAGGTGGCCATGCTGGCGGTGGCCAACAACCCGCAACTGAAGGTCAAACGTGATGCGCTCGGTGTGGCGCGTGCGCAGGCGTTTGCCGCCGGCCTCTTGCCTGACCCGAAAATCAGTGCGGGCATGGGTTATCCGACGTCGTCCGGCAGTGGCCTGACATCGGCTTTCAACTTCGGTATCAGTGAAGACATCAGTGCGCTGCTGACGCGCTCGACGCGGACGGCCGCCGCACGCGAGCACGGTCGGCAGGTCAATCTGGAGCTGTTGTGGGCCGAGTGGCAGACCATCGCTCGGGCACGCTTGTTGTTTGACCAGGTGCGCTCCACGCATGCACGGGAACAGCTGCTGCAGCACGAGGTCAATGCACTGACGCCACTGGACCAGCATATCAACCAGGCTCTGGAGGCGGGTAACCTGACCTACGCGGGTGCCGCCAGCGGGCTGGACGCGATGTCCAGTGCGCGCCGTCAGCTGGCTCAGGCTGTACGCCAGCACATCAAGGCCGAACACGGCCTGCGTCAATTGCTGGGGTTGTCCCCCGGGACACCGCTGCATTTGGTGGGTGCCGTTTGGCAGGCCATGCCGGGTGCAGACCAAGTGCAACAGGCACTGGCTACATTGTCGCAACGTCGACCCGACTTGCTGGCGCTCAAGGCCGGTTATGCCGCACAGGAGGCGCGCGTGCGCGGCGCGATTCTGGCACAGTTTCCGGCGATCACGCTGGGCTTCACGCGGGCACGTGATACCAGCAACATCTACACCAGCGGCTTCAGCATCGGCATCACGTTGCCCTTGTTCAATCGCAATCGCGGCAACATCGCCATCGCCCGCGCCACCCGCAAACGGCTGCATGATGCCTACAGCGCGCGTTTGTTGACCACGCGCAATGACATGGATCGGCTGCAACAGGACCTGGCTTCGTTGGGTGATGAGATCAAAGCGCTGGCCCACCACGCCGGCACGCTGGACGCTGCGCGCGCGTCGGCCGTACGTGCCTGGCAGGCCGGCATGCTTGACTGGCCCACGTATCTCACGATCCGCAACAAGGCGCTGGCCGCCGACCTGCAGTTGCTGACCCTGCGCCAGCAGCGCGACAAGCAGGCCATTGCGTTGGAAACCCTGCTCGGTGGTGACTGGAACACCACGGGCGGCGCCAAGGTCATGGCCCACGCGACTTCCACCTCCTCCTCAAAGACCTCGCCATGACTTCGTCCATCATCCGTTTTGCCGGTCCGCTGCTGGTGGTCGGTCTGCTCAGTGCCTGCGGGCGCCAAGCCGGTTCCACGTCACCTCCAAGCGTGGCTGTAAGTACAGCCCAGCCAGTTCAGCAGGTGTTTGTACATAGCGTCACTGCCTTCGGTTCGGCGATCAGCAACCCGCGCCATGCGCGTCACTTGAGCGTGGCGCATGGCGGCGAAGTGGTGGCGGTCATGGTCAGCAACGGGCAAGCGGTGGATGCCGGGCAAACGTTGTTGAAATTCGCTGTCGCACCGACCGCACGCAAGGCGTTCAAGCAGGCGCAAGGCGCGCTGGCCTTGGCGCGGGACCAGTTGGCGCGCAACAAAAAGCTGATGCAGCAGCACTTGGCGACGCAGGCGCAGGTCGATAGCGCACGCAAAGCCGTCAGTGATGCCAAGGCGGCGTTGCAGGCTCAGCGCCAGCTGGGTGGAGGCCAGCCCGTCGACACCATCACCGCGCCTACCGCCGGCGTGATCACCCGCATTCAGGTGACGCGCGGCCAGCGCGTGCCGGCCAATACTGCGCTGGCTACGTTCACGCCGGCGCATGGGCTGATTGCGCAACTGGGCGTGCAACCATATCAGGCGACGCACATTGCATTGGGCATG
>DASSKC010000129.1:0-24734 GCA_035690885.1 Oleiagrimonas sp. | reverse complement strand
TCCTACGTGTGTACGTGCGCGGCGCAACATCCATTAAAAAAGCCGCCCCGGGGGAGCCGGGGCGGCTTCAGGCATGACGGTCGGGTGGTCTCAGTACCCGGCCGCCGATCCTGCGGGGGAACGTCTTTCGTCATTGGCACCGTACATGATGCCGGTCTCGGGGTCGATCACGATCGACTCGGCATCGCCGATGCCGCGCGTCTTGAGCGTGTAACCCATCGATTCGAGTTTGGCCTTCGACTGGTCGGTCAGCAGGCCCGGCTCCACGTAGACCACCTGCGGCAGCCACTGCTGATGCAGACGCGGTGCATCGACCGCCTGCTGCACGTTCATGCCGAAGTCGACCACGTTGATGATCGTTTCCAGCGTCGTGGAGATGATCGTGGCACTGCCGGGACTGCCGGTCAGCATGAACGGCTTGCCGTCCTTCATGACCAGGGTCGGGGTCATCGAGCTCAGCGGGCGCTTGCCCGGTTCGACGCGATTGACCACGCCCTGGACCAGACCGGCGCCGTTGGCCACGCCCGGCTTGGCGGTGAAGTCGTCCATTTCGTCGTTGAGGAAAAAGCCGGTGTCACCCGCGATCTGGCCGATGCCGAACAGATAGTTGATGGTGTAGGTGACGGCCACGGCGTTGCCCTTGTCGTCGGCCACCGAGTAGTGCGTGGTGTGCATGCCTTCGGGGGCGCCCAGGACACCGTCAAGCTCCGATGACGGCGTGGCCTTGTCCGGCTTGATGGACGAACGCAGCTTCTTGATGTTGGCGTCGGACAGCAGCTTGTCGATCGGGTTGTCGACGAAAGCCGGGTCACCCAGATACTTGTTGCGGTTGGCGAAGGCGCGACGCTCGGCCTCGGCCAGATAATGCACGTACTTGACCGAGCCGTAACCCCACTCGCTCAGCGGATACGGCTGCAGGATCTTCAGGATCATGCACATGGTGGTACCGCCGGAACTCGGCGGCGGTGCCGAGACGATCTTGTAGCCGTGGTACATGCAGGTGACGGGTTTTTCCCAGGTCACGGTGTAGTTGGCGAAATCCTTCATCGACAACAGGCCGCCGTTGGCGTCGCTGGCCTTGACGATGGCCTTGGCGATCGGGCCTTCGTAAAACGCCTTGGTGCCGTTTTTCTTGATCAGCTCAAGCGAATGCGCGAGGTCTTTCTGCACCAGACGGTCGCCCGGCTGGTACGGCTTGCCGTTGTCCTTGAGAAAGATGTCGGCCACGTTGTCGTACTTGGCGAACTGCTTGGTGTGCGATTGCAACAGGTCGGTGTCGCCTTTTTCCAGGATGAAGCCGTTGCGCGCCAGGTCGATGGCCGGCTGGATCACCTGCTCCAGCGACATGGTGCCGTATTTCTCGAGCGCGGCATTGAGGCCCATCACCGTGCCCGGCACGCCGACGCCCTTGTAGGTGTAAAGACTGCGGCCTTCGACGACCTTGCCCTTGTCGTTCTGGAACATGTCCACGGTGGCCTTGAGCGGCGCCTTCTCGCGGAAGTTCAGGAACACGTTCTTGCCGTTGGCCAAGTGGATGGTCATGAAACCACCACCACCGATGTTGCCGCAGCACGGGTTGGTGACCGCTTCGGCGTAACCGATGGCGACGGCGGCATCAATGGCGTTGCCGCCCTGCTTGAGAATCTTCAGGCCGACCTCGGTGGCGTAGTGCTGCGAGCTGGCGACCATGCCGTGCTTGCCGCTGACCGGCTTGGACTGGAGCAGCATCTTGCGCGTCGCATCAGGGATATGCGCGAACTGCTTGTGGCTGGTCGATGTCGTGTTGGCCGGTTGCGCCTGGGTGGCGGCTGTGGCCGTATCGGCATTCTTGGACGGCGTGCCGTTCGGCTGCGAGCAGGCAAACAGCCCGAAGGTGGCAACGGCCACCAAGGCGGGACGACACCACCTCGCGAGGGAATGGCGTGTCGTCGGGTGATGTCGGTTTGTATATGGCTGCGTGTCGGTACGATCAGACATGCGTTGGTTCTCCACGGGAAAATGGTCCGAGCGTGATGGTCATTCCGAGCATAGTTGTTGGCCAACGCAAGCCACCAATGAAAAGAGGCGTACGGGGCATAACCTTGGGTTGTGAATGGCAGGTGAGTGACAATCACGCTCCGTAGCAGCATAGCCGGCGCTTGCCGATGTTGCAGCAACGGTTGCATGTGTACCCAATTGCTCGGTCAATCTGTCCATTCTCCCCCCGATCGGCTGGCTCATTCGCCCCAGAAACCCGGCGGCGGAGGTATCAAGCGGCCATGCTCGAAGGTGATGCCATCGGCATCGTCGCGCTCGAGAAGAAACGGTCCGTCCAGATCGACGAATGACGCATGACGCGCAATTTCCAGTGCCGGCGCAATGCCGAGCGACGAACACACCATGCATCCGACCATGATGGTAAAGCCGTCGGCGCGCGCGGCATGCAGCAGTCGCCACGCTTCGGTCAAACCGCCGGTTTTGTCCAGCTTGATGTTGACGGCGTGGTAGCGGCCGCGCAGGCGGGGCAGGTCGGCGCTGACGTGGCAGGCCTCGTCAGCGCACACCGGAATGGAGCCGGTGTAGTCCAGCAGCGCATCATCGGCGTCCGCCGGCAATGGCTGCTCGAGCAGGTCGACGCCTGCGCGCTGCAGTACCGGCTGCAAGTCATGCAACAGGTCGATGTTCCAGCTTTCGTTGGGGTCGACGATCATGCGCGCGTTCGGAACGGCGCGCCGCACGGCCTCGATGCGCGCGGCGGGATGGTCGGCATCGACCTTGATCTTGACCAGTGCGGCGTTGCCCAATCGTGCCGCGGCCTGCTCCATGTGTTCCGGCGTGTCGATGCCGACGGTGAGCGCCGTGGTCAGTGAACGCGCCGGCGGGCAACCCAGCTGCGTGTACACGGGGATGCCGGTCAATTGCGACTCCAGGTCCCACAACGCGGCATCCAGCGCATTGCGCGCGGCGCCCGGAGCCAGACACCATTGCAGCTCGTCGCGACCCATGCCCGCGCCAAGCTCCTCGCGCAGCGCTTCGATCTGCGCGATGACCGAGGCCAGCGACTCGCCATAGCGCGCGTAAGGCACGCATTGCCCGCGCCCGATCTTGTCGCCTTGCCGCAATTGAACGATCAACACTTCCGTGGCGTAGCGCACGCCACGGGAAATGCGAAACGGCGCTTTCAGCTGAAAGCGGCAGTGTCGGACGGTCAGTTCCCGAAGCACGTCAGCAAATTGTCCACGATGGCGTCGACGCCCATGCTGAAGGGGTCCTGACAGGGCAGGCCGAGCTGATCGCTGATTTTCCGGCATGCAGGCAGTGCCTCGTCTTTGGGAAGTCTGGATGTATTGAGTGCCACGCCGATGGCCTTGACGTCGGGACTGGTCAGCCGCGCCGTGGCCAGGTTGGCTTCGAGGCAGTCGGCCAGGTCCGGCAACCGGCAGTCGGGCAGGCCGCGCATGTGCTGGCGTGTGGGCTCGTGACACAACAGCAATGCGTCCGGCTGGGCGCCATGCAGCAAGCCCGTCGAGACGCCGGCGTAGGATGGGTGGAACAACGAACCCTGGCCTTCGATCAGGTCCCAGCCACCATCGACGCGTGCCGGCGAGACCCATTCGATGGCGCCGGAGATGAAGTCGGCGATCACCGAATCGACCGGTATGCCGTCACCGGCGACGAGGATGCCGGTCTGCCCGGTGGCTCGGAAGTCCGCGCTGATGCCGCGTTCGCGCATCGCGCGTTCCATGGCCAGTGTGGCGTACATCTTGCCGACCGAACAGTCGGTGCCGACCGTCAGCAGCCGCCGTCCGGCGCGCGGTCGTCCGTTGCCGACGGCAATGTCGTGTGCCGGGTCGCGCGCATCGAACAAGGTGCGACCATTGCGTCGCGCTGCTGCCGCGATACCGGGATGGTCACGCAGTTTCTGATGCAGGCCGGCCACGACGTTGAGCCCGGCGTCGAGCGCGGCGATGGCGTCAGCGGCAGTTTCCGGCGACATGACGCCGCCGGCGTTGGCCGCGCCGATCACCATGGTGTCGACGCCCTGTGCCTTGGCCTCGGCCATGCCCATGTCCGGCAGGTCGAGGCTCACCTTGCATTCGGGGCGGCGATACTGGCCCGAACACCATTCGGGGCGCCAGTCGGTCAGACCCCTGGCCGTCTTGATGGCCAAATCGTCGTGCGCGCTGCCCAGATACAACAGATAAGGCGGCCCCCAGTGGCCAGCGGCGATGGTTGTGGCTTGATTCGACATGAATCTGTAACTCCTTGTGACGCGTGCGTCGTCAGTTGGAAGCGGTTCCGTTGCCGGAAGCGAAAGCAGTACCGGTCGGGGCGCGTGTTCGGTGTCCGGCAATGGCCGTATCCGGAGTGGGCACGGGCGTCTTTGCGCGCCCGTTGCCAAAACCGCTGCCAGTTGACGAAATGCCGATTGCCACGGGCTCCAATGCTGAAGACCGTGCCCCTTCACGATGCTGTGTCGAGCATAGTCATCCCCAGGCTCGGGCCGCCAATGAAAAGACCAGCACTTTGCATAACCGATAGTTGTGGCGTGCATCGGCGCCGGGTTCAGAGGGTTCCCGGGCGGGATGGACGCCGGCGCTTGCCTCGCCATTGCATTGTGTGCTGCACTGGTCAAATGTCGTCGCGGCGACGCAGGGTGAGCCTTCAAGATGCGTTTGCGTTACATCGAACTGTTTCATGCCATTCTCACCACCGGGAGCCTGACCGGGGCGGCGAACTTGTTGAACATATCGCAGCCGGCGGCGAGCAAGGCCCTGCAACAGGCCGAACAACATCTCGGCTTCACCCTGTTCAGCCGGGTGCGGGGGCGTTTGCAACCGACGCAACAGGCGCTGCAGATGCGTCCTCGCGTGGACAAGATCATGCATGAACTGCATGACCTCAACCGCCTCACGGTCAACATCAAGCGCCCCGAAAGCTGTCCCTTGCGTGTCACCTGCACACCCGCGCTGGCGCAGGCCCTGGTGCCTGATGCCACGGTATTGCTGCGCAAGGGATTGCCCGGTACCAGCGCGGAATTGTTCACCCAGCACTCGGCGATCATGTGCGAGTCGTTGTTGCTGCACGAGGCCGACATCGGCCTCACGCTGCAGGATACCGGCCACCAAAACCTGCGCCAGGAACCCCTGTGCCGCGGCCGGGTCATGGTCATCGCGCCGCCGGGCTGGTGGCCCGAGGCCGAATTGACCAGGCCGTTGCCGGTGGAGGCATTGGCCGGGCAGCCCATGGTCGGCATCGCCGAGCAGGATGCCTTGGGCGGCATGTTGCACAGCCATCTGGTACAGATCGATCCCCGGCCGAAAATGTCGGTGCGCGTGCAGACCTATCAATTGGCGCATTCGCTGGTGGCGCAAGGCGAGGGGCTGGCCCTGGTCGACCCGTTCACGGCGCGCTGGGATGGCAAGGAGACGGTGCAGACGCGGCCCTTGAAGCTGCATCTGGATGTCGTGCTGTATGCGGTATATCGGCAGGACAGCGCCCTGGACACCGTGCAGCAGCAGTTCCTCGACATCGTGCGGCAAATGGCGCGCCAGATGCTGGCGCCGGCATGAGTCCGGAAAGGCACAACCAGCGGTTATGCCTGGTTCGGCTCTTTTCATTGGCGAGGCGTGTCCGTGTGTGATTAAGCTCGACCAGTTGGGCCCGTTTCATGGGCAGGGGTGACGTCGCGCAGTGTGCGTATCGCGCACGAAAGCAGCTTCTCGCGGGGCAATCCTTCTTTTCGTGCGTCACGCGCACGCTACCGTGGTCCCGGCCACGTTGTTGACGACTTCAATTTTCAACCCGTTATGGCAGAACCGACATTGAGCAAAACGATCCGTTCACCCGGCGCGACTTCCTCCGACGCCCCACCTTCGTCAGATCAGCCAAGTCTGCTGCGAGCCGTGGGCCGTTGGGAATTGGTCGGCTTGTCGGTCAACGACGTCATCGGCAGTGGCATTTACCTGTTGCCGGCGGCCGCTGCCGCACTGCTCGGTGTGGCCAGTCTGTGGGCGGTGTTGCTGGCCGGCATGGCGGTCGGTTTGCTGGTCCTTTGCTACGCGCAGGCGGCCAGCTATTTCGACCAGCCGGGTGGCAGCATCCTGTATGCGCGCAAGGCATTCGGACCGTTCGTGGGGTTCGAGGTGGGCTTGATGTTGCTGTTGGCGCGTATCGCCAGTGCGGCCGCGTTGAGCAATGGTCTGGCCGAAGCGGTATCGCATTTCTGGCCGGCGGCCACCGATGGCTGGGTGCACACCGCGATCATCGTCGGGTCGTTGGCATTCCTCACCTGGATCAACGTGATCGGCGTGCGCGCGGCGGCACGCACGGGCGTGGTGTTGTCGATCGCCAAGATCCTGCCGCTGCTGATGTTCATCGGCATCGGCGCGTTTTACGTGGATATGTCGCAGGCCACGCCGATGGCGTTCGGCTCCATTCCGATAGGCGATCTGGGCAAGGGCGCCTTGCTGCTGCTGTTTGCTTACGCCGGTTTCGAGAACATGCCCACAGCGGCCGGCGAGTACCGCAATCCCAAACGCGATATCCCGTTCGCGATGATCACCATGATCATCGTCGTCACGATCATCTATGTCGCCGTGCAGTGGGTGGCGCTGGGGACGCTGCCGGGTCTGGCCGAATCCCTGACGCCGCTGGCTGACGCCTCGGCACGATTCGGCGGCATGTGGCTGGCAATCATATTGACCGTGGGTGCGGCGGTGTCGATTCTCGGCACCAACAGCAACACGATCATGTTCGGGCCGCGTTACTTGCACGCCATGGTGGATGAGCTTGGCGGTCCGGCGTGGCTGGCACGAATCCATCCGCGCTTTCGCACGCCGGCCGTGGCCGTGGTGGTCGTGAGCGTGTTGTCACTGGCTTTGGCGCTGTCCGGATCGTTCGTGTATCTGGCCCTGCTGTCGGTGGTCGCACGTCTTGTGGGTTATCTGGCCACCGCGATTTCCGTGCTTGTTCTGCGCAAGCGTTACGGCCACCGCGAAAGCGCCATGCACCTGGTGGGCGGTCCGACGATTCCGATCATCGCCACACTGCTTTCGCTTGCGCTTCTGGCCAGCGCCGGCATGGCGAACGTGGGTGCCGCGGTTGCCGCGTTGATCATTGGCGCCGCGTTTTATCTGATCGGTCGGGCGGTTTACGGAAAAGCGCATCGCTGAGACGGGCCGGCGCCAGTCATGTCCGGGCGCGTTGTCGTTGGGGCATTCCAGTATCCCGCAACGCTCGCTCGCGGATGCGCCGTCCGTGGTCGGGCGGCGACGTTTCGCCGATCCCGTTGGCGTCATGATCCGCGTTGACTGGTGCAAACCTTCATTTGAAAACGCCGCGCCACGCCCATAGCCGTCAGCCCATAGCCGTCAGCTATGTGACGTGGTTATCTTTTCATTGGAAAAGCGCGGTAACACAAACCTACACTTGATGCTACCAAAGGCAATGCAATGGGGTGCATTGACCAGGGAGGGTGTGGTTTGTGAATAAACCACTTCGCAAATTCTGATTTGAAAACAATCGTGCGGTGCGTTGTGTAATCAAGCGCGGCGGATTGTTAGCGGAAAAATACACGCACTGTTTATGCGCTTCGTTGTCAAGACGGAGACGGGGTGGTTTTATCCAGATAAACCGCTTGTCATTTGCATCGCATAGGTACCGAGGTTACGCAACCGCGCAGTCTGGCCGGTTTCGAATCGTGATTCACACGCCCGTCAGGAGGCGAATCATCATGTATCGCAATACCCTTGCAAGACACATGCGCAATCCATTGGCGCTGGCTATCATCGCCGCATGCTTGACCGCATCGCCCGTGCTTCCGGCAAGCGCTCAGAATTCATCATCGCAGGATCAGCCGCCGGAGGCTATGGATGAGCGTGGCACAGACACTCGGACTCTCGCCGAGCAACAGGACAGTTCAAACGCCGATCCGGTCGGATCTAGTCAAGCCCAAACCCTGCAGGCGGTCCAGGTTACCGGCTCTCGCGTGATCAGTAGCAATTTTTTGTCAACCAATCCGATCATCACGATTGGCAAGGCGCAGATAGAGGCAATCAGCCCGAACAACATTTCAGATCTGGTTATTACGATTCCTTCGGTGGTCACCTCGTATTCGTCCACGGTTGGGAAGAACGATATCAGCAACGGCCTCAATGGACTGAATACCGCAAACCTCAGGGCTCTCGGTTCCGACAGGACGTTGATTCTGTTGAATGGACATCGTGTCGTGGGCTCCACCACCTCCGGATTGGTTGATCTCAACACACTGCCGCAGGGCTTGATCAACGGCATCGATGTGGTGACCGGTGGTGCATCTGCCGTATACGGGTCGGACGCAGTAGCCGGTGTTATCAACTTCAAGCTGGACACGACGTATACGGGAATCAAGGGTTTTGCGCAGGGAGGCCAGTCCAAGTATGGGGACGATACCCGTGCCAAGTACGGTCTGACGTTGGGTTTTCCGTTCGCCGGTGGGCGGGGTCATGTCCTGTTTGATGCTGGATACGCGAAAAATGGTGGTATCGGATCGATGCGGGATCGCCCTTGGTATCGTGCCTGGGGCGATTTGCAAAATCCGTCATGGACGCCGACCAACGGCGAGCCGAAGCGCATCACCGTGCCGTGGCTGAATCGTACCGAGGAAAATTTTGGCGGTATCATCACTGGTCCGGACAAGCTGAGGTTCACGGCGTTCAATCCGGATGGGTCTCCTCGTGCCTATCAACATGGTCTGCTGGGCCGGAACGGCTCGCAACAATCGGGTGGCGAAATGGACGGCCACTACGCAGCGATGGCGCTGAAAACCGCGAATGCACGGCGATATGCGTATGGCCGGTTGTCATTTGACATATCGGACTCGGTCAATGTTTATGCTGCTTACACGCACGCAGAAACCGAGAGCAGCACGGTCGCCTCGTACACCTATTATGACGGCTCATTCCAGATCCAGGCGGACAACGCGTTCCTCGATCCGGGTTTGCGCAGCTACATGAATGCGAACGGCATCGATGAGTTCACCTATGGTCTCGTCGTCGGCACGGCTACGGAGGACTTCAACATCAAGTACGACCGGGTCATCCTCGGTCTGGACGGGCAGTTGTCGGATTTCTGGTCCATTCACGCGTTCTACGAGTATGGCAAGAGTCGCGTACAAACAGATCTCTACGATGTGACCAACGACCATCATATGGAGTTGGCGCTCGATGCGGTGGTGGATCCGGCGACCAACCGCATCGTTTGCCGTTCCACGTTGACTCATCCGAATAACGGCTGCGTGCCGCTCAACTCTTTCGGGGTGGGCAACATGTCGGCAGCTGCGCTGGCGTACGTGACGGGGCATGCCTGGTACAACCGTACCTTCAAGCAGCAAATGGGGTCGGTGAACGTGACCGGTCAGCCGCTGGAGTTGTGGGCTGGCCCGCTCAATGTCGCGTTCGGCGTCGATTTTCGCAAGCAAAGTGTCGGGGATGCGGCCTCCGATCCGCAGAGTCAACTCAACAATTGGCGCTTCGGAAACTTTCTTCCGACCACTGGTTCGGACAAGGTTACGGAGCTGTTCGGCGAGTTCTCGATGCCTCTCATGGAGCAGGACAAGCTGAATATTAATGGTGCGATTCGCAGCGCGGACTACCACTACTCCGGTAAACAGCTTGCCTGGAAGATCGGCATGACATGGCGTCCGGTACAGACCATTATGGTTCGGGCGATGCAGTCGCGCGATATACGCGCTCCCAACTTGGCCGAGTTGTTTCAGAGCGGCCTGACCCACCGGGTGGAAATCGTCGATCATTTCAACAACGACAAGCTGCGCAATACCGAGGAAACGATTCGGGGCAACAAGGCACTGGACCCGGAGATCGGACATACCACCACGCTTGGGCTGGTCTATACACCGACGTGGGCGCCCGGCCTCAATGCTGCCATCGATTTCTACCGGATCCGGATCACCGATGCGATCACGAGCATCGACGATCAGGAGACCGTCAACCGCTGTTTCGCGGGTGACAAACAGATTTGTCAGAACGTCATCTTCTTCCCGGACGGAACCATCGATCGCCTGGTCAATTCACCGGTCAACATCGCGGAGCAGTACGTCAAGGGTATAGATTTCAATATTGCCTATCGTCGACCCTTGCCGAGCATTGCCCGTGACGCCACCCTGACCATCCATGTTTTGGCCAACAACCAGACGCAGAATCGGACCACTACGCCTTTTACAACATCGAATATCGCCGGCAGGGTTACGGGTAACGGCGCGCGCTGGAAGGGCCGGCTCACCGCGACCTACACGCAAGGGCCGTTCAAGTTCGGCGCGGTGGGGCGGTTCATCGGTAAGGGCAAACTGCGCAATTATTGGGTCGAGGGTGTGGACATCGATGACAATACGGTGCCCAGCGTGTGGTACTTCGGCTTGTTCGGTTCCTATTCGTTCATGCAGGATCACCTGGAAGCGTATTTCCACATCAGCAACCTGTTCGACCGCGATCCGCCCGTGATTGCCACGGACTCCGGTGGATTCAATCCGAGGCTGTATGACGTCGTGGGACGTTATACGTCGGTCGGCTTGAGATTCAATTTCTGACATGGTGGCCCAGTGATCAGGATCAAATACTTTCTCGCGTTTTTCCAGGCCGTGCGCCACGAGGTGTGAAACATCATGTTCTTGTTGTTCCAGAGACAATCACGTTACGTTGATCGGGGATTTGCGGGTGCGCTGGTCTGTGCACTGGTGATGGCGGTTGTTTGTGCTTTTGCCCCTGTCGCGGCAAGCGCGCAGAGTACCCAGTACTTGTATCAGCCGACCATCCACGTGCCGGAACCGGCCGCGCCGGGGAAGGGCATGGTGGCATGCCAGAACAAGACGGCATGTTCCGTGGGCGCACGGATTTTGAGGGAAGGCGGCAATGCCGTCGATGCCGCCGTGGCCACCGCTTTCGCGCTGGCCGTGACGTTGCCTCGGGCCGGCAATATCGGCGGTGGCGGTTTCATGCTCGTCTATCTCAAGAAGCAGCAACGCGTGGTCGCCATCGACTATCGCGAGATGGCACCCGATGCGATCAAGCTCGCCCAGTATCTGAACGAGGATGGCAGTGTCAACGATCATGGCAATCGCGGCTATCTGGCATCCGGCGTGCCGGGCACGGTCGCCGGCCTGTGGTTGGCGCACGAGAAGTTCGGGCATTTGCCGTGGTCCAGGGTCGTCGATCCGGCGGTGAAACTTGCCGCCAACGGCATCACCCTGTCCTGGGGGCAGGCGCTGTCGTTGAACTGGGTCAAGTCGAAGGGACGGCTGGTACGCAGCTCGGCCGCGCCGGACGTGTTCGAGCGCTCCGATGGTCGGCCGTGGCAAGCCGGGGACCGCCTGGTGCAGAAGGACCTTGCGTGGTCGCTGGCGCAGATCCGGGATCATGGCGCCAAGGCTTTTTACGAAGGCAAGATCGCCCAACGCCTGGCCAAGGGCATGGCCGAGCACGGCGGGCTCATCACCATGGAGGACTTGGCCAACTACAAGGCCGTCGCCAGCGAGCCGGTTTCCGGCACGTATCGGGGTCACAAGGTGGTGACGATGCCGCCGCCCAGCGGTGGCGGCAGCAGCGTGATCGAAATGCTGAACATCCTGGAGCACTTCGACCTGAAGAAATTCGGTGCCAACTCTGCCAAAGCGCTGCATTACGAGGCGGAAGCCATCAAGCTGGCATGGGTGGACCGGATCCGCTACGCGGGCGACCCGGCGTTTTCCGACATTCCCACGGCCGGATTGACTTCCAAGGCCTATGCGGCGACGCGCGCCAAGCTGATCTCCGCCGACCGCAGCCTGCCGGCGCCGAAGCTGAAGCCCGGAAATCCATGGCAGTATGAAACCGGGGAGACGACGCACATTTCGGTTGTGGATGCCGCTGGCAATGCGGTCAGCAATACCTTCACCCTGGGCTCGGATTTCGGTTCCGGCGTGATGATCGAGGGAACCGGATTCATGCTCGGCAACCTGATCGGCAACTTCGCCATCGGTACGCAGGCCAGGGCGCGCAAGAACGATACCGAGGTGGTCATCAACAACATGCTGGGACCCGGCCGGCGGCCCGTGTCCAGCATGTCGCCGACGATGGTTTTCAATGACGGAAAACTGTTGATGGTGACAGGAAGTCCCGGTGGCAATTCGATTCCGGGGACCGTCATGCAGATGATCGTCAACGTGGTCGACTTCGGGATGAACATCGGAAGAGCGACGAACACGCCACGCATCAATCAGGAGATACGCAGCGGCGATCTGAATATGGAGCGGGGGGTCAGTCCCGATACGATACGGCTTCTCGACAAGTGGGGACACATGACGAAGACGAGCAGCGAGATCGGCTGTACGCAGACGCTGATGATCGATCAGGATGGCCGTGTCATGGGTGCTGCCGATCCCCGGCGTCCGGGTTCGGCAGCCGTGTCGCAGTAGCCCCCGTCCATGCCGCAAGGGCAGGTCGAACGGCACTGCCTCCCACGGAGAAACAGCATGAGTGGAAACTCGTTCATTCGCACACTTCGGGGTCTCATGTCAGTCGGCGTGTTGTCGGGTGTCATCCTGTTGACGGGGTGCGCGACGCCACGGCATGGACAGCTGAAGGCGGTCGATACCATCATCCATGGCGGCACCGTCTACGACGGCAGCACCGACAGTCCCGTGACTGCGGACGTCGTCATATCCGGCGACCGCATCGTGTATGTCGGTCCCGATGCCCGGACACGGTTCCGGGCACGTGACGTGGTCGATGCCCGCGGCATGATCGTGGCACCGGGTTTCATCGATGTGCATACCCATCCCGACACCTATGTGCGCTCGAAGGATGCGGACATGCGGCTCAACGCACCCTGGCTGTTCCAGGGCGTGAGCACGGTGATGATCGGCGTGGACGGCGGCGGGACGCCGGATGTGGCGGATGAGGCCGCATGGTTCCGTGAGCATGGCGTGGGTACCAATCTGGCGGCCTACGTCGGCTTCGGCCCAGTGCGCAAAAGGGTGCTGGGCATGAGTTCGCGCGCACCCGATCCGCAGGAGCTGGAACGCATGAAAGCCCTGGTGGCGAAGGGCATGTGCGAAGGCGCGTTCGGGTTCTCGACCGGATTGTTCTATGCGCCGCAGAGTTACTCCAAAACCGATGAAGTGATTGCGCTGGCGCACGAGGCGGCGATTCGTGGCGGCATTTACGACAGCCACCAGCGCGACGAGTCGTCATACACGATCGGCCTCCTCGCCTCCACCAGGGAAGCTCTCGAGATCGGCCGGAAGGCGGGACTGCCGGTACACATTGCGCACATCAAGGCTCTCGGCGTGGATGTGCACGGCTTGGCGGGCGAATTGATCAAGTTGATCGACGCGGCGCGTCGTGCTGGACAAAAGGTGACGGCCGACCAGTACCCGTGGCTGGCATCGGGCACCAGTCTCGGGGCCGCGCTGCTGCCGCGATGGGCCGTTGTCGGGGGCCGTTCGGAACTGCTCCGGCGCATGGCCGATCCGAAGCAGCTCGACAAGATCCGCACGGACGTGCGCGAGAACCTGCGCCGTCGCGGCGGCAGCAAGTCTTTGCTGCTGACCACGGCGGACCGGTCCTGGACCGGCAAGACGCTGCAACAGGTGGCGACGGGCTGGCAGATCAACCCGGTTGAGGCGGCACTGCGGCTGGTGCGCAAGAATCGGCGCGTGCAAGTGGCATCATTCAACATGGCCGAGGCCGATGTGCGCAAGTTGATGCGCCAACCCTGGGTGGTCACCAGTTCGGACGGCAACGACGGCCATCCGCGCCAATACGCCACCTTTCCCAAGAAATACGTTAAATACGTCAAGAAAACCGGAACCGTCAGCTTGGTCGACTTCATTCACCGCTCGACCGGTCTGTCGGCCGAGATCGTGGGCCTGGACAAGCGTGGCTACCTGCGCAAAGGCTATTTCGCGGACGTACTCGTGTTCGACCCGGAACACTTCGCGCCCAAGGCGGATTACATGCATCCCAGAGTATTGTCCGCAGGCGTGGTGGATTTGTGGGTCAACGGCCGCAAGGTCATTGCCGACGGCTCGTTGACGGGAGCGGCGCCAGGCCGCTTCCTGCTGCACACGCCCACGGCGGGAACATGCCAATGATACGTTCAGTTCGGGTGGGGCGTACGATCACATTGGGTTACGGTGTGGACTCGGATAATAAAGGTCTGCGATGTTTGGATTGAAATGGATTTGCGTGTCGCTCTTGCTATGGGCACTGGCCATGGCGCCGGCGGCATTTGCCGCCAAACCCTGGCTGGTCCTGCCACCGATACCGGACCTCCCCGCGCCGGCGCAAAGTGACGAGGTACACGTCAACGGCATCGATCTCTGGTACGCGGAGTACGGCAGCGGCAAACCGGTGATCCTGCTGCATGGCGGTCTTGGCAACTCCAATTGGTGGGGACTGCAGATCCCGGCGCTGGCCGGGCACTACCGGGTGATCGTGATCGACAGTCGGGGACAGGGACGCAGCGGCCATGATCCCGATGCGACCATGACCTATCGCCTGATGGCCAGGGATGTGCTGGCGTTGTTGGATCACTTGCACATCGACAAGGCCGCGATTGTCGGCTGGAGCGATGGCTCGATCACGGGATTGGAGATGGCGATTCATCATCCCGAGCGCGTCAGCAAGTTGTTCGCCTTTGGCGCCAACACCACGCCGGCCGGTTACGTCGGCTCGTCCGGACGCAGCCCGGCCCAGCAGGCGGTGGTGGACGAATACAGCCGCCTGATGCGCAGTGGATACATGAAGATGTCACCGACTCCCGGTGACTACGAGGCCTTCCACAAGAAGATGTCGGACTTGTGGAACACGCGGCCGAACATTTCCGCCGAGCAGCTTCAGGGCATCACCGTGCCGACCTGGATTGTCGATGGCGACCATGACGAGATCATCCGGCGCAAGGACATCGATTTCCAGTTCCACCAGATTCCCGGTGCCCTGGAATTGATCATTCCCGGAACCAGTCACTTCGCGTTCCTACAGAAGCCGGAGGTGGCGAATGCGGCGTTGCTGCGCTTCATGGCGTGGCAGCCGCAGGCATCGGGCACGCAGTGATCGGCCGCAATCCACAACCTCTGGTTATGCAAGCTGTCGATCCTTTCATTGGCCGCATTCGCCGGCGGGAAATTACTCTTGTCGGATTGGGGACTGATTGACGCGCCCGGGTTGTGCCGCATGCGTGGCACCAGCCGGCGCGCATGGGAACAATCCGCGGTCTTGTTGCCGCAGCAGTGGCCTGCGGGGGCAAGATCCGACCGAAGAGCCTGAGCCAGCCATGACGACAGCGACTGCGACCGCCGCCGAGGCGCACACCGACGTGACCCACCTTGATGGCGTCGATTTGACGGCTCTGGCCGCACAGGTGCCGACACCGTTTCACGCCTATTCGGCGGGCTATCTGCGCGAGCGCATCGACGCCCTGCATGACGCGCTGGAAGGTCTGGACTTCCAGGTGTGTTACGCGGTCAAGGCCAATGCCAATATCGCGATATTGCAGTTGATGGCCGATGCCGGGGTCGGTGCGGATATTGTCTCCAGCGGCGAGATGCAGCGCAGTTTGCGTGCCGGCATCTCACCTACGCGTATCGTGTTTTCCGGGGTTGGCAAGAGTGCCGGGGAGATCGTTGATGCACTGGAGGCCGGCATCGGTCGCTTCAACGTCGAATCGGAAGACGAGTTGCACCTGCTGCAGCGTCTGGCGGCCGAACGCAATGTCACGGCACATGCGTCGGTGCGCGTCAATCCGGATGTCGATGCGCGCACGCATGCCAAGATTTCCACCGGCAAGTCGGAGAACAAGTTCGGCGTGAGCATCGAGGAAGCGCGTCGCTGGTTTGCTGCCAGCTCGTTGCTGACCCACGTGCGTCTGGATGGCCTGCACATGCACATTGGTTCGCAGATGCTGAGCGTGGAACCGGTGCGCGCGGCCTTGCAGCGCGTGGTCGCGCTGTGGCGCGAACTCGTCGAGGCCGGCCACGAGATCAACTGCATCGACGTCGGCGGCGGCCTCGGCGTGTGTTATCACGAGGGCAGGGACAAGCCGGTACCCGTCGAGGAATATGCCAGGGTCATTCGCGAGGAACTGGCCGATTTCGACGGCCGCATCCTGCTCGAACCGGGGCGCTGGCTGGTGGCCGAGGCGGGCGTGTTGCTGACGCGTGTACTGCGTGTCAAGCATGGTCAGAGCCGCTACTTCCTGGTGCTGGATGCGGCCATGACCGAGCTGATACGGCCTTGTCTTTACGACGCATGGCACGAGATCGTGCCGGTGACCCATGAGCGCCGTCCCTTGCGCGCCTACGATGTCGTCGGTCCCGTGTGCGAGACCAGCGACACGTTCGCGCGTGATCGCGAGCTGCCGCAGTGCGTGGCCGGCGACCTGATGATGATCAAGGCGACCGGGGCCTATGGCGCGGCCATGGCATCGGGTTTCAACTCGCGTCCGCTGGCGGCCGAGGTACTGCTCGATGACGGCCGCTATGCCGTGATCCGCAAACGCCAGAGTTTTGACGACATGATTGCCGACGAACAGCCGGCGCAACATTGGGAAACCGCATGAACCGCATCGCCGCATCCACCGCGTTGGCCATCGCCATGGCGTTTTGTCTTGGCGGATGCACCGCCCCGGAAGCGCCGGTGCCGCAAGCACGGGCGAGCACGAGCGAGCACTTCGATTACGACAAAGTGGTCGATGCCGTGGTTGATCGCTATGACTTGCCGGGCATCGCCGTGGGCGTGATCGACCATGGCAAGGTGGTGTACAAGGGCACCCGCGGGAAACTGAAATCCGGTCAGCCGATCAACGCCGACACGCTGTTCAAGATCGCATCCAACACCAAGGCGATGACGGTCACGGTGCTGGCGCGGCTGGCACAACAAGGCAAGCTGAAGTGGGACGAGCCGGTGACGACATATTTGCCGGACTTCG
The DNA here is from genome assembly GCA_035690885.1 of Oleiagrimonas sp. Taxonomy (GTDB): domain Bacteria; phylum Pseudomonadota; class Gammaproteobacteria; order Xanthomonadales; family Rhodanobacteraceae; genus Oleiagrimonas. Next base: position 7,793 of record DASSKC010000129.1, on the reverse strand, counting down.
CCATGCACGATCCGTGGGTGACCGAACACATGCGCGTCGGTGACCTGGTCGCGCACCACAGCGGCATGCGCCAGTATGCCGGTGACCTGATGCTGTGGCCAACGCCGAACAAGTTCACGCCGGCCGATGTCATCCGCGGGCTGCGTTACATCAAGCCGACGTATACCTACAGCAGTGGCTATTCCTACGACAACGTGTTGTTCGTGGTCGCCGGCCAGGTCGCCGCCAAGGCTGGCGGTGCGTCATACGCCGAGCTGATGCGACGCGAGATCTTCCAGCCGCTGGGCATGACGCGTTGCCGGATTGGCACCTGGAATCGCGAGAAGGTCGGCAATGTGGCGTTGCCGCACACGCGCCGCGACGGCAAGAACGTCATCATCGATGGCGACAACATTCCCGGTGACGTGATTCACCCCCTGACCATGGATGCCGCCGGCGGTGTGCGCTGCAGCTTGAACGACATGCTGACCTGGAGCATGAACTGGGTGGCGCCGACAGCGAAGCAACTCCAGTGGTTGTCACCCGAGCAGCGCCGCAAGGAGTGGCAGATCTACACGCCGGTGCACGTGTCCGAGCGTCAGGTCCGGTGGAACAACCGGCGCTTTTACGGCAATGCGCATGGCTGGTTCATGGGCGATGCCGACGGGCATCTGGTGGTCGAGCACACCGGCGTGCTGTCGGGCATGTATTCGGCTGTGACCTTGCTGCCGGACATGCAAAGTGGCTTCGTGATCCTGATCAATGCCAGTGCCGGAAAGGCTCGGACGGTGCTCAAGGAAGTGCTGCTCAAACACTTTACCGCACCGGGGGAAGGACGCACGGTGGCCAGCTACGCCGACGAGCTGGCTCAAGAAGAAAAAGCCGAGAAGTCGGCAGCGACGGATACGTCGGCGGCCACGCCCGCAGCCGCGCAGGCGCTGGACGGCAAGCTGGGCGTGTGGCGCGACCCGTGGTTCGGCAAGGTGCGTATCTGTCCGAAAGACGGTGTCGTGCGCATTGCGTCGCTGAAGTCGCCCACGATGACCGGGCAGGTGATGCGTCTGGATGGCCGCTACATGGTCAAGTGGGATCACAGTGGCGCCGACGCGTGGCTGGAATTTTCATCCGCTTCCGGCGGCAAACTGCACATGGCGCGTGTCGATCCCGATTCCTGGGGCAGTCATGACTTCAAGGATCTGGCCTTTACCCGCGTGCATGCTTGCAAGTAGCTTGCATGCTTGTGCCTGACACAGGAGTTCGACATGAAGCGTTTCCGCTATTTCGCGTTCATCCTCGCCTTCGTGGCCGCCGGCGTCGTGCAGGCGCAGGGATTGTCGCCGCAGGAGCGGCGCGCCGAGGTCGACTATCTGATGAGCCGCTACAGTGGCGAGGTGCCGGGTGCTTCGCTGCTGGTGGTCAAGAACGGCAAACCGGTGGTGCAGCGCGCCTACGGTTACGCCAATCTGGAAAACGGCATCAAGGCAATGCCGAATACCGACTACCGCCTGGCCTCGGTCACCAAGCAGTTCACGGCCACGGCCGTGCTGTTGCTCAAGCAGGACGGCAAGCTGAGCCTGGATGATTCGATTCGCAAGTGGTTGCCGGAATTGCCGCCGGTCACTGCGAAGATCACCATCCGCAACCTGCTCACGCACAACAGCGGCATTGCCAAATACGAGAACCTGATTCCTGAGGATCAGAAGACGCAGATCGACGACATGGACGTGCTGCGCATGATTGCCGCGCAGGACAAGCTGTATTTTTCGCCCGGTAGCGCGCATCGATACAGCAACGGCGGTTACGTATTGCTCGGGCTGATCGTGCAGCGGGCCTCGGGGATGGACCTGGCGGACTTCATGAAGCAGCGCATCTTCGAGCCGCTGGGCATGCATAACACCTTGCTGTACGAGCACCATCATGGCCCCGAGGTGCCGCATCGCGCCTATGGCTACAGCTTCATCGACGGCAATTGGAAGCGCACCGACCAGAGCATCACCAGCGCCACGCGCGGCGATGGCGCGGTGTACTCCAACATCGTCGACATGGCCAAATGGGATGCGTCGCTGTATACCGGCAAGCTGCTGGATGCCGAGTCACGCAAGCAGATGTTCAGCCCGCATCCACCCACCGACGACCCGGACATCCTGTACGGCTTCGGATGGCGTCTGGCCGGTCCCACCCAGTGGCATTCCGGCGAAACCATGGGCTTTCGCAATGTCATCATCCGCTGGCCGAAACAGCACGTGACCGTGGTGATCCTGAGCAACCGCAAGCATCCCAAGCCGTATCCGATAGCCTTGACCATCGGCGAGCTGTTCCTGCCGCACTGATCGTCGCTGGCGGCTCAAGGACCCGGTAGACGCGTAGGTCGGGTTGGCTTCATCAACCCGACATGGCGCGAAGCATACGGGGCGTCGGGTTACGCCTGCGGCTCAACCCGACCTACGCAGCAGCGTAGGTCGGGCAGTGCCCGACAAACAGCCTGCATGCGGTCATTGAAGGTTTGTTGGCGGGCAGTGCCCGCCCTACGGGTGTCAGCGGTGGCGGTCGCGCCAGGTCTTGACCGCTTCGATCAATCCCAGACAATCGGCGTAACGGTTGTACATCGGTGTCGGTGCCAGCCGGATCACGTCCGGCTCGCGCCAGTCGCCGATGATGCCGTGCGCAACCAGGTGATCGAACAGCGCACGGCCGTGGTCGCGGCCGCCTTTGACACGAATCGACAACTGCGCGCCGCGTTGTGCCGGGTCGCGCGGGGTGACCACTTCCAGCGTGTCGGCCAGTTCGTGATCGACCAGCCATTCCAGATAACCGGTCAAGTCTTTCGACTTGGCGCGCAGGCGATCCATGCCGGCGCGGTGGAATTGCTCCAGCGAGATGCGCAATGGTGCCAACGCCAGGATTGGCGGATTGGACAATTGCCAGCCGTCGGCGCCCGGCGTGGGCATGAATTCGGGGCCCATCCGGAAACGGGTGGTTTTGTCGTGACCCCACCAGCCGGCAAAGCGCGGCAGCTCGGCGCGCGCATGGCGTTCGTGCACGAAGGCGCCGCCGACGGCGCCCGGTCCGGCGTTGAGATACTTGTAGCTGCACCACACGGCGAAGTCCGCGCCACTGTCATGCAACGTCAGCGGCAGATTGCCGACCGCGTGGGCAAGGTCGAAACCGACCACGCAACCATGCTTGTGCGCCAGCGCGGTGATCGCCTTGAGGTCGAAGGCCTGCCCGGTGCGGTATTGCACGCCGGGCAGCATGACCAGCGCAATGCGTGAGCCGTGCTTGTCGAGCGCACGCTCGATCGACTCGATCGACAAGGTGCCCTCGGCGTCATCGGGCTCCAGTTCGATCAATGCCTGTTCGGGGTCGAAGCCGTGATAGCGGATCTGCGAGGCCAGTGCGTAGCGGTCGGTGGGAAACGCGCCGGATTCCATCAGGATGGCCGGGCGCTCGGCGGTGGGGCGGTAGAAGCTGACCATCATCAGGTGAAGGTTGGCGCCCAGCGTGTTCATGGCCACCACTTCTTGCGCTTGCGCGCCGACCACCTCGGCCAGATGGTCACGCACGTACTCGTGGTATTCCATCCATGGCAGCTCGCCCTTGAAATGGCCTTCGACACCGAGCCTGGCCCAGTCGTCGAGCTCGGCTTGCACCGCTTCGCGTACACCGCGCGGTTGCAAGCCCAGCGAGTTGCCGCAAAAGTACAGCGTGTCGCCGCCGTCGTGTGGCGGGATCAGGAACTGGTCGCGAAAGTCGCGCAGCGGATCGGCGGCGTCGCGGGCGCGTGCCCAGTCGACGTCGGCTTGATAATCGGTCATGGATGGTTCCGGTGAAAGCCTGGCAAAACGGGCACGGATCAGTGCAGGCTGGCAACGATGCCCGCGCAACCCTTGTCGAAAGCAGAGGTCCACGCGGCGCCGGCCTGGCTGTGGCTTGGACGCACGCAGCGCACCATGATGGCGTAGCCGTTGTGGAACGCGTAGTGCTCCACATAGGTCTGACGCACCTTGCCTTCATTGGCGGTGTAGTAGGCGTTGGTCGGTGTCGAGCGCTGCTTGTCGGCCTTGAAACCGGGCAGGGCATGCGCGTGGTTGGTGTGTTCGCCCACGAACTGCTGGAAGGCGACCAGGTTGCGCACGCGCTGACTGACCACCGTGACCCGGGCCAGCGCGTTCTGGTCGCCTGGCGCCGGGTCGGGTGCCTGGAACACCATGGTTTCCGGGTCGCCCATCGACTGCATGATGCGTGGCCAGCCATCGGGCACGGTCAGCTTGAAACCGCCGTTGCCGAAGGTGAACTGGCTGGCCATGCATGCGGGTGCAACGACAACGAACAACAACAGGACGACGAGGCGACGGGTCATCGGGTCGGGCTCCGGTCAGGGTTGAAAGCGGGCTGGTGGCAGGTCGAGCCATTCCAGCGCCGTGCCGTGGAAAAGACGGGCGGTTTGGTCGGCGTCGAGGTTGTCCAGCGCCTCGATGCCGCTGCCGGGTTGTTGTTCGCCCAGCGGGAACGGGTAGTCGGTACCGAGCATCACGCGGTCGAAACCGACCACTTCGAGCAGGTAGGTCAACGCCTGGGTGTCGTGCACACACGAATCGAAATACAGCTGCTTGAAGTAGTCGCGCGGATTGCGCGCGTTGTCCACGGCGACCAGGTCCGGGCGCATGCGGAAGCCGTGTTCGATCCGGCCGATGGTGTAAGGGAAGCTGCCGCCGCCATGGGCCAGCATCACGCGCAGCGTCGGCAGGCGTTCCAGCACGCCACCGAAAATCAGGCTGCATGCCGCGCGTGACTGCTCGGCCGGCATGCCGACCAGCCACGGCATCCAGTATTTGGGCATGGAGTCGAAGCCCATCATGTCCCAGGGATGGACCATGACCGCGGCGCCGAGGTCGGCGGCGGCCTCGAAAAACGGGAACAGTTCCGGCGCGTCCAGATTCCAGTCGTTGCAGTGCGAACCGATCTGCACGCCGGCCAGGCCCAGTTGCTCGATGCAACGTTCCAGCTCCTGGATGGCCAGCGTCGGCGATTGCAGCGGCACCGTGCCCAAGCCGGCCACGTTGCGTGGATGTTCGCGGCACACGTGGGCGCAGTGGTCGTTGATGTGGTGATGCAGGTCCAGCGCCTGGCTGCCGGGCGCCCAGTAGGAAAACAGCACCGGCACGGTCGAGATGACCTGCACGTCGACATCGTGTTTGGCGTAATCGGCAATGCGGGTCGGCGGGTCGAAGGCCGAATCCCAGACTTCACGAAAGAAGCGGCCATCCTTGTAGATGCGGTTGTGGCCACCGCTGTGGGTCATCACCGGAAAGCGGTTGTCGCCGTACTTTTTTGCCAGATCCGGCCAATCACGCGGCAGGATGTGGCTGTGGACGTCGATCTTGAGCATGTCGCCAGTGTAACCGCTGGCGCCGGCGGTGGCGCAGGTGACCGGGCGTGGCGGTGTGGACCACGTCACACCGGAGGCATGTCCGGGTGCGGTGCACCGGGTGCATTCTCGTCGTTTTCATCGGCTGGCAACGCCTTGCCCAGCACGTGGGCCAGGGTGTTGATGTTGTCGGTCAGGCGGTCGCTCAACTTGAGCATTGACGCGGGTGCGTCATCGTCGTCGGGCGACTGGCGAAGGCGCTCGGTAAGCGCGAGCTGGAGCGGCCGCAGCGAGGGAAAGTCATCCGGTTCGCGCGATTCGCGCACGCCGGTCACGATCTGCTGCAGGGCCGTGCAGGCCGCATCCAGGAATTCGTCCGTGGCGTCGCCACAAGGCAGGTTGCCTTCCTCGTCGAGCAGGGCTTCCAGGGCCATCGAGGTACGCACCAGACGGTTGCCGTTGGCGAGCAATGATGTCGACAGCTGCACCAGCTCGGTCGGGGTGCGTGGTTCGGCGCGCAGCCGGTCGACCGAGGCGCGTGCATTGCTGCGCGCGGCCCGTGCGGAGGCCCGTGCGTCACGCCGGGTCGACGCATCGTTTCCGGTCACCAGTGCACGCAGGTAACCGCTGTAGGCCTCCAGCATGTTGGCCAGCATGGTGCGCGTGTAGCCGCGCTCCCAGGTGGGCCAGAGCATGTAGACGAGCATGGCCAGCGCGCTGCCCAGAACGGTGTTGAGAACGCGTTCGTCCAGGGACGGGCCGGCCGGGTAGCCGGAGAACGACAGCAAGATTACCACCGTTCCGGTCAAGGCCGTCACTGCAATGCCGTAATGCGCGCTGGCCAGGTAGCGAAAGCCGAAGCACAACACGGCCATGAGCAACAGGTGCGCCCAGACCGATTCCGGCGTCAGGTGCAGCAGCACCGACACCACCACCAGTCCGAGCAGGGTGCCGAGCACGCGCAACAAACCGGCGTTGAAGGTGGCGCTGAAGTCCGGCTTGAGCACGATCGCGGCGGTCATCGGCAACCAGTAACCGCGACCCAGATCAGCGACGTAGGCGACGATCAGCGCCAGCGCCAACACGCCCGCGCAACGCAGGGAATGACGGAAGGCGGTCGAGGACAGGTTGAGGTTGGCGCGTACCGCGGCCATGGGCGCGATGTTGCGCAAGGCGCGCGGCAGCGAGGTGTCGGCGGCATGGGCGCGGATTTCGCCGCGGCTGCCGGCCCAGTTGGCGTTGCGCACGGCGGCGGCGAGCTGGCCGGTCAGGGCACGCATGTGGCGCAGGGGGCCGTCGGGGCGCGAGCGGGTGCCGGACACCGGTGGCTCCATGGATGTTTCCAGCAGCTTGATGCAGCGTCGCGCCTGGGTTGGTCGCTCGCCGTCTTCCAGTGCTTCGGCGATGGCGTCGAGCACGCGTGCGGCATCGCGTCGGAACATGGCCTCGGCTGTACTGTCGACGGATTCCTCGGCCAGCGCGATCCACTCCAGGCGCATGCGTTCGGCCAGTCCCAGCAGCACGTGGAATGATTCCATGGCCCGCCGGTGCGTGTGCGTGCGTCCGAGCAGCGTGTGTTGCAGGTGCGTCAGTGTTTCGACCACCGGTGGCGCGTCGTCCCGATGGGGCTGTCGGCGTGCCTGTCTGGCCAGGTCGCGATACACCGAAGCCAGGGCAAAACGCTCCGGCCGGTAGCGCTGCAACGGCCAAGCGGCGATGGAAAACAGGGCTTGCAGCAGGCCGCCGGCCAGGATCAGTCCGCTGGCACCGAGTGCTTGTCGCCATGGCAGCGGTGTCGCCGAGGTGACGATCAGCAAGATCATGCTGGTCATGCCCACGCGTGCCATGTTGGGGCCGAACAACACCAGCATGCCGCCGAGAAAACCCCAAACCGCCAGCGCCAGCACGGACCATGCAAAATGGCCACCGACCAGGAAGCCGACCAAGCCTGACAGCGCGGCCGCCAATGACACCAGCAAGATGATCTGCAAACGCTGCCGGTAGGGACCGGGCCGGTCCGCGAACATCACCTCCAGCGCACCGGTGCTGACACCCAGGCCAATCACCGGATGGCCGGTCGCGAAACCGATGCCCATCGGCAGCACCACCGCCACGGTATTGCGAATGGCGACCATGACCGGGACATCCGGACGCTTCCAGCCGATCAGGGTGTCGATCAGCGTGGAACGTAGTGAATAGGCGCCGGCAGGCGTGCTTTCTCGCGATGGTGGCATGGTCCGCATTGTGCAGCATGGCGCGGAAAATGTGGGAGCGACCAACGCGCTCCCACATGCCGTGTGTGCGTTTAGCCTGCATTATTCATCAGAGGTCGTAGCGAGCCGGTTCAAGCGTGCGTCCTGAGTGGATTTCACGATTGAGCAGCGCGCAGGCGTAGTTTCACTACGTTGAGCACTGCGATTGAGCGAAAGCCGCTCAGGGCGTGCGA
>DASSKC010000128.1:0-20711 GCA_035690885.1 Oleiagrimonas sp. | reverse complement strand
CGCTGCCTGACATTGGGCGCCCACGTCCTGCCGTTTCGGCTGCGGCTCGATCGCGCGACCCGCGCGCTGCTGTCACAGCTGCTGGCCACCGGCAACCCGCGCCAACGCTCGCTGCGTGCACTGCAACACACCGTCGGCATCGAGACCCTTCCCCTCGACGCCGCCGAGGCGACACAACTGAGCGACTGCAATACCCCCACCGACTGGAACAAGGCCACGGCATGAGAGTGCAATCGAAACAACAAACCCTGCGCCTGCGCATCGACGAGCCCGAACTGGAACGCTTGCTGGCCGGCGAAGTGCTGGACAACCCGACCACGTGGCCCGATGGCGGCATCAGTCACCAGCAACTCGCGCTGGCCGACCAGCCCGACTGGCAACGCATCGATGATGGCTGGCGCCTGCAACTGGTGGCCGACGATGTGCGTGCACTGGCCTCGCGCCTGCCGAGTCGCGACGGACTGACGGTGGAACTGCCGACCGCCGGGGGCACACCGCTTATCGCGCAGTTCGATGTCGACGTGCGCGACAGCACGCGGCGACGGTACCCGAAACCATGAGTGCTCGACCGCGACGACTGACATCACTCGTGTTGCTGGTGCTGTTGTGCCTGTGCACATCGATCAGCGCGCATGCCGGCACGGTGACCGTGTTTGCGGCGTCGAGCCTGACCGACGCCCTGGCCGATATCGGCCAGGCGTACGAGAAGGCCTCCGGCAATCACGTGCAGTTTTCCTTTGCCTCCAGCTCGAGCCTGGCACGCCAGATTGCCGAAGGCGCGCCGGCGGATGTGTATGTGTCGGCTGACCAACGCTGGATGGACTACGTGCAGAAGCATGGTCGCATCCGGACCGACTCGCGCACCAACCTGCTGGCCAACCAGTTGGTGTTGGTCGCACCTGCAAGCAGCCCGCTCGAGAGCGTCGACATCCACGCGGGTTTCGACCTCGTGCGACTGCTCGGAGCCGGACGGCTGGCCATGGGCAATCCCATGCATGTCCCGGCCGGCATCTACGGCAAGCAGGCGCTGCAATCGCTGCACGTGTGGCAGTCGGTCAAGGGACACGTGGCGCGCTCGGCCAACGTGCGCGCGGCGCTGGCGCTGGTCGCGCTGGGCGAAGCGCCGCTGGGCATCGTCTATCGCACCGACGCGTTGGCGTCGAACAAGGTGAAGATCGTCGGCACGTTTCCCGCCGACACGCACCCGCCGGTCATCTACCCCGCCGCGCTGACCGTCCACGCGAATACCGCCGCACGAAGCTTTCTCCATTTCCTGCAATCGACCGCCGCCGCACGCATTTTCAAGCGCTACGGCTTCACCCTGATTCCGACGCCCCCGTAGAAACGCACGAGACCGTGTGAAACCTCTCAAAACGGCACCAGAAGACAAAATTGTGCAGGTCGGGCAGTGCCCGACAACCCGCCCTCACGCGTTCATGACGGTTCGTTGGCGGGCAGTGCCCGCGACGCGGTGACCCCGAAATCTCCACGACAACATGACCAACACACTCCCATGCCCCACTGGCTGCAACTGACACCGATCGAAATCCAGGCCATCCGCCTGAGCCTGCAGGTGGCGCTGCTGAGCCTGGCCATCAACCTGCCGCTGGCGATCGGCATGGGCTGGGTGCTGGCGCGGCTGTCGTTCCCCGGCAAGAGCCTGGTCAACGGGCTGGTCTATCTGCCCCTGGTGCTGCCGCCGGTCGTCACCGGCTATCTGCTGCTGCTGACGCTGGGCACGCAGGGGCCGGTGGGCGCGTGGCTCAAGGACACGTTCGGCATCGTGGTCGCGTTTCGCTGGACCGGTGCGGCGATTGCCGCGGCGGTGGTGTCGTTTCCGCTGGCGGTGGGCGCCATCCGCCTGTCCATCGAGTCGATCGACCGACGCATCGAGGATGCCGCGCGCACGCTCGGCGCCAACCGCTTGCGGGTATTCGTGACGGTCACCTTGCCGCTCGCGGTGCCCGGCATCCTGGCCGGATCGATCCTCGCCTTTGCGCGCGCGCTGGGCGAGTTCGGCGCCACCATCACCTTCGTTTCCAATATCCGCGGCCAGACCCAGACCCTGCCGCTAGCCATCTATTCGCTGACCCAGGTACCAGGCAAGGAAGATGCGGCGCTGCGTTTGCTGGTGATCTCGGTGATCCTGTCGCTGGGCGCGTTGCTGGCTTCGGAGCTGTTCAACCGCCGCATCAGGAAACGGGTGTACGGCCATGCGCGTTGAAATCGACGTCCAGCGCCGCCTCGGCCAGACCGACATCGACGTGCAGTTTGCCGGCCAGTCGGGCGTGACCGCATTGTTCGGCCCATCCGGTGCCGGCAAGAGTTCGGTGATCAACATGATCGCCGGATTGCTGCGGCCCAAACGCGGACGCATCGTCGTGGACGACCGCATCCTGTTCGACAGTGCCCGGCGCATCAACGTGCCCGCGCACAAGCGCCGGGTCGGCTACGTGTTCCAGGAAAGCCGCCTGTTTCCGCACATGAGCGTGCGCCGCAACCTGCTTTACGGCCAGCGCTTCAGTGCGCCGGAGCGGCGCTACACGCAACTGGACCGCGTCGCCGATCTGCTCGGTATCGCAGCATTGCTGCAACGCCGTCCGCACATGCTCTCCGGTGGCGAGCGTCAGCGCGTGGCCATCGGTCGCGCCTTGCTGGCCAGCCCGTCATTGCTGCTGATGGACGAGCCACTGGCCTCGCTCGATGCCGCACGCAAGAACGAGATCCTGCCCTACATCGAGCGCCTGCGCGACGAACTGGCCTTGCCCGTCATCTACGTCAGCCACCAGTTCGACGAGGTCAAACGGCTGGCCGACATGCTGGTGATGATGGCTGACGGTCGTTGCATCGCCGCCGGCACGGTCAACCAGATACTGGCACGGCCCGATCTGGCGCCACTGACCGGCCACGCGCAGACCGGCTGCGTGATCGATACGCGCATCGCGCGCCACGACGAGCGCTTTGCCCTGACCTGGCTGCGCTGCGCCGCCGGCGAGCTGGCGGTGCCTCGTGTCGAACGTCCCGTCGGTGCGTCGCTGCGCGTGCATGTGCATGCCGATGATGTGGTCATTGCGCTGGATCGGCCCACGGGTCTGAGCACGCAGAACATGTTGCCGGCCACGATTGTTTCGATCGATGAAGGCCATGGCCACCACCACGCACTGGAGCTAGACGCGGCCGGGATCACGCTGGTGGCGCATGTGACGCGCAAGGCCGCACACGACCTGTCGCTGGATGTCGGCAGCCAGGTCCACGCGCTGTTCAAGAGCCTGGCCATCGACGACGAGCCACCACACGCCGATACCGACGCGACGTGTCACGAAACCGGCATCGAGCTGTCATGAACCTGCCATGCCGGCACGTTTCAATCCGTCATTTCACTGTCAGGATGCCACTCCATGCGTTTTGCCCTTGTCCTTGGACTTGCCGCCTTGTCCACCGTCATGGCCGGCTGTTCGCGCACGCCGCCCGATGCCCGTCAGGCGCCCGTGGTCACCGCGACCGTTGAAACCCCGCCGGTCGCCAGCGACGGTGACGCCGCCGATGACCCGGCCATCTGGGTATCCCCGCGTGATCCCGCGCAAAGCCTGATTGTCGGTACCGACAAGGGCCGCGGCCTGGAGCTGTACACCTTGGCCGGCAAGCGCCTGCAGGCGCTGAAGGCCGGCGACATGAACAACGTCGACCTGCGCGCGGGCTTTGCCATGAACCGCGGCGACATCGTGCTGGTCGCTGCCAGTGATCGCACCCACCAGGCGCTGGCGTTCTTTCGTCTGGACACGCAACAGCGACGCCTGCAATTGATCAATCGCATCACGGTGGATTTCGACGAACCCTATGGCCTGTGCATGTCGCGCAATGCCGCCGGTGAGTTTTTCGTGTTCATGGGCGACAAGAACGGCCACCTCGACCAATGGCAGCTCAGTGCAGCCGGCGGCAAGGTGCAAGCCCGCCATGTCCGCAGCCTGCGCTTCGACTCGCAGACCGAAGGCTGCACCGTGGACGCCGCCAGCGGCACGCTGTACGTGGGCGAGGAAGGCAAGGGTATCTGGCGTCTGTCCGCTGCCGCCGATGCCGACGGCAGCGACCGCACCTTGATCGATCACACCGGCACCGACGGTCATCTGGTCGCCGACGTGGAAGGCGTGGATCTGTATCGCGGCGCCGACGCCGGCGGCTACCTGGTCGTTTCCAGTCAGGGCGACAACCGCTACACCGTATACACGCGTGCCGTACCCAATCGCTACCTGGGTTCGTTCCGCATCGGCGACCGCAGAGGCGGCCCCGATGGCGTCTCGGACACCGACGGCCTGGCCGTGGCCGCCGGCCTGCGCACCGATGCCTACCCGGCCGGCCTGCTGGTGGTCCAGGATGGCCACAACACCGACCCCGAAGCCACGCAGGATTTCAAATACGTGTCGTGGGCCGACGTGGCCGCAGCGCTCAAGCTCTCGCGCTAGCCACAACCCGCCAAACCTCCGTAGACACTCTGTTCCCGGTCAAGCGTTTTCGAGGCCGGCATGCAGGCGAGCACAATCGTATGGCCTGAGGCTTTTCATGACGGACCCGGTGGCCGTGAGCATCATGCGGACGAGCACGTCACACAACCGTCAAGCCATCGTGACGACGATGTCATCAAGCCAACCCAGACTACCCGGATTCATCCACCACCTTGACCGGGGAGTCCATGTTCCAGCGTATTCGTCTTTCCACTGCCCTCGGCTTGGCGCTGCTTGCCGGTGCACCGTCGGCCCGGTCGCACACGCCGGCCGACTCGGGTGCGACCCGACTCGACGCCGTGCAAGTCACCGCGACCGACATTTTCCGCAATCGTCTGAGCACGCCGGCACCGGTGCTGTCCTACGACTACCGCTATTTCCAGCGTTTCGAGCCGCTGACCGTCGGCGACATGCTCAAGCGCATTCCCGGCTTGTCGTTTTCCAGCGACGTGCTGGAATACGACTACGTGCAACTGCGCGGCATCGGTGCCCAGTACACGCAGATCCTGATCAACGGCCGACGCCTGCCCGGCGGCGCCGGCAACCGCTCGATCCAGGTCGATCGCATTCCCGCCGAGATGGTCGAGCGCATCGAGTTGATCCGCTCACCGACCGCGGCCATGGGCTCGGAGGGCGTGGCCGGCACACTGAACATCATCCTCAAGAAAGGCGCCACCTATGCCGGCGGCAGTTGGCGTCTGGGTGCGCAACATTTCGAGAACGGCAAGATCCGCGGCTCCGGCTTCGCGTCCATCGGCGGCACGCACGAGAACATGTCCTTCTCGCTGGCGCTGGACGTGCAGCAACGTTACAACCCCAAGCGCAAGGAAGAATTCCACTACACGCCAGCGCGCGAATTGGCCTTCAACGAGTTCGAGACCGACACCCGCGACGGCACCGACGCCAGCCTCAGCGGCGGCATCAACGTGTATCTGGACGACGGCGGCCAATGGAGCCTCAACGCGCCTATTACCTGGACACCGACCGCGACGAGGTCGAGCACACGTATCGCATCGTTGCCGACACCGGCGCGTTTGGCGAGCTCGAAGGCTCGGCCACGCAACCCGGGCAAATTGTCGAGCGCGGCTACCAACACGAATCCATCGCGCAAAAAACGTACACCATCGACACCAGCCTGCAACAACCTCTGGGCGATGATCATGACCTGACCGTGGCGCTCAGCTATTCCGGCTATCGCGGCGACACCACCAAGCCCGAATGGGAACGTGCCTACGCCGACGAAGACCTCGAAGATGGCGAGATCGCCGATGCCGATCTGGACGAAACCGAACAATCCCGCGAAACCATCCGCACCCGCGACGACAGCCTGCTGCTGACCGCGAAAATGACCAGCCGCATGGACGACCACGAACTGGCCTACGGACTGGAACTGGGCTACCGCACCCGCGACTTCACCAACCTGTTCGTGACCCGCCAGTTCGAGCCCGGCCAGGGCATACCCGCGTTCGAAACCTCGGGCGACCAGGTCGGCAACGGTCGCTTCAAGCTGACCGAAAAACGCGCCGACGCCTACGTCGACGACACCTGGACGATCAACGACAAGGCCTCGCTTGAATACGGCGTGCGCATGCAATACGTGCGTACCGAGGCCGAGTTCCGACACGTCACCGGCAACGACGTCCAATTCAACCCTTCAATTCATTACCGCTACCGGGTAAGCGAGGACAACATCCTGCGTGCCAGCCTCGCGCGCACGGTGCGAAGGCCAAGCTTCGAAGACCTGACACCCTACAACGACGTCAACGAAGACAATGTGGTGCGTGGCAACCAGGATCTGGAACCGGAAACCGCGTGGGGCCTGGACCTCGGTCTGGAGCATCGTCTGGCCGGCCCGCGCGGCATCATCGGCTTGAACGCGTTCTACCGCCGCATCAAGGGCAAGATCGAGCTGGCCCAGATCGGCACCGCCATCGGCAGCGACGGCGATGTGGTGCCGCTGTTGCAACCGACCAACTTCGAACATGCCACCGTCTACGGTCTGGAGTTCGACTCCAACTTTCCGCTGACCTTCATCGGCCGCCCCGACATGGCCGTGTTCGGCAATGTCACCTGGCTGCACTCCAGACTCACCGATCCGACCAGCGGACAAACGCGCGCCTTCAACAACCAGCCGGACCTGATCTACAACATCGGCTTCAACCAGCGCATCGACGCGTGGAACGCGTCATGGGGCCTGAGTTACCAGAAGCGTGCCGAGTCGTGGCAGATCCACCCCACCGAACGCGTCGCGCTCGCCTACGAGGGCAACCTGGAAGCCTACGTCGAGAAGCGCTTCGGCAACGGCCTGACCCTGCGCCTGGCCGGCAACAATCTGCTCGACGCGGCCAAGACCGAACACATTGCCAACCTCGACGATGGCAAGGTCGAAGAATACGAAACCCAGCTCGAGCACGCCGGCGCGGTGATCATGCTGACCCTGCGTGGCAAGTTCTGAGTGCCCCGGAGCCACCGCCGCCATCTGTGCCGACCATCCGCACCGGCATCGAATGTCACAGGCGATGCCGGACACGCGCGAAAGGGTTAGCATGACGACAATCGCGCAACTGGCGAAGGAATGGCACGATGGAAGAACTCGACAGTTTCGATGCCCTGGTGCAGGCCGCACGCATGCAGCCGGAAGGGCAACGGTTCTTGATGGTGTTCGTCAAGACGGAGCTGCCGAGCGCCGTCAACGGCGCGCAGGTGGCTCGCTTCGAAGCAGGCATGGGCGGCGCGCTGGTGCCGGTGATGTACGTGGACAAGGGCCGCTATGAAGTGAACGGCTTCGATGCCTTGGTGGCCGAAGCCGAGCAGACCGGCAAAACGCTGGGCAAGGACAACCTGTCCAGCGAGTGGGACATGGTGATCGTCGGCTGCCTGGGTGGCTACGGTGGCCGTGAGCCCACCGCCGCGGACGCCGAACAGCCGCTGCAGAACCTGCTGCAAGCCATCCGTGCCGGCCGTTCACTGATGCATCTGGCCGCCTTCGATCGCAACGGCGACCCGGTCAGATTCCAGTAGCTTTCGGGCGGACGCATGTCACCCAGTCCACGCCAGCACACCTCTCCCCTGGCCAACTTGTCGCCAGCGTATTTCAGCATGGTGATGGCGACCGGCATCTTGTCGGTGGGTGCCTGGCGACTGGATTTTCCGCAACTGGCCTATGCGTTGTTCGGTCTCAACGTGGCCATTTACGCGCTGCTGTGGGTGTTGTACGTGTGGCGCCTGCTGCGCTATCCCCGCCAATTCATCGCCAGCCTGTTCGACCACGTCACCGGCATGGGTTTTTTCACCATGGTGGCGGCGACCGGCATTCTCGGCAGCCAATGCCTGCTGCTGATCGACGCCATGAACGTGGCGGTGGCGCTGCTGATACTGGCGATCGCGCTGTGGTTGGCGTTGACCTATTCGATCTTCACGGCGTTCACGATCAAGGATGACAAGCCGCCGCTGGACAAGGGCATCAACGGTGCCTGGCTGCTGGCCGTGGTCGCCTCGCAGGCGATCGCCGCGCTGAGCGCGCAACTGGCGGCGCATTCCGGCCACGATTATGTTCGCGAACTCAATTTCCTGACCCTGTCCATGTGGCTGTTCGGCGGCATGCTTTACATCTGGATGATGTCGCTGATCTTTTACCGCTACACGTTTTTCGAACTGCGTCCGAGCGACCTCAGTCCGCCGTACTGGATCAACATGGGGGCCATGGCCATCTCCACCCTGGTCGGTGCGCAACTGGGTCTCAATGCCGCGTCGGCGCCCCTGCTGCATTCGCTGCTGCCGTTCATCAAGGGCTTCACGGTCTTCTACTGGGCCACCGGCACATGGTGGATTCCGATGCTGGTGGTGCTCGGCTTCTGGCGCCACGTCTACAAACGCTATCCGTTGCGCTACGAGCCGCTGTACTGGGGCTCGGTGTTTCCGGTCGGCATGTATGCGACCGGCACCTGGGAGATGTCGCGGATGATGGACCTGCCGTTCCTGCGGCCGGTGACATACGTGATGTTCGTGGCGGCGCTGGTGGCGTGGACGGCGCTGTTTGTCGGCCAGCTGCGCGAGCTCTGGCGGCATCGGCACGGCGCATTGAAGGCATGAACGCGCGCGCGAGAGCATTACCGTTGCACGTATGCCTTGACTTCGATCATGGACAACGCGATTTCACCGACCTATGGTAAGGCTTCGGTCGTCGGATCAACCAACCGCTTGCCGGGGGAGACGAGCACCGTGCGCATTGCCTGCCAAACTGCGTTTGCCGATTCAGCCAGCGCTACCCGCGATGCCGGGCTCGTGACACGACCGCCCACACCATGCACCACGATCAGCCGACCGGATTTCGATCCTCGGCTGGCGCCGCCGCGCGCGCGCAAAAATTTTTGTCACCGCACACCCAGCTGAGGACCACGTCATGGGCCAGTTCCTCGAACGCCTGCGCTACTTCAAACGGCCACGCGAGTCCTATTCCAACGGTTGGGGCGAGCTTCGCATCGAAGCGCGCCAATGGGAGGACGGCTACCGCAACCGTTGGGCCCACGACAAGGTGGTGCGCTCGACCCACGGCGTGAACTGCACCGGTTCGTGCAGCTGGAAGATCCACGTCAAACAAGGCGTGGTGACCTGGGAAACCCAGCAGACCGACTATCCGCGCACACGCCCGGACATGCCCAATCACGAGCCGCGCGGTTGCTCACGTGGCGCGTCGTATTCCTGGTATCTGTACAGCGCCAACCGGCTGAAATATCCGATGGTGCGCGGGCGCCTGCTCAAGCG
Source organism: Oleiagrimonas sp. (assembly GCA_035690885.1). Lineage (GTDB taxonomy): Bacteria > Pseudomonadota > Gammaproteobacteria > Xanthomonadales > Rhodanobacteraceae > Oleiagrimonas. The sequence continues at coordinate 11,448 of DASSKC010000128.1, read as the reverse complement.
CTGGCGCAAGGCACGTGAAACGCTCGATCCGGTTGAGGCCTGGCAGGCCTTGATGGCCGACCCGGAGGCGAAAGACTACAAGGCGGCACGCGGCCTCGGCGGTTTCGTGCGCGCCAGCTGGGACGAAGCGCTGGAACTGGCCGCGGCGTCCAATGTCCACACCGTCGAAAAATACGGCCCCGATCGCGTCGCGGGGTTCACGCCGATTCCGGCCATGTCGATGATTTCCTACGCCTCGGGCACGCGTTACCTGAGCCTGATCGGCGGCACCATCCTCTCGTTCTACGACTGGTATTGCGACTTGCCGGCGGCCAGCCCGCAAACCTGGGGCGAGCAAACCGACGTGCCCGAATCGGCCGACTGGTACAACTCCGGCTACATCATCGCCTGGGGTTCCAACGTGCCGCAAACGCGCACGCCGGACGCGCACTTTTTCGTCGAGGCACGCTACAACGGGACGCAGATCGCGGCGGTCAGCCCGGATTATTCGGAAGTATCCAAGCTTGCCGACATCTGGCTGCATCCCCAGCAGGGCACCGATTGCGCCATGGCGATGGCCATGGGTCACGTGATCCTGCGCGAGTTCTTCATCGATCGTCAGGTCGATTATTTCCAGGATTATTGCCGCCGCTTCACCGACCTGCCGATGCTGGTGACACTGCGCCAGGACGGCGAGCGCTGGGTGCCCGACCGCTACCTGCGCGTCAGCGATTTCGCGGACGCACTGGGCACACCCGAGCACGGCGACTGGAAGAGCGTCGCCTTCGACCGCGACGGCAAGCCGGTCGCACCATGCAGCTCGCTGGGTTTTCGCTGGGCCGACAAGGACAGTCCCGACAGCAAGAAATGGAACCTCGAATCGAAGACCGCCGACGGCCGCGAAATCGAACTGGAACTGAGCGAGATCGAGCGCCGCGATGATGCGCTGGATGTCGCTTTCCCGTACTTCGGCGGCGTCGTCAACGAGCACTTCACGCACAACGAGCAGGAAGACGTGCTGATCCGCAAGGCTCCGGTACGCCGGGTCGCGACCAAGGATGGCGAGATCATGGTCGCCACCGTTTTCGACCTGCTGTGCGCCCACTACGGCATCGACCGTGGCCTGGGTGGCGCCTGCGCCAAAAGTTACGAGGACAACATCCCCTACACGCCGGCCTGGCAAGAGTCGATCACCGGCGTCACCGCCGCGCAAATGATCGAGGTCGCGCGCGGCTTTGCGCACAATGCCGAGAAAACCCGCGGCCGCTCGATGGTCATCATCGGTTCGGGCATGAATCACTGGTACCACCAGGACGTCAGCTACCGCGCCATCATCAACATGCTGATGCTGTGCGGCACGGTCGGCCAATCCGGTGGCGGCTGGACGCATTACACCGGCCAGGAATGCATCCGCCCCGAAGTCGGTTGGGCGACGCTCGCCTTCGGCCTGGACTGGGTACGCCCGCCGCGGCACATGGCCGGCACCGATTATTTCTACATGCACTCGGACCAGTGGCGCTACGAGAAACTCAAACCCGGCGACCTGCTCTCGCCGCTGGCCAACCACGAACGCCAAAGCGGTTCCATGATCGATTGCAGCGTGCGCGCGCAGCGCATGGGCTGGCTGCCGTCGGCACCGCAGTTCAACCGCAATCCGCTCGGCATCGCACGCGAAGCATTGGCCACCGACGACCCGACACAGCACATCGTCGACGGCCTGACCTCGGGCAAGTTGCGCATGGCCTGCGAAGACCCCGACGACCCGGCCAACTGGCCACGCAACCTGTTCGTGTGGCGCTCCAACCTGCTTGGGTCCTCGGGCAAGGGCCACGAATATTTCCTCAAGCATTTCCTCGGCACCCAATGCGGCTTGCAGGGCAAGGACCTGGGCGAGGAAGGCGGCGACAAACCGGAAGAAGTGGCATGGCGCGACGAGGCCCCGGAGGGCAAGCTCGACCTGGTCGTCACGCTGGATTTCCGCATGTCGACCACGGCGCTGTATTCCGATGTCGTGCTGCCGGCCGCTTCCTGGTACGAGAAGAACGACTTGTCGACCACCGACATGCACACCTTCATCCACCCGTTCTCGGTGGCCGTCGACCCGGTGTTCAAATCGAAAAGCGACTGGGAGATCTTCAAGGCCATCGCGAAGAAATTTTCCGAACTCAGCGAAGGCCGGCTCGGTGTCGAAAAAGACGTGCAGCTGACACCGATCATGCACGACACGCCGGGAGAAATGGCGCAGGCCTTCGAAACCCGCGACTGGAAAAAGGGCGAGTGCGACTTCGAGCCCGGCGTCACCGCCCCCAACATCACGTTCGTCGAGCGCGACTACACCGCCGTGCACGCGCGCTACACCGCGCTCGGCCCGTTGCTCGACAGCCACAGCGAAGGCGCCAAGGGGCTGGAGTGGGACATGAAGCCGGTCGTCGACGAACTCGGCCAGCTCAATGACACCGTGACCGACGGCCCGGCCAAGGGCCGCCCGCGCATCGAGACCGACATCGACGCGGCCGAGACCGTGCTGATGATTTCGCCGGAAACCAACGGCGAGTCGGCCGTGCGCGGCTGGGAAGCGCTGGAAGCGTTCACCGGCCTCGAACACAAACACCTGGCCGAAGATCGCCAGGGCCAGAAGATCCGCTTCCGCGATCTGCAGGCGCAACCGCGCAAGGTCATCACCTCGCCGATCTGGTCGGGCGTGCAGTCCGACGAGGTCAGCTACAACGGCAGCTACCTCAATATCCACGAGGCGATCCCGTGGCGCACGCTGACCGGTCGCCAGCATTTCTACCTTGATCACCCGTGGATCCGCGACTACGGCGAAGCCTTCGCCTTGTACCGCCCGCCCGTCGATACCAAGGCCTTGCATCAGGTGCTGGGCAAGAAGGACAACGGTCACCCGGAGATCGCGCTCAACTTCATCACCCCGCACCAGAAGTGGGGCATCCACAGCACTTACACCGACAACCTGATCATGCTCACGCTCTCGCGCGGCGGCCCGATCGTGTGGATTTCGGAAGTGGATGCGAAAAAGGCCGGCATCGAGGACAACGACTGGATCGAATGCTTCAACGCCAACGGCGCCTTGACCGCGCGCGCCGTGGTCAGCCAGCGCGTCAACGAAGGCATGTGCATGATGTATCACGCGCAGGAAAAGATCGTGAACGTGCCCGGCTCGGAAATCACCGGCCAGCGCGGCGGCATCCACAACTCGGTCACGCGCATCGTGGTCAAACCGACGCAGATGATCGGCGGCAACGCGCAGTTCTCGTGGAGCTTCAACTATTACGGCCCGGTCGGCTCGGACCGTGACAACTTCGTGGTCGTGCGCAAGATGGAAAAAGTCGACTGGATGGATCGCGTGCAGCGCGCCGCGCGCGAAGAGGAGCTGGACACCACGCTGGTCAATGCAAGAGGAGTCACCGAATGAAAATCCGCGCACAAGTCGTGATGGTGCTGAACCTGGACAAGTGCATCGGCTGCCACACCTGTTCGGTTACCTGCAAGAACGTGTGGACCTCACGCAAGGGCATGGAATACGCATGGTTCAACAATGTCGAAACCAAACCCGGCGTCGGCTACCCCAAGGAATGGGAAAACCAGGAGCGTTGGAACGGTGGCTGGGTGCGCAAGAAAAGCGGCAAGCTGGTGCCCAAGCAAGGCGGGCGTTTGCGCGTCCTCTCGCGTATCTTCGCCAATCCCAGCATGCCCGAGATCGACGACTACTATGAGCCGTTCACGTTCGACTACGAAAACCTGCAGACCGCGCCGGAGCTGCCCACCGCCCCGGTCGCACGGCCCATTTCGCTGATCTCCGGGCGCACCATGGACAAGGTCGAATGGGGACCGAACTGGGAGGAAATCCTCGGCGGCGAGTTCGACAAGCGCGCCAAGGACTACAACTTCGAAGACGTGCAGAAAGACATCTACGGGCAATTCGAAAACACCTTCATGATGTACCTGCCGCGCCTGTGCGAGCACTGCCTGAATCCGACCTGCGTGGCCTCGTGCCCGTCGGGCTCGATCTACAAGCGCGAGGAAGACGGCATCGTCCTGATCGACCAGGACAAGTGTCGTGGCTGGCGCATGTGCGTATCGGGCTGCCCGTACAAGAAGATTTACTACAACTGGGTCTCCGGCAAGGCCGAAAAATGCACGTTCTGCTACCCGCGCATCGAGGCCGGCATGCCGACCGTGTGCTCGGAAACCTGCGTCGGTCGCATCCGTTATCTCGGCGTGGTGCTGTACGACGCCGACGCCATCGAGGAAGCTGCAGCCACCGAAGACCCGAAAGACTTGTATCAGGCCCAGCTCGATGTGTTCATGGACCCGAATGATCCGGGCGTGCAACGCCAGGCCATCGCCGACGGCATCCCGGAAGCATGGGTCGAGGCGGCAAAAAAATCGCCCACCTACAAGATGGCCGTAGAATGGAAAATTGCCTTTCCGCTGCACCCGGAATACCGCACGTTGCCGATGGTCTGGTACGTACCGCCGCTGTCGCCGATCACCGCGCAGGCCAATGCCGGCAAGATCGAAAGCGCCAGCAACGGCTTGCCGGATGTGAAGTCGCTGCGCATTCCAGTGCGTTATCTGGCCAACCTGCTGACCGCCGGCAACGAGCCGCCGATCACCAGCGCGCTGGAGCGCATGATGGCGATGCGTGCGTTTTTCCGCGGCAAGCAACTCGGTCAACCGGCGGCACCGGACCTTCTGGAAAGCGTGGGTCTGGATGAAGCCACCGCCAGCGAGATGCACCGGTATCTGGCCATCGCCAACTACGAGGACCGTTTCGTCATTCCCACCGCGCACCGCGAAGAAGCCCACGACGCCTACAAGATCCGTGGCGGCTGCGGCTTCACTTTCGGCAACGGCTGCGACGGCATCGACGCCAAGGCCGGTCTGTTCGGCGGCAAGATGGGCCGACGCAAGGTGATGCCGATCCGCAAACTGGATGGTGCCGAATGAACACTTGCAGAAAACCGCCACATAGCCTCCGTCACCCCAGCGAAGGCTGGGGTCCAGTGTCTTTCGTGCTTGCTTGAGGTATTGAAAGACACTGGATTCCAGCTTTCGCTGGAATGACGGATCATCCATCGGCGTTTCCGGAGATCCTCCATCCCATGGCACACAAACCCACATTGCTGCTGCGCGCCCTGTCGGCATTGCTGGCTTACCCCGATGCCGAGTTGCGCGCAGCGCTGCCGGAGATCAGCGAAGTCATCGGCTCCAGCCGCGCGGTCAAGCGCCCACACCGCGACGCTCTGCTGCAGCTCATCGACGACATTGCCAAACGCGACGAGCTGGATGCCCAGGGGCGTTACGTCGACCTGTTCGATCGTGGCCGGCGCACGTCGCTGAACCTGTTCGAGCACGTGCACGGCGACGGTCGCAAACGCGGCCCGGCGATGCTGGAACTGCGCCAACGCTACCTTGATGCCGGCTTGGAACAAGTCGGCGACGAGCTGCCCGACCATCTGCCATTGCTGCTGGAATACCTGAGTTGCCGGGGCCGGCGCGAAATTCGCGACACCCTTGGCGAGATCGCGCATATCGTGCGCAAACTCGGCAACACACTGGTCAAGCGGCACAGCCCGTATGCGGCGGTGATGGGCGCACTGCTGGCCATCGGCGGCGAGAAAGGACTCGATGCCGATGCCGCCGTTCCGCCGCCGGACGACTTCGACCGCACCTGGGAAGAAAAGCCCGCCTTCGCGCCGCCCGAACCCAATCCCGCCATTTCGCCCGAACGCCGCCGCGCCTGAAACGCAGGCTCCACCCGGAGACACGACCATGAACCTGCCCTCCCGCCTCGACTACTTTCTGTTCGACATCTACCCGTACATCTGCCTGGCCGTGTTGTTTCTGGGCAGCCTGGTGCGTTTCGATCGCGAACCGTACTCGTGGAAAAGCGACTCCTCGCAGACGCTGCGCACGCAGAAGCTGCGGCTCGGGTCGAACCTGTTTCATTACGGCGTGCTGGTTGTCATCCTGGGCCATTTCGTCGGCTTTCTGATGCCCGAGTCGCTGGTGCTGTGGCTGATGAGCCCGACCCAGCACATGCTGCTGGCCATGGTCATCGGCGGCATCGCCGGCGTGGTCGCCATCATCGGCATGTCGGTGCTGGTGTTCCGCCGCCTGTACTACCGACGCGTGCGCGGCAACAGCCGCAAGTGGGACATTGCCATCGCCGTCATGCTGTGGCTGCAACTGGCACTCGGCATCGCCACGGTGCCGATCTCCGCGCAACACATGGCCGGTGCCGAGTTCGAGCGCCTGGTCATGTACGTGCAGTCGATCGTCTACTTCCAGGGCGGCGGCGCGGCGTTGCTGCAGGGTATCTCGTGGGTCTACAAGATCCACATCCTGCTCGGCTTCACCATCTTCCTTGTCTCGCCGTTCACGCGCATGGTGCACATCTGGAGCGGCGTCGGCTCGATCGCCTATCTGTTCCGGCCTTATCAACTCACGCGCAAGAACACGCGCTCTGCCAACCCGATGAAATGAAGATCAACGACGTCGCCATTGACCCCTCCGAATGGCCCACGCCGCAACTGGCTGCCGCACACGAGCTGCTGCGCCAGCGCGCGGTGGAGCGTGAACTGCTGACCGACGGCGCAGGCGAAGAGGATGCCTCGACCGCGATCGAAAAACTGCTGGTCGATGAAGTGGACGTGCCCGAGCCGAGCACCGACGAGTGTCGCCGCTGGTACGACGCGCATCGCACGCAATACCGCAACGGCGAGCTGATCCATGCCCGCCACATCCTGTTCCAGATCACGCCCGGCGCGCCGGTCGAGGCGATCCGTTCGGTCGCCGAAGCCATGCTGATGGAACTGCGCGTCAATCCGGAGGTGTTCGGCGAACGTGCGCGCGAAAAGTCCAACTGTCCCTCCGGCGCCCAGGACGGACAGCTCGGCCAATTGCAACGCGGCAGCACCGTGCCCGAGTTCGAGAAGGCCGTGTTCGACACCGACGTCATCGGTGTACTGCCGAATCTTGTGCAAACCCGTCACGGCTTCCACATCGTGTCGGTCGACGAACGCATTCCCGGCCAGCAACTGCCGTTCGAGGCCGTCGCCAAACGCATCGCGGAAGAACTTCGCGGCGCCACCGAAGAGCGCGCCCTGAGCCAGTACGTGCGCATGCTCGCCGGCGACGCCGAGCTCGAGGGCGTCGACCTGGATGCCGCCACCTCGCCGCTGATCCAGTAGCAGCGCACCCTTTGCTGCGTGAACCGTGGACCGCGGACATTCTGTCCGCATGCGGACGGGGACGTCCGCGGTCCGTGGCTCATGTAGCGGGCGACATCGGTTCGACGCGAACCGGGACGGATTTGGCGGCCGGCATCTTGCTGAAAAGGGTCTGGTGCGAAAGCGGGATGAGCGGGTTGCATTCGGGATAGTAGCCGCCCAGACAGCCGCGCGGCACATCGAAGCTCACCACGCGCAAGCCGCTCACTTCGCGCTTGACGCCGTCGTCGGCATCGGACACCAGCTTGACGGTATCGCCATCGTGCAGACCCAGCCGTGCGATGTCGTCGGCGTGCATCAGCACCACCTCGCGCGTGCCGTGGATGCCGCGGAAACGGTCATCGTAGCCATACACGGTGGTGTTGAACTGATCGTTGGAGCGAATCGTCATCAGGCGGAAGCGGTCCGGCGTATCGTCATAACCGGTGGCCACCAATGATGGCGAGACGATGAATTTGGCCTTGCCGGTATCGGTCTTCCAGACGCGCTCGCGCGCACTGTTGGGTCGGTGGAAACCACCCGGCTGCCACATGCGCTTGTTGAAATCGCGGAACTGCTCGGGATAGGTCTGCTCGATCGCATCGCGAATGCTGGTGTAGTCGTTGCCCCAGGTTTCCCACGGCACTTTCGGATTGGGTGCGAGCGTGCGTTTGGCCAGCTCGACCACGATGCGGGTTTCGGCCTTCAAATCGGGATGCGCCGGCTTGGCCTTGCCGACGGACGCATGCACGCAACTGGTGGAGTCTTCGGTGGACATCACCTGCGGCTTGCCGTTCTCGACCACCGCTTCGATACGACCCAGACATGGCAACAAGTAAGCGACCTTGCCGTTGATCAGGTGCGAGCGGTTGAGCTTGGTGGCGATCTGCACCGTGAGTTGCTGATTGCGCCAGGCCTTTTGCACGCTTTCCTGCTCGGGTATGGCGCGCAGGAAATTGCCGCCCAAGCCGATGAAACCGCGCACGCTGCCATCGAGTACGCCGGCGCAACAATCGACGGTGTTCAGGCCCTGCTCCCGCGGCGGTTCGAAGCCGTATTGTTCGGCCAACCGATCCAGTGGCACCAGGTCGGGATTGTCGGCGATGCCGACGGTGCGCTGGCCTTGCACGTTGGAATGCCCGCGCACCGGACAGGCGCCCGCGCCCGGCTTGCCGATATTGCCGCGCATCAAGAGCAGGTTGGCGATCATGAAGATGTTGTATTCGCCAAGCACGTGCTGGGTCATGCCCATGCCGTACACGCCGATGACGGCGTCGGACTCGGCATAGACTTTTGCTGCGCCTTCCAACGCTTCACGCGTCAGACCCGAGGCCGTCTCGATGGCCTCCCACGATTGCGCGCCAATCCAGTCGGCGAAGGCATCGAAGTCCTGCGTGTGGGTGGCGATGAAGTCCGTGTCCAGCACGCGCGGCTTGTCCTCGCGCATGGCCGCGTCATCGAGCGCCAGCAACGTCTTGCACAAGCCGGCAATGGCCGCGATGTCACCGCCGGTCTTGACCTGGTGGTATTGCGTGGCCAGCGATGTCTCTTTTTTTGTCAGCAGTTCGACCGGGCTTTGCGGATTGCTGAAGCGCTCCAGACCACGCTCGCGCAGCGGATTGAAGACGATGATCTGCGCTCCGCGCTCGGCCGCTTTTTGCAGGTCGTGCAGCATGCGCGGGCTGTTGACGCCGGCGTTCTGGCCGAAAAAGAAGATGCAATCGGTCTTGGCAAAATCGTCCAGCACCACGGTGCCGACCGCGGTGCCAATGCATTGCCTGAGCGCGACGCCGGTCGCCTCGTGGCACATGTTGGAGCTGTCCGGCAGGTTGTTGTTGCCGTACAGCCGCGCGAACAAGGCGTACAGGTAGCTGGTCTCCAGCGAGGCGCGGCCGGAGGCGTAAAACACCACGGATTTCGGATCGAGTTGCTTGAGCTCGTCGGCAATGCCGTCGTACGCCTGCTCCCACGTTACCGGCACGTACTTGTCGGTGTCCGGGTCGTAGCGCATCGGATGCGTCAACCGACCTTGTTGCTCCAAGTCATGATCGCTCCAGTCCAGCAGTTCCGTGACCGTGTGATCGGCGAAGAACTCCGGCGTGGTACGCAAACTGGTCAGCTCCCACGCACTGGCCTTGGCACCGTTTTCGCAAAACTCGAACTTGTACGGGTGCGCCGGCTGCGGCCAGGCACACGACACGCAGGTGAAACCGCCAGGCTTGTTCTGTCGCCACAGTTCCTTGACCGTGGACGGCACCGGCACCTTCTCGCGCTTGAGGATCTTCATGACCGACTTCACCGAGCCCCAGCCACCGGCCGGCCCCGGATACGCCTCGATCTTCGGCTTGCGGTCATCGCTCATCGCTTTCACCCTCGTGGTGCCGTCACCCCCCTGATTATGCCGCCATTGGTCGCTGCCCGCAGGCGGTCTATGATCGAGCCACCCGCATCACGATGCCAGCCATGCGCGCACCTTCCGAACATGCCGACACCGCGCCCCGTCGCGGTCGCGTACGACGCAGCGTCACCGTCCACACCGATGGACGGGCGATGCACGGCAAGGACTGGCTGGTCGAGGAGGCCCCCGTCGAGCTGCGCTTCAACGGTGAGAGTTTCGCGGTGATGATGGCCACGCCGACCGACCTCGAGGACTTTGCCTGCGGCTTTGCACTCAGCGAAGGCTGCGTCGACGACCCTGCCGACATCCTCGACCTGAGCGTCGACGAACACCTCGAAGGCTACGTCGTGGACATGGCTACGCGCACGGCGCGGGCAGCAGACACACCGGCACGTCTGCTGCCCGGACGCAGCGGCTGCGGCCTGTGTGGCAGTCGACGTCTGGAAGACGTGCTGCGCACACCCGCGCCCGTCGTGGACGGGCCGATGATCGATTCCGCTGCACTGGAAACGGCGCTGTCCGCGTTGACCGCACACCAGCCGCTCAACGTCGACTCCGGAGCCGCCCATGCCGCCGCATGGGCCTCGACAACCGGCGATATCTTGTGCGTGCGCGAGGACGTCGGCCGGCACAATGCGCTGGACAAACTGCTCGGCGCACTGAGTCGCAGCCACACCGACCTGCACGCGGGTTTCGTGCTGGTGACCAGCCGCGCCAGCTACGAGATGGTGACCAAGACCGCGCGCCTGGGCATCGGCCTGCTGGCCGCGATTTCGGCACCGACCGCATTGGCGGTCACGCTGGCCCAGTCCAGCCATCTGACCCTGGTCGGCTTCGCCCGCCCCGGCCGACATGTGGTGTACAGCCACGCCAAGCGCTTGCGTGACGACTGAGGAATCCCGATCAGGCTTTCACGCCGACACGTGCTCGCGCGTTTCCAGGCCATCCATCAACGCATGCCATTGCGGCTGCTGCGGCGTGTTCGGCTTGCGCAGTCCGAATACCTGCATGATCTGCATGCCGTCGGCATCGTACAGATCCAGTGATCGTACCGGGCCATCCTGGGCAGGCTTGTCCACCACCCAGCTTTCGGCAATGTGGTCGGTGCGCAGGTGCAGGCTGAAATCCGCATCCAGCACATTCAGCCAGTCGCCGGTCTGCACGACTTTGTGCACCGTGCCGGCATGGATCTGCACCACGCCACGCGACGCGACGAAAACCATCAACGGCATGCCGCTGTCGCGCGCACTCTCGAGCGTGCTGCGGACCGCGTCGTTGTTTACCGGGCGCGCGAACTCGTCGCCGGCCAGGCGCGCGGCCTGCAGGCGTGTCACGCGTTGCCGACGCAGCAAGTCGAGGAACTCGTGCGGACCATCACGCATGGTGCGCCAGCCGTCACGCAGGGCCTGAACGTCCACCGCGGCGTCCGTCAGCAGGTGTGGCAGCGGATTGGCCACGGTGCGCGGCTCCAGCAGCGGTGTCTGCACCGCGGCGGTGAACTGCGCGGTCAGGCGCAACCACGCCGAGTAATCCGTCGCATCGGTGCGGTAGATCTTGTGGATGGCGGTGCCGTCGGCATCGAAAAATTGCAGGCTGTCCAGCTTGCGTCCGCGCGACAATTCGGTGACGGCATAGCCGTGACGCCAGTGCTTGAGAAAGATGCGCAGATCGATGGCACCATTGAGAACCACGCCTGTCGCCGCACCGAGGTCGACATGATCATAGGCGCCGGTCTTTTCATGCACGCAGCTTTCGTTGCGCGTCAAAGCCATCACTGGTCCGAGCTTCGGCAACGCGCGGATCAGGTCATCCCACGGCCCGTCCAACCGCATCACC
>DASSKC010000127.1:0-12427 GCA_035690885.1 Oleiagrimonas sp. | reverse complement strand
CTGGTGGGCCACCATTGACTGCCCCGGCTTACCGGAAAAGGTACATTTCCGGTACAGCCGTCAGCCGCGTACAGACTGTGATGCGCACGATCGACTCACCGACGGCACGGCTCCCGATGGCAGACGCCATCAACACCATGCGTCTCGAATTTGCCCTCCCGGACCGAAAACTTGTATTGCTAATGCGAATGATTTTCATATAGGATCAGCCCCTGCTTTTCCTCTTGAACCCATTCGCATCCAGGATTCCCCATGTCCGCGCCCTCCCCCGTCAGGCTGCCCCGTCGCAGTCTCCTGATCCTTGCCCTGTGTGCCGCTCTCACCACCACGGCCCACGCGCAAGTGGCCGATGTCGCTGCCGCGAGTGCCAGCAACACCACCAACCTGTCCTCGGTGTTTGTCACCGCCCAGCGCGCGGATCGCTTCAGCAAGGGCGCGACCAATCTTGACCTGGACATCAAGGACACCCCGCAGTCGGTCAGCGTCGTGACGGACGAGCAGATGCGGCTGTTCGATGCCACCAGTGTCAACGAGGCCCTGCGCATGGCCACCGGCGTGCAGGTGGATGAGTGGGAGACCAACCGCACCACCTACAGCTCGCGCGGCTTCGACATCATCAACACCCAGATTGACGGCGTCGGCCTGCCCAACGGCTGGGGCGTGGCCACCGGAGCCATGGATACCTTCGGCTACGAAAAGGTGGAAGTGATACGCGGGGCCAATGGCCTGCTCACCGGCGTCGGCAATGCCGCCGGCACCATCAACTACGTGCGCAAGCGGCCGACCAACACGCGACAAGGCATGCTCGGCGTGAGCTATGGTTCGTGGGCCACCAAGCGTGTGGAGCTGGATTATTCGACGCCGCTGACCGACGACGGGCGCTGGGCCGGACGCGTGGCCGCCGCACACCAAGATGGCGATTCCTACCTGCGTGACAACTCCAATTCGCGCAATTATGTCTATGCCGTCGTCGATGGCCAGATCGGCGACCGCGGCATGCTCACCCTCGGCTACTCGTATCAACGCGCCAAGTCCGACGGCATCATGTGGGGCGCGCTGACGTTCATGAACAGCAACGGCACCCAGGCCGAATGGCCGACCAGCGCCTCGACCACGCAGGACTGGACCTACTGGAACACCACCAACCAGACGGCGTTTGCCGAATACACGCAGCAGTTCGGCAATGGCTGGCGCTTGAAGCTGTCGTACAACTACCGCAGCTCCGACGGCGACGAAGAGATGTTCTACGCCTACGATGCGCTCGGCACCGGACTGGCCCCGGATACCGGCCTGGGGCTGTACGGGTACCCGTGGGCCGGTCGCGACGAGGCCAGTGCCAAACTGGGCTCGGCAACGCTGCATGGCCATTACCAGCTGTTCGGCCGCGACCAGCAACTGGTGATCGGCGCCAGTGTTGCCAACAGCAAATCGACCAGCCGGGAGCGCAACGCGGACCCCGCTTCGCCCGCATGGGGCGCACTGCCGGCATTCCCGTTCGCGTATGCCGCAAACGCCATCCCGGAGCCGAACTGGAGCGAACCCGGCATATATGAGGTGCTGAACCAACGCCTCAAGCGCGCCTTCGGCGTGACCCGGATCGCCTTGGGCGAGCGGTTGCACGTCATCATCGGCGGCACCTACGCGCAGTATCGCCGCAGCGGCCATTCCTATGACCTCGGGTTTGACCAGACCACCAGCCACACCAGCCCCTACGGCGGTGTGACCTTCGACTTCACCGACCACATCCTCGGCTATATCAGCTATTCGGACATCTATCAGCCGCAGTCACAGGTGGATGCCGACAACCATTATCTGGATGCCAGCAAGGGCGTGAACTACGAGATCGGCGTCAAGGCGGACTGGCTCGACCATCGCCTGCTGACCACGCTGGCCGTGTACAAAGCCGACCAGCAGGGGCTGGCCACACCCACTGGCAAGTTCAACGAATACGGCTCCACCATCTACGCGCCCGTGGACGTGCAATCGAAGGGCATCGAGTTTGAAGCCACCGGCAAGGTCAGCGACCACACCCATCTGGTGTTCGGCTATACCGCGCTCAGGCTGACCGGCTCCAAAGGCAGCAACACCTACCCCTGGGTGCCACGACGCACCGCCAACCTGTTGCTGACCACGCGCCTGCCGAGCTACAACGCGTTGACCTTCGGCATCGGCGGGCGCTGGCAAAGCGCAATCTCCAACGTGGAAAGCAGCGGCTTTCGGGTGCGGCAAGACAGCTATACGGTGCTCAACGGCTTCATTGCCTGGGACTTCCTGCCCGCTGCCACGTTGCGCTTGAACGTGCACAACATGACCGACAAGAAGTACATCAACACCCTGCGTTTCAGTGGCTACTACGGCGAACCGCGTAATTACACGTTGAGCCTGGACTGGCGCTTCTGACCGCACACAACGGTGAACCGGCATGACGGCAGCCTACCTGCTTCTCTCCATCGCGGCGGCACTGGGTATGTACTTGTGCAGCCAACACCAGCAATTGTGGCCCGCGGCACGGCGCCATCCGCGCCTGCTGCGCGTGGCCACATGGACGGCCACCGCGCTGGCCACGTTGGCGGCCATCGCCACCGAGGGTCTGTGGGGCGGCGTGTTTGCGGCATTGACCGTGCTCATGCTGGGGCTGGTCGTGCTGCCGTATCTGGACGCCTGGCAACGCTTGCAACGGGAGAGAAAGCATGTGGGCTAGATACTTGGCCGCCGCCCTGCTCGGCCTGCCTCTGACGACCGCCATCATCGGACTGCTGGCGCTTGGCTGGCCCGGCGACCAGACCGTCACCACGCTGCCCTGGATCATGATGGCGTTCCCGGTATGGGTCACGGTGATGACACTGGCGTTCGTGTTCCAGACCGGTTTGCGTGCGTGGGCGTGGCTGGGCGGCGCAACCGTGGTGAGCTTTGTGCTGCTTTACGGACTCAAGGCATTGGACTGGATCGGAGTACAAGCATGAAGGCGGCAACCATGCGCCGATTCCTGTCGCTGCATACCTGGGTCGGCCTGATCGCCGGCATGGCCTTGTTCATCGCCTTTTATGCCGGCGCGATCACCGTGTTCAGTCACGAGATCGGCGACTGGAATCGCAGCGCCACGACAACCGCGACAGCGGACCATCCGATAGCTCGCTCGCAGCAGCTGCTCGATACGCTGCTTGAAAAGCATCCGCAGGCGGCCGAAAGCGTCTACCTGGTGCTGCCCGGACATCACGGGCCCAAGCCCTCCGCCTACTGGTTCGAAGCCTCCACCGGCCAGTCACGCCGCTTCATGTTCGACCAGCAGCACACGCTGGAAGAAGACGCATTCGGCCAGGACTTCATCGAGTTCATCTACGACCTGCATTTCACCGCCGGTTTGCCCAAGCCGTACAGCACCTATCTGTTCGGCATCATCTGCCTGCTCTACGGACTGGCACTGGTCAGCGGCGTGGTGATCTATGCGCCGACCCTGGTCAAGAACCTGTTCGCGCTGCGTCTGGGCCGCAACATCAAGCGCCTGTGGCAGGACGCCCACAACGCGATCGGCATGTTGTCGCTGCCGTTCCACATCATCTTCGCCTGGAGTGGTGCCGTGCTGGCGCTGGGGCTGATGTTGCTGGTGCCGTTCCAGTACCTGGTCTACGAGGGCAAGCTGTCGAGCTTGCTGGAAAAGGATTTCTACGGCGCGCCGCAGATAGCCGCGGCCGGCGTCGCCGAACCGACCTTGTCGGTGGCCGAGCTGCTGCGACGCGGCCAGGCGGCGATGCCCGGCATGGACATCGAGGGTCTGTCGTACGTCAACATCGATGACGCCAACGCGCGCGTGACCCTGTATGGCGTCATGCAGCAACGCCAGCTCAACCAGATGGCCTCGGTGACCCTGGAAGGCGCCACCGGCGAGGTCGCCACCACCGTGGCACCGCAGACGATGACCCCCGGCATGATCATCTTGCGCGGCCTGCAGACCCTGCACTTCGGCAACTTCGGTGATGTCGCGGTGCAATGGCTGTACTTCCTGCTGAGCCTGGCGGGCGCGTTCCTGTTTTACAGCGGCAACCTGTTGTGGATCGAATCGCGACGCAAGCGTCGCCAGATCGCACAGCCGCGGCGCACGCGGGTGATGGCCGCGCTGACCCTGGGCGTCTGCCTGGGCTGCGTGGCCGGCGTGTCGGCCGTGTTCCTTGCCGGAGCGCTGGCCCCGGGCATGGGCAAGCCGGTCTATTTCACGGTCTTCCTTGCCAGCATCGTCTGGGCCTGCGTGCGCAAGCCCGCGCGTGCCGGACATGAACTGCTGTGGCTATGTGCACTGGCGACCGCCGCCATTCCGCTGGCCGGCTGGATCGGCTCCGGCGAGCACTTCATCGCCGCGGCCATGCACGGACATTGGCATCGCTTCTTCGTCGACGTGGTCGCCCTGGCGCTGGCGCTGGTGTACTGGCGCATGGCCCGCGCAACCCTTCGTCGCGGACGCCACGGTGATCCGCACAGCGTCTGGGCGCTGCCTTCCTGAGCGCCCGCCTGCGCTCCGATCACCTCGCATGCCGCGCGGCATGCGAGGTTGTGTGAAAGCCTTCGAAACCACGTCAAAAGACATTCACTGCGTAGGGCGGGCACTGCCCGCCCTACGCGGTGAGGTTGCGGGTGTTCACACACAGACTCACGCGCTGGACCACATCGCCGACGTCGCCCGCCGTATCGAAGCTCGCGCCCGGCTCATCGGGCGCCAGCGGTTCGAGGGTCGACAGTTGCGAATCGAGCAGCGCCGCCGGCATGAAGTGATCGGTGCGGCGTTCCAGCCGCTCGACCAGCACGTCGCGCGGCACGTCCAGCAGGGCAAACCAGGTGCCCGGCGCCTGCTCCAGGATCGCGTCCCGATACGCGCGCTTGAGCGCCGAGCAGGCCACCACCAGTCCGCTGTCGCGGGCCGCGTGCAGGGTCTGCCCCACCCGCGCCAGCCATGGCCAGCGGTCGGTGTCGGTCAGCGCATGACCGGCGGCCATTTTGGCAACGTTTTGTGCTGAATGGAGGTCGTCACCGTCGACGAACGCCACGCCAAGTTTCGATGCCAGCTGCGCGCCGATCGTGCTTTTGCCACAGCCGGATGCACCCATCACCACGACGAGAGGATGACGGGTCATGCGATCGCTTGTAGTTGAGGTGCGGGTCATGGATATCCAATGGCCGGAACTCGACGCTATCCGTTGTGCGCGCTGCCGTCGATCATCCGATTGTATGGTAAGCATTCATTCGTGGAGTGCGCCGGTCTGGTCAATGACATGGACACACGCCTATTTCAGCCGGAACAAACTGAGCATGGACACCAAAACACGACGCAGCAAACCACGCTACATCGAACTGGGCGACCTCCTGCGCTCACGCATCGAGAGTGGCCAATACCCGGTGGACACCCAGCTTCCGACGGAACTGGAACTGTGCGAGTCCTTCAACGTGAGCCGCCATACCGCGCGCTCCGCCTTGTCCCGTCTGTCGACTGCCGGCCTCGTTCACCGGCGCCCTGGCGCCGGCACGCGGGTCATCGCTCGGCATGAGGCGATTCGTTACGCGCACGAGATCGACAGCGTCGACAGCTTGACGCAATACGGCAACACCACCCGCTTGCAGATCATCAAAAGCGAGCGCAAGACCGCCAGTGCCGAGATGGCCGAGGAGCTGGAGATTGCCGCAGGAAAAGGCTACCTGCACCTGACTTGCTTGCGTACCGATGAGCGCCACAGCAAGCCCATTGCGTTTACGGACATACTCGCCCCCGTGCGCCGAGGCTTGCCCACAGCGCGGATGCTGGACTCGACCAAGGCGTCACGCGCCCTGGCCAACTATCTCGATCCGGCCAGGCTTACCGGTGTCGAACAACGCTTCGACGCCGCCGTTTTCTCAAAATTGCAAGCCAAGGTGATGGGCATCACACCCAACGATGCAGCCATGCGCGTGCGCCGCTGCTTTCGCGACACGGAAAACCGCATACTGATACTGGTCACAAGCCTGCACCCGGCCGGTGCGTTCAGTTACAGCATGACACTTTCGCGCCAACGGCGATAAGCGGCGAACGCATACCAGGCGACGCCGCACTTTCCGTCCAAAGGCTGACACGCATGACAAAAAACACCGACTTTCGGTCAACCTCGGTGCCGGCATGCTGTGCGTACCCTTGGCATATTGGTGCACTGCATTGCAGGCCGATCATGCGCATGCCGCGCGCTCAGATCCGCACGCGCATGCCCAGGTCAATCGTCTGACTGCTGGGTATGTGATATCCGGCGGTGACGTCGATGGAGTTGCGCAGTAGAAACCCGAACAGGCGATCGCGCCATGCCGCCATGCCGTCGCGCCGTCCCTTGCCACTGATCGGCGCCTGATGCTCGATGTAGTAAGTGGCGTCATCGAGTGCGATCTCGAGGCCGTGCTCGCTGCACTCGGCCAGCTCCGACGGCACGTTGGGTTGCTGCATGTAGCCGTAGCGCAGGACCAGGCGATAGAACCCGTCGGTCAGGTCCTCCAGCTCGACGCGCTCCTTGCGCGTGGTACGCGGCACGTCTTCGGTCAGTACCGTAAGCAGGACCACCTGCTCGTGCAGCGAGCGGTTGCGCTCGATGTGATGCGACAACGATGGCGGCGTATCTTTCAGTCGCGGCGTAAGGAAAATGGCGGCACCCGGAACGCGCACGGTGTCCTGCTCGTTCAGATCCTTGATCAGCGTCTTGATCGACCGCGCATCCTTGTCCGTCTGCTGCGTCACCAGCTCGGTTCCGCGCCGCCACGTCGACATCAACGTGAAGAAGATCACCGCGACCGCCACCGGAAACCAGCCGCCATGCGGAATGCGCATCACGTTGGAGCCGAAGTAAGCAAGATCGATGATCAGGAACAAGGCGAACAACGACACCGCGCCCCACAGCGACCAGCGTCCACGTTCGCGCGCCACGAAGAAGGCGAGAATTGTCGTGGCCACCATCGTGGTGCTGATGCTGATGCCGTAGGTGCTGGCCAGTTTGTCCGAGCTCTGGAACAACACCACCAGCACGATCGCCGCCGTCATCAGCGTCCAGTTGACGATCGGCACGTAGACCTGGCCCGACGTCTCGGCGGATGTCTGCACCACCCGTGCACGCGGAATCATGCCCAGCCGCGCAGCCAGCTTGGTCATCGAGAACGCGCCGGTGATTGCCGCCTGAGAAGCGATCACCGTGGCCACGGTCGCCAGCACCACCACCGGGTACAGCAACACTTCCGGAATCAGGTGGTAGAACGGCTGCTCGGCCGCGCCGGGGTCATGCAGCAACATGGCGCCCTGACCGAAATAGTTGAGCAACAATGCCGGCAAAACAAACCAGAACCACAGCCGCCGGATCGGCGAGCGTCCGAAACTGCCGATGTCGGCATACAAGGCTTCGGCGCCGGTGGTGACCAGAAACACCGCAAACAGGACCAGGAACGCGGTCAGCCCGTTGTCGCGGAAAAACGCGATGGCATGGCGCGGATCCAGCGCGGTCAACACCTGCGGCTCGTGCATGATGCCGTAGATGCCGAGCGCGGCGATGGTCAAAAACCACAGCGTCATGATCGGACCGAACGCCGCACCGATGCGCGCCGTGCCGAAACGCTGCACGGCAAACAACGCGACCAGGATCGCCAACGTGATCGGCACCACCCAGCGCCCCAGACCCGGCGAGGCCACCTCCAGCCCCTCGACGGCACTCAGGATCGAAATCGCCGGCGTGATCATGATGCCGGCATACAGCATGGCGGCGCCGGCCAGCCCCACCAACACCAGCAAACGGCGGCGCATGCGCTGCATGTTGCGCCAGGGACGCAACAAGGCGATCAACGCAAAAATGCCGCCTTCGCCATCATTGTCGGCGCGCAGCACGAACGTCATGTACTTGATCGACACCACGATGACCAGGGTCCAGAACACCAGCGACAGGATGCCGAGCACGTTGCCGGGCGTCGGTTGCAAACCACTGTCGCCGCCGGTGAAGACCGCATGCAGCGCATAGATCGCGCTGGTGCCGAGGTCGCCGTAAACCACCCCGAGCACCGCCAGCGCCAGCACCGCGCGGCTGCCGAAGCCCTCGCGCTCGGCCTTCTTGTCCGCCGACTCGTTGCGCTTGCGGTCGGGACGATTCTCGGACTGGACCTCCGGCGGCTCACTCATGCCCGAACACCTCGCCGCATCGCATGCGTACGTCGGCCACCATGGCATGGGTCTGAGGCAGGGATGGTGCGATCAGGCATGAGGCTCTCCATATAAAGTCCCGGTCACGTGACAACACCGGCATGTTGGACCCCTGACCATGAATGTCTCACATACGATTGACTGTGGCCAACCGCGCCGGTGACGACTCGCGCCGAAACCGATTCCGGGCGAACCAGCCGAGCCGTGGTTGAGCGGACATGCATCCAAGCGCCGTGCCGGACCGTACAACTACATGACGCTTCCAATCGATGCCCGCCATGTCCGACACCCGCTCATTGCCGACACTTCCCGCGCACGCGCCCCAATCGCCGGGCCGCAGGGGCTCAAACCATTCAGGCCGGTTTGCCTGGCTGGACGCGAGCGTACGGCGCTGGTTCGACACCAACGGCTCGCTCGACGTGGACGACAGCCGCCGCGACCGCGTGGACTGGCTGCGCGCTGCTCCGTTCATCGCCCTGCACGTGGGGTGTCTGGGCGTCATCTGGACGGGGGTGTCGCCGGTCGCGCTGTACGTGGCGCTGGGCCTTTATGTCGTACGCATGTTCGCTCTGACGGGGTTTTACCACCGTTACTTTTCGCACCGGACGTTCCGCACCTCGCGCACCGTTCAGTTCGTGTTCGCGCTGATCGGTGCCTCGGCGGTACAGCGTGGCCCGCTGTGGTGGGCCGCGCACCATCGCAACCATCATCGTCATGCCGACACGCGCATGGACCCGCATTCACCGAGCGTTTACGGCTTTGTCTGGAGTCATGTCGGCTGGTTTTTGACCCCGCGCGCGTTTGCGACCGACATGAGCCGGGTCAAGGATCTGGCCCGCTTTCCCGAACTGCGTTGGCTCAATCGTTATGACACGGTCGTCCCCGTCGCACTGGCGCTGGTGCTGTACGGGCTGGGCGCGCTGCTCGACCATGTGGCACCCGCACTGGGGACGTCAGGCTGGCAAATGCTGGTCTGGGGTTTCGTGATCTCGACGGTGGCGCTGTTCCATGTTTCGGTCACCATCAACTCGCTGGCCCACCGCTTTGGTTCGCGCCGATTCCAGACCCGTGACGACAGCCGCAACAACGCCCTGCTGGCCGTTCTGACCTTCGGCGAGGGCTGGCACAACAACCATCACTTCTGTCCCGGCACCGCCCGTCAGGGCTTTCGCTGGTGGGAGATCGACCTGACCTGGTACGGCCTGAAACTGATGTCGTGGATGGGACTGGTACACGGCCTCAAACCCGTGCCGGAATGGGTCATGCGCAAGGCGGAGGACAAATCATGCGCATCGCGGTAATCGGCTCGGGCATCGCGGGACTGGCCTCGGCGTGGATGCTGTCGCGCTGGCACGAGGTGACCTTGTTCGAAGCCAACGATTATTTCGGCGGACACACGGACACGCACGATATCCATTTGCACGGCCGTGATTACGCCGTGGACACCGGCTTCATCGTTTACAACCGCCAGCACTATCCGTGGCTGACGCGTCTGTTCGACACCTTGGGCGTGGCTTCGCAGCCGACCACGATGAGCTTTTCGGTGCACAACGAGGCCAGCGGGCTGGAGTACAACGCGACCAACCTCGATACCTTGTTTTGCCAGCGCCGCAATCTGCTCTCGCCGCGTTTCCTGGGCATGTTGCGCGATCTGATGCGCTTTTACCGGGAAGCGCCGCAGCTGCTCGATGGCGATGATCCCGGCCCGACGCTGGGCCAATGGCTCGCCGGGCACCACTACGGTGCGGCTTTCCGCGACGATCACCTGGTGCCGATGGCCGCGGCGCTGTGGTCGTCGCCGGCCACGCGCATCCTCGATTTTCCGGCGCGTTATCTGGCGCGCTTCATGGCCAATCATCACATGCTGCAAGTCAGTGGGCGCCCCGAGTGGCGGGTGGTTCGCGGCGGTTCGGCCAGCTACGTGCGCGCCATGCGTGCGTCATGGTCAGTGCATGAACGGCTGGCCTGCCCGGTGCGCAGCGTGCGTCGCAGCGAGCAGGCCGTGCACGTGCTGAGCGATGCCGGGACCGAGCGTTTCGATCATGTCGTGCTCGCCTGCCACAGCGATCAGGCCTTGCGCCTGCTGGCCGATGCCGACACGAACGAGCGCGACATTCTCGGCGCCATCACCTGGCAACCCAACGAGGTCGTGCTGCATACCGATGCTTCCCTGCTGCCGCGTCGGCGCAAGGCATGGGCGGCCTGGAATGCCTGGGTGCCGGCCGATACATCGGAGCACTGCACGGTCAGTTACTGCATGAACCTGTTGCAAGGCATCGACTCGCCCGAGTCACTGGTTGTCACGCTCAACCGCAGCCATGCCATCGACCCGGCACGGGTGCTCAAACGCCTGCATTACGAACATCCCGTGTACAGCCACGCCGGCGTGGCGGCGCAGGCTCGCAAACGCGACATCCAGGGCCGTCGTCGTACCTGGTTTGCCGGCGCCTGGTGGGGCTGGGGTTTTCACGAGGACGGCATGAAGAGCGCCGTGGAAGTCGCGCGCGCACTCGATCCCCAAGGCTGGGAAACGGCGTTCACCACGCCCCGCCCGACCACCGTGACAAGGACGGAGGCGGCATGAGCCAGCACGCCACCACCCCGCTCGCCAGTTGCGTGTACGAGGGCCGTGTGCGCCATCGCCGCCTGGCGCCGCATCCGCACGACTTCACTTATTGCATGGCGCAGCTGTATCTGGACCTGGACGAGATCGAGCAGGTCTTTCGCCACCGCTGGTTGTGGTCGACCACGCATGCCAACGTGGCGCAGTTCCGTCGCAGCGATTACCTGGGCGACCCCGAATGGTCGCTGGCCGACGCCGTGCGCGATTGCTACGAAAAAGCCACCGGCACCCGCCCGACCGGACCGATCCGCCTGCTCACGCATCTGCGCTACTTCGGCATGGTGTTCAACCCGGTGAGCTTTTACTACTGCTTCGACACGGACGGCAAAACGCTGCTGGGGATTGTCACCGAGATCACCAACATTCCCTGGCACGAGCGCCACGACTATGTCCTGCCCATGGAAACCGCGCAGGCCCATGGCAGCGCGTGGGTGTGGACATTTCCCAAGACCTTCCACGTGTCGCCGTTCATGCCGCTTGATTGCGAATACGGCTGGCGCTTCGGCATCCCCGGCGAACAGCTCAACGTGCACATGGATGTCATGCGCGAAGGCCAGCGCCAATTCGACGCCACACTGCGCCTTGAACGCCGCCCCCTCACCGGCCCCGCGCTGGCCCGCGTGTTGTGGCGTTATCCGTTGATGACCGCGCAAGTGGTCGGCGTCATCTATTGGCAGGCCTTGCGGCTGTGGCTGAAGCGCAACCCCGTCCACGACCACCCCACCACGCACAAGGAATCGTCATGAATGCCATCGCCCCCGACCGCCATGAAACGGGCGCGCATTTTGGTGCCATGGACCGCTTCTTGCGGCGGCAGCTGTTGTCGCGGCTGGATGGCTTCGCGCGCGGCCATCTTTGCCTCGACGATGCCATGGGCCGGGTCGAGCTGGGATCGGTCGATGCACCGCCCGAACTGCACGTGCATATCCGCATCCACCACCCGGGCTTTTACCGCTCGGTCGCGGCCAACGGCAGCGTCGGGGCGGGCGAGGCGTGGATGGACGGCCATTGGGAATGCGACAACCTGGTCGGCCTGATCCGCCTGCTGGTGCGCAACCGCGACGTGCTCGATGACATGGAAAGCGGATTGGCGCGGCTGGGCGGCGCGGCCATGCGCGCGGTGCATGCCTTGCGGCGCAACAGCCGCGCCGGCGCGCGCCGCAACATCGCCGCGCACTACGATCTGGGCAACGAATTTTTCCGCCTGTTTCTGTCACCGGACCTGATGTATTCGTCGGCCTTGTGGCGGGGCGATGACGACACGCTGGAAGCGGCTTCCACGCGCAAGCTGGAGCGCATCTGCCGGCAACTTGAACTCAAGTCCGACGACCGCGTGATCGAGATCGGCACCGGCTGGGGCGGCTTCGCGCTGTATGCGGCGCGCCATGTCGGCTGCCACGTCACCACCACCACCATCTCGCGTGAACAGTATGATCTGGCCCGTGCGCGGGTCGCCGCAGCGGGTTTGCACGATCGCGTCACGCTGCTGCTGGACGACTACCGCGACCTGTCGGGGCAGTTCGACAAACTGGTGTCGATCGAGATGGTCGAGGCCATTGGCGCGGCGCAACTGGATACGTATTTCGGCAGAATCGGACACTTGCTCAAACCCGACGGCCTGGCGC
>DASSKC010000126.1:0-18780 GCA_035690885.1 Oleiagrimonas sp. | reverse complement strand
GCGTGACCAGATCCTGTTCATCAACGCCGACCGCGAATACGGCGAGGGCAAGGCGCAGAACAAGCTGCGCCCGGAAGACATCGAGAAAATCGACTTCGTGTTCACCCACAAGCGCGAGCTGCCCAAATACTCGCGCCTGGTCAGCAAGGCCGAAATCGTCGACCAGCACGACTGCAACTTGAACATCCGCCGCTACGTGGACAATACCCCCGAGCCCGAACCCGAAGACGTACAGGCGCACCTGATCGGCGGCATTCCCGACGATGAAATCGCCGCGTTGGCCGGTCCGTTTGCCCAATTCGGCATCACGGCAGACAGCCTGTTTGCGCCCGAGCGCGCGGGCTACCAAGGCTTTGTGAGCAGCATCGACGCCAAGCCCGCCATCAAGCGCGCCATCGAAGCCGACGCGGCGCTGGCGCAAACCATCCGCCGCCATCAGGCGGTACTGGAAGGCTGGTGGGCCGAGGCGCGCGACGAGTTCGCGCAACTCGAAGACGCGCGCAACGGCGGCAAGCAGTCACCTGAAGTGCGCCATGACCTCATCACCTCGCTCAAACACCAACTGGTGCCGCTGGGCGTGCTGGACGAATTCAAGAGTGCCGGCGTGTTCGTCAACTGGTGGCAGCAGATCCGCTACGACTTGAAGACCATCATCGCCACCGGCTGGCACCACAGCCTGATTCCCGATGCGTATCTGATCGCCGAATTCTTCCAGCCCGAGGCCGACGCCATCGAGGCGCTGGAAGCCACCATCGCCGAGCAACAGGCCGCGCTGGACGAAGCCGTGGAAACCGCCATCGAAGTCGCCGCCTGGGAGCCGGACGAGGACGAAAAAGCCAGCGCCGCCGTCCTCAAGAAAGCCCTCAAGGCCTTGATTGATGATCTAAAAAATGCGATGGGTGATTCCGCCATCAAAGAGCGCGACAACCTTAAAGAGCAGGATGCGGCCATCAAGACCATCGAAAAACGCATCAAGACGGCCAAGGCAGCGCACAAGGCGAAACAGAACGAGCTGGAACAGAAGCTGGAACTGAAACGCCTCGGCGGCGACGGCTTCAAGGCCGAAGCGCGCGCGTTGATCGAGCAGAACACGCAGCGCCGCGAACAACTCGACCAGACCAACAAGGCCGACAAAAGAAAGATCAATGCGCTGAACAAGGACCAGACCGCGTTGCAAGCCCGGCTCGAAAACACCGACGCACTGCTGACCGCCATCGGCGGCCAGCTCACCGACGCCCAAGCGCGCGAGCTGATTCTGAAGAAACTCTACGACATTGTCCACGCCGAGCTGGATCGCTACCTCAACGCCGAAAAACGCGCGCTGATCGCGGCAGTGGAGAATCTTTGGGAGAAGTATGCGGTGTCGAGTCGGCGGTTAGAGCTGGCGCGCGGTGAAACGCTGAAGTCGTTGGATGGGATGCTAGCGGGATTGGGGTATGTGTCATGACGAACGTGATGCTGGACGAAGTCGTTAAATCCGGCGCTATCGAGCTGGGACGAGGAAATATTATCTCAACGGGAGATATGGCGGCATTTCCTGGGAACTACCCGGTTTATTCGTCATCGGCGAAGGGTAATGGTGAGTTCGGGCGCTATGGACGATTCATGTTTGATGAACCGCTTATCACATGGTCGGTAGATGGCGGTGGTCGTTTCTTCTTTCGGTCAAAGCACAAGTATTCCGTCACAAACGTATGCGGTTACATGCGGGTCAAGGGAAACGACTGGGATCAGCGGTACGTTTATTACTCTCTCGATTACCAACACAGCAAACTGTTTTTTGACTACCAGTCGAAGGCGCATCCAAGCGTCATCAGGAAAATATATACGCTCAAGCCGCTGTCCAAGCCCGAACAATCCAAGATCGCCGAGGTGCTGTCGACGGTGGATCGGGCGATTGCGCAGACCGAAGCGTTGATCGCCAAACAGCAGCGCATCAAGACCGGCCTGATGCAGGACCTGCTCACCCGCGGCATCGACGAATACGGCCAGCTCCGCTCCGAAGCCACCCACCGCTTCAAGGACTCGCCCCTGGGCCGCATTCCGGTGGAGTGGGAGGTCATCAATTTCGGGGATGCCGGACAATGGTTCAGCGGCGGCACGCCATCCAAGGCAAACGATCGTTTCTGGAACGGTGGCGTTCCGTGGGTGTGCCCCAAGGACATGAAGCAACTGGAATTGATCTCCAGCATCGATACCATCACGGACTACGCAGTGACGGCTGGAGCACGTCTGATGCCGGCTGGCACCGTTTTCATCGTGATCCGTGGAATGATCTTGGCTCACACGTTTCCAGTCGGATACGCGACGTGTGGAATGGCGTTCAACCAAGACGTAAAAGCGATCATTGCCAAAGAAGGAGTGAACGGTCGGTATCTTGCCTATTGGTTGATGTCACATGCGCATGAGTTTTTGAAACTCACAACAACAGCAACGCACGGCACCAAGCGGTTTGATATGGACGAGGTTAATGCAGTACCAATCGGGGTTCCGAAGTTAGGCGAACAAAACGCGATTCTGCGCATCTTGGACAAGCAGCAAAAATTCATCGATGGCGCGCAAGGGCGTGCCGCCAAGCTGCGTTCCCTCAAAACCGCCCTGATGCAAGACCTCCTCACCGGCAAGGTCCGCGTCACGCCGCTACTGCAACAGGCGGAGGCCGCTACCGCATGAGCATCCGGCCTACGCCAGCGCACATCAAGCCAGACCAGCGCCACATTGAATCGCCACTTTCGCTATTGGTCAGGGGGACCATGCCATGAAAGCTCAGGATCTTCCGTTCACGCAGCTTTTGCAGGGCGCCAAACAGTTCATCATCCCCATCTTTCAGCGTGCCTACAGTTGGGAAATCGGCCACTGCCAGCAGCTGTGGGACGACATTGTTCGCGTCGGTAGCCATGCGGAGCTGGACAGCCACTTCATCGGCTCGGCGGTGTACATCCCGGAGCAGGAGACCAGTGCGGCGATTACCCGCTGGCTGGTGATCGACGGCCAGCAGCGCATCACGACCTTGTCGCTGCTGCTTCTGGCGCTGATGAAGCGATTGCAGGCCGAAGAACGGGACGAGCCGGTTTCGGCGGCGGAAATCGAGGATTACTTTCTCGTCAATCGCCACGGCAAGGGCGAGCGGCGTTACAAGATGCTGCTCACCAAGACCGACAAGGACACGTTGATGGCCCTGTTGGATGGCAAGCCGGCACCCGAGGAGGCATCCCGACGCATCGTGGACAACTACGAGTTCTTTGCCGGCAAGGTGGCCAACGCCGATCTGGAAGCGGTCTACACCGGCATTCAGAAACTGATGATCGTCGACGTGCGCCTGCAGCAGGGCATCGACAATCCGCAGATGATTTTCGAGAGCATGAACTCCACCGGCAAGGCGCTGACCCAGGCCGACCTGATCCGCAATTACGTGCTGATGGGGCTGCCGCACGAGGCGCAGACGCGCCTGTACGAAGACTATTGGCGGCCGATGGAAACCCTGTTCGGCGCGGAGAATTACAACAAGCATTTCGACGAGTTCATGCGCTTCTTTCTCGTCATCCACACGGGCAACCACCGCATCCGCAAGGATGATGTTTACAGCGAGTTCAAGATTTACTCGCGCGACCGCGACGACGAACCGCTGCTGTCCGCGTTGCTGGAATTTGCGCGCTACTACTGCTGCATGGCGCTGGGCAACGAAAAGGATCAAGCGCTGGCGCGAGCTTTTCAGGATATCCGCGAACTGCGCGCGGATGTGTGCTACCCGCTGTTGATGGAGGTGTACCACGATTACGCGCAAGGTCGGCTGGGCAAGGGCGAGTTTGTCGACATCCTGTTGCTGGTCGAGAGCTACGTGTTCCGGCGGGTGATCTGCGACATTCCGACCAACTCGCAGCGGCAGACGTTTGCCACGTTTTCCCGCAAGCTCAAGAAGGATCGGTATCTGGAAAGCGTCAAGGCATCGTTCCTGCTGTTGCCGTCCTATCGTCGCTTCCCGGCTGATGACGAGTTTCGCCGGCAACTGCAGGTCAGAAACCTGTACAAATTCAACCGCCGCAGCTACTGGCTGCGCCGGTTCGAGAACTTCGGGCGCAAGGAGCGCGTGATGGTGCAGGACTACACCATCGAGCACATCATGCCGCAGAACGACAACCCGAGCGCCGCCTGGATACAGTCTTTGGGCGACGATTGGGCGCGGGTGCACGAGCAGTACCTGCATACGCTGGGCAACCTCACGCTGACCGGCTACAACTCGGAATACAGCGACCGTCCGTTTGCCGACAAGCGCGACATGGAGGGCGGCTTTGCGCACAGCCCCCTGAAGTTGAATGAAGGCCTGGGCAGCTGTGCGGACTGGAATGAACAGCAGATCAAGGCGCGGGCGGCACGCCTGGCCGAGCGTGCCATGGACATCTGGAAGGTGCCTGCGATCGCCGGCGACGTGCTGGATGCGTATCGCGAGAAGAAGGCGGAACCGGCATCGGAGTACACGATTGCAGATCACCCCAATCTTGCCAGCGGCCCGGTGCGCGAGCTGTTCTATCGCTTTCGCACCCAGGTTCTCGCGCTCGACGAGTGCGTGTACGAGGAGTTTCTGAAGCTCTATGTGGCGTACAAGGCGGAGACAAACTTCGTGGACGTCATCCCGCAAGCCAGGCGGCTGCGCTTGACGCTCAACATGGCGTTCACGGATATCGATGATCCGCGCAAGTTGTGCCGCGACGTGACGGAAATGGGACGCTGGGGCAACGGTTGCGTGGAGGTGGGATTGGACAATGAAGCGGACCTGCCGTACGTGATGGGCCTGGTCCGGCAATCGTTGGAGCAGCAACTTGGCGAACAGGACGCGGAGGCCGCTACCGCATGAGCGGCGCGTCACACCATCAGCCGATCTGCTGGATCATTGCCGGGCCCAATGGCGCCGGCAAGACGACCTTCGCGCTTGATTATTTGCCCGAGGTGGCGGGTTGCGAGCACTTCATCAATGCGGACCTTATTGCCGCGGGCTTGTCGCCGCTGCATCCCGAGAGCCAGACTTTGGCCGCGTCGCGTTTGTATCTGGCCGAGATCGAACGCTGCATCGCCGCACGCGTGGACTTTGGTTTCGAGACAACTTTGTCCGGGCGTGCCTATTTGCGCTTGGTGGATCGACTGAACCGCCAGGGTTGGCGCACCGAGCTGATTTATCTGGCCTTGCCGGACGTAAGCCTGTCCCGTCAGCGTGTGGCAGAACGCGTGGCCCATGGCGGCCACAGCATTCCCCGCGACGCCATCGAGCGCCGCTTTGCGCGCAGCCTGCGCAATCTTTTCACGGCTTTCGTACCGGTGGTTCACCACGCACAATGTCACATGAACGATCAGCCGCGCGAGGATTCACTGGTGTTCACCAGCCGTGATGGGGTGGTCGAAGTGGCCGACAGGATGTGGTATCAGCACTTGCAACAGGAGTCGAAACGATGAGAAAGCATGCCAGCGACCCGGTGCAGGTCAAGGCCAGCCTGCGCAAGTCCGTTGCGGCGGCGCTCGAGCGCAAACGCCGCCTGGGCCAGTACGCCGTCATCTGGCACGACGGCAAACCGCAACGCATCGAGGCAGATTCGGCTCGATGGCCACACCAGGCGTCTGTCCACGATGAGCCGGCTGATTATCGCCCCGCGGATTCTCAACCCGATTCGGAATCTTGATACCGCATGAGCACCAAGCCCACGCCCGCCCATATCAAGCTCGACGAACGCCATCACGTCGAGCAGCCGTTCCTTGAGCAGCTCGGCGGACTGGGTTGGTCCGTCATCGACCTGACGGACAAGAAACAGATGCCGGCGGATACGGAGCGGGCCAGTTTTGCCGAGGTGGTGATGGAGCCGGTGCTGCGTCGCCAGCTCAAGCTCATCAACCCGTGGCTGGAAGCCGATCAGGCGGACGAGGTGGTCAAGCAGTTGACCGCGAGCTTCCCGGCAACGGGCTTGCTGGAAAACAACCGGTACCTGTTCGAGCTGTTGCTGGCGGGCACCAGCGTCAGCGAAAACCGCGCCACGGGCGACAAAAGCCCCACGGTACGCTTCGTGAATTTCGAGCAAACGGACAACAACGACTTCACCGCCGTGTGCCAGTTCAAACTGCGCATTCTGGGCACCGAGCACCACATCATCCCGGACATCGTGCTGTTCTTGAACGGCCTGCCGGTCGTGGTGGTCGAGTGCAAGTCGCCCAAGGTCAACGATGCGCTGGCCTGCGCCATCGACCAGATGCTGCGCTACAGCGAGCAGCGTGGCGCCAAGGGCGAGGGCAGTGCGCCGCTGTTTTGGTACAACCAGTTCGTTATCGCCACTTGCCGGCAGCAGGCCAAGTTCGGCACCATCAGCACGCACAGCGAGAAGTACTTCTATCGCTGGGCGGATCCGTTCCCGCGCAGCATCGATGAGCTGGAGCATGGCGCCAGCGGCCCCAACGACCAGCAGCGGTTGGTGGCAGGGATGCTGGACCAGCGCAACCTGCTCGATTTGATCCGTACGTTTACCTTGTTCACGGTGGACGACCGCGGGCAGGCGATCAAGATCGTGGGCCGCTACCAGCAGTTCCGCGCCGTGAAGCTGGCGGTGCAGCGCTTGATGGGAGGCACCACGCCGCGCGGGCGCTCCGGCATCATCTGGCACACGCAGGGCTCGGGCAAGTCGCTGACCATGATGTTCATGGTGCGCGAGATGTATCGCCACGCGCGGTTGGCGAACTGGAAGATCGTGTTCATCACTGACCGCACCCAGTTGCAGGGCCAGCTCACCCAGACCAGCCAGGCGATCGGTTTTACGGTGAAGGTGGCCGATTCCATCAAGCGGCTAAAGGAACTGCTGGCGGCCACCTCGTCGGATCTGGTGATGGCCATGATCCACAAGTTTCAGGATGCGGAGCTGGCCGAAACCTTCCCCGAACTCAACACCAGTCCGAACATTCTGGTGATGACCGACGAGGCGCATCGCTCGCAGTACAAAAAGCTGGCGGCCAATCTTGACCGCGCCATCCCCAACGCCGCGAAGATCGGCTACACCGGTACGCCAATCGACAAGACCGAGCGCGTGTTCGGGGAGTACATCGACAAGTACACCATGCGCCAGTCCATTGCCGACGGCGTGACCCTGGAAATCATCTACGAGGGCCGTACCCACAATGCCGAAGTAGCCGACGGCACGGCCATGGACACGGACTTCCAGGATGTCTTCAGCGACTACCAGCTGGAAGAGCGGCTGGAGATTCTCGGCCATGGCTCGCGTCAGGCTTACCTGGAGGCCGAATCGACCATCGAGGCCAAGGCCG
Source organism: Oleiagrimonas sp. (assembly GCA_035690885.1). Classification (GTDB taxonomy): domain Bacteria; phylum Pseudomonadota; class Gammaproteobacteria; order Xanthomonadales; family Rhodanobacteraceae; genus Oleiagrimonas. The sequence continues at coordinate 11,487 of DASSKC010000126.1, read as the reverse complement.
CCGACATGGTCGAGCACTACCTCACCCATGTGTTCCCCAACGGCTACAAGGCGCAAGTGGTGGCCACCTCGCGCGAGGCCGCCGTGCGCTACAAAAAGCACATCGACGCGGCGCTGGCGGCCAAACTGGCGGAGCTGGAGCAGGCCAACCCCAACGGGCTGGATCTGGCGCGGCTGGCAGCTTTGCAGAGCGACGTGATCATCTCCGGAAATCACAACGATCTGCCGCAGTTGAAGCAATACAGCGACCGTGCTCGCCACGAGTCCAGCATCAAGCGCTTCAAGATGGCGTTCGGCGCGCACGACGAGGATGTGGATGGCAATCTCGGCATCCTGATCGTCAACAACATGCTGCTGACCGGCTTCGACGCGCCGGTGGAGCAGGTGATGTATCTGGACAAGGTGGTGGTGGCGCACAATCTGTTGCAGGCCATCGCGCGCGTCAACCGCGTGGGCGGCGAAACCAAGGACAAGGGCTTCGTGGTCGATTACGTCGGCATCGGCCATCACCTGAAAAAAGCCATCGACAGCTACGACGAGCGCGAGCAGAAAGAAATCACCGACACGCTGAGTTTTCCCGAAGCGGAGCTGCGTGAGCTTCAGGCCGCGCATGCGGCGATCATGGCGTTGCTCAAGCAACATGGCCTGACGGACCTGGCCGATCACGATGCGTTTTTCGATGTGTTCTACGACGAGGACATCCGCTTTGCCTTCATTCTCGCCTTCAAGCGGCTGACCAAGGCGTTGAACGTGGTGTTCCCGGCGCGCCAGGCGCTGGATTACATGCACGATTATCAGGCGTTGACCGAAATCAACGTTCTTGCCGGCAAGCATTTCCGCGATGGCCGTCTGAGCATGAAAGGCATCCCGCCCAAGCTGCGCGCCATCGCCGATGCGCACCTGCAATCGCAGGGCATCGACGTGAAGATCAAGCCGATCTCGATTCTCGATGAAGACTTCGAGCGCGGCATCGCCGAGCACAAGCGCAACAAGACCAAGGCGGCGGAAGTCGAGCACGCCATCCGCCACCATCTGGACGTCGAGCTGGACGACGATCCGGACTTGCAAGCCTCGTTTGCCGAAGCGCTGGCCGCTATCTTCGAGCAGTTCCGCGACAACTGGGACAAGATCTACGAAGAACTGGAAAAATTGCGTCGGCGCATCCGCGAAGCCGGCAAGGAACCGACGTATGGCTTGCACCGCAAAAAGCAGATGCCGTTCTTCCGGTTGTTTCGAACGGAGTTTTTTGCCGCGATGGAAGAGCGTGCCGATTACAACGGCAAATCCGACGAGCGCATTGCCGTGCTGGTGGACCTGACGCAACGGGTCTACAACCTGGTGGAGCGCGAACTCAAGCTGACCGGCTTCTGGGAAAGCATTCCGGCCCGCAACAAGCTCAAGGCCGAACTGCAGAATGTCTTGCTGGCGCCCGAATTTGTCAGGGTTCCCGAGCTGGTGGCCAAGCGTGAGCTCGTCATCAGCCGCGTGATGGAACTGGCCGAAAGCAAGAATGACACCATCTTGTATGCCGGTTGATGCGTGATGGATCTGGCGTACACGACAAGACGATCCGCGGCCCGCAAAAAAGTGACGATCACGGTGGAGCGCGACCGCACCGTGGTGGTTCATGCGCCCATGGACACCTCGGAGGAAAAGCTCGCCCGGGTGGTGGAATCCAGGCGCCTGTGGATATACGAGAAACTGCATCACGCGCAAAAATACCAGCCGTTGCCGCACCCACCCGGGAAGGAACTGGTCAGCGGCGAATCGGCGCTGTATCTGGGCCGCTCGTATCGGATCGAGCTGGTGGATGGCGATGATTTCACCATCCGCTTCGCCAATCGCTTCTATATCCCGCGAGCCCGCGCCAGTCAGCGCAAGCAGGTATTGCGTCAGTGGTATATCGATCGCGCGCAGGACAAGATCCTGCCGCGCGTGCTGCTGCACGCCAAACATCTTGGCGTGACCTTCGGGCAAGCAAGAATCGTCGACAACCGCTATCGCTGGGGATCATGCACGCCCAAGGACAACCTCAGCTTCAACTGGCGCCTGATCAAGGCACCGATGTTCGTGATCGACTACGTGCTGATTCACGAGTTGGCGCACCTGCTCGAAGCCAACCACACGCCGCGATTCTGGAGCATCGTCCATGCGCAGACCGCATCCATGGAGCGCGCGCGCCAGTGGCTGCGCGAGAACGGGCAGAGTTTGGAAGAAGAGGTGTGATCGACGGGTGCGCTTCGTTTGTCCATCTGCGGGTTTCGCTCAGTGCGAAAGGGAGCAGGGCGGATTTGCAATGTATATCCCATTGACATATACATTCGATCAAGCCCATACTGATCCAAGTCGAAGTCATGGAGGAGGCCCGCCATGGATCACACCAAACTCTTCTACAGCAATCGCAGCCAGGCGGTTCGCTTGCCCAAGGCCGTGGCGTTTCCCGAGGGCGTGAGCAAGGTGGATATCGTGGTGTTGGGCCGTTCGCGGTTGATCACTCCGGCTGATGACAGCTGGGATGTGTGGTTTGATGGCCCGTCGGTCAGTGAGGATTTCATGACCGATCGCGATCAGCCCGCCGACCAGCAGCGGGACGCGTTTTGATGTTGCGTTATCTACTCGATACCAATATCTGCATCTTCACGATCAAGAATCGGCCGGCGATGGTGCGTGAGCGCTTCAAGCGTTTCGCCGATCAACTGTGCATCAGCAGCGTGACCTGGATGGAGCTGGTGTACGGAGCAGAACGCTCTGCACACCCACAGGACAACTTGCGCATCGTCGAAGGCCTGGCCGCCCGCCTCAGCGTGCTCGATTACGATGTGGAGGCCGCCAGCCACAGCGGACAGATCCGCGCCGATTTGGCGCGCAAGGGTACGCCCATTGGGCCTTACGACCAGATGATCGCGGGGCACGCCCGCAGCCGTGGCCTGGTTGTGGTGACCAACAACACACGCGAGTTCGTGCGTGTCTCCGGCTTGCAGCTGGAGGATTGGAGCCTGCCGTAAGCGATGGGTCGTTCCACGTGCGTGAACGGCTTGTTGTTGTCGGTGTTCGAGTTGCCGGGCGGAAGGAGGGCGATCTGCTTCAGCCGGACCTGTCCGGTTCGCGGACCAGTCGGTCGGCCGCCTGTTGCATGTCATCGGCCACCGCGTCGAAGATGGCGGCCGGAAAGCGCTCCGGCAGGCGGTTCGAGACATCCTGGAGTGCCTCGGGCATGCGTTGCACGAGGTCGTCGATCATTTCTCCCGCGTCCGTCAAGCCGGCTTTTTTCGCCATCGCCAGCCAATGCCGGCGGTGGATGTCGTGCGGTCGATAGTGCGCATTGGCACCGCGCACCGGCGATGGACAGGCGGAAGGCTTCGGTTTCTTCGGCGGTCCATCGGTCCGTGGAGAAGGCATCGCGCAGCAACTTCGCCACTTCCGTCTCGTCCAGGGGGCGGGCGTCGATGGTTTCAGCCGCGTCCGGTGCTTGGCCGGCCGGCAGGATTTGCACGGCGTCACCATGGATCGACACGCTTTCGCGCGCTGCTTGACCCGTCGAGTAGGGCAATGACAGCGAAAACGGGCGGCCGTAGGGTGCGGTCATCCATGTCGGATCATAGGTCAGGCGCTCGGTGCCGGTGCGGTGACGGTCCCATTGGCCAACGCGGTGGCCGTTCATCCAGATATCGAGTGCCTTGATGCGACGGGCCATGGCTTACCACTCCTGCACGGGGTTGGCTTGGTCGGCGATGGCGGACTTGGGCCGCAGGGTGATTTCAAGCCCAAGCACCGTCGCCAGGCGGTGGACGCGCTCGAAGGAGGCGCGCTCGGTATTTTTTTGGCGCGACATGGCTTGCGGCGAGATGCCGATTTTCCGGGCCACGTCGGCCTGTGTCAGGCCTTGTTGGAGGCGGGCGGTGCGCAATGCGGCACGCATGTGTCCGGGGGTGCGGATGATGTCCATCGGAACAACCTCCAGGTTGATTTATGCAAAATCAACCTATGTGTTGATTTTTGCCCCCTGGAGCCGCCGTCATCAAGTGCGCCAATACATCCGTTTCAGCGGCACCAGGCGCGTGGTTTCGGTGTCGGTCTGGTCGTGGTGCTCGACCAGTGCGCGGACAAGAATGGGGCAGAAACGAGGTCAGGTTGACTTGCTTGGCCATTTCAAACGTCTGTACATGAACCTGCCTCCTTTTGCCTCACGTTTGCAGTGACGCTGGAAGCGGGCTTCTCGAGCGGCGTGCGCCGGATTGGCCGTTTCGGCATCGGTGATCTGCAAGTTTCCATCCGCTCCGGCGGGGATTGCACAAGGCCAGGGACTTGTCACCCAAACGCAGGGGGGGGCTGAGTGCCTGCACGCGCGGCGATCAGCGGGTGCACAATGGCGTGCATGAGCGAACAAGTTTTTCATTTTTCATGTGACTGGCCCGGTGGGCGCAATGCGGTGGCCGAGATACACTGCGGTGCCTTGCAGACCAGGGCCTCGATTCCCGCCTCGATGGAGGGCCCGGGGGTCGGTACCAATCCCGATGAAATGCTTCTGTCTGCCGCGGCCAGCTGCTATTTGATGACGCTGGCCGCGATGATCGAGCGTGCCGAGTTGAAAGTGGCTGAGCTTGCGCTGGATTCGGAGCTTGTTCTCGACATGCAACGTGGTGGTTACAGATGCCAGCGCATCACGCATCGACCGCGGCTGCGTCTGGACCCGCGCACGAGTGCGGCCGACAGACGCAAGCTGGAGCATCTGCTGTCGATGGCCGAGCGCCGCTGCATGATTTCCAGAGCCTTGCGCGGCAATGTCGAAATCATGGTCGAGCCGTACATGGATCGAGCTTGATGGCACACGTGCATGGCAGGCGCACTGATGCGTCAGGTGCCAGCGTCGTTGCCGTGGGCGGGCTGGTGGCACTGGCGGTGGCGATGGGGGTAGGGCGCTTCGCGTTCACGCCCATCATGCCGGTGATGGAAGCCGATGCCGGGCTCACGTTGCGCGCTGCGAGCTGGTTGGCAGCGGCCAATTATCTGGGCTATTTGCTGGGCGCGCTGTGTGCCGCGCGTTTGCCGACCGCGTGGGGCATACGCGGTGGCTTGCTGTTGGTGGCCGTGACGACCTTTGCCATGGGACTGACCCATGGGCTCTGGCTGCAACTTTTTTTGCGACTGGTGGCCGGGGTCGCCAGCGCGTGGGTGCTGGTGCACGTGTCGGCGTGGTCGTTGGCGCGACTTGGCGCGATCGGCCGCACGGACATGAATGGTGTGGTCTATGCCGGCGTTGGCGCCGGCATCGCGGCGGCCGGGCTGATCGTGCTGGGAACGATGCATGCCGGGCTCGGTTCGGATGCGACCTGGGAATTGTTCGGCGTGCTGTCGTTGCTGGTTACGGCCGGATCATGGCGTTTGTTCCGCCCTTCGCCGCAGGTGCCCGCCGAAACGGCGCATACGCCGATCCGCGTCATCCGCTGGGATGGCGATAAATTGCGCTTGCTGCTTTGCTACGCCGTGCTCGGCATCGGCTACATTCTGCCGGCGACCTATCTGCCGGACATGGCGCATGCCTATGTCGACAATCCGTTGGTTTTCGGTCTGGCGTGGCCGGTGTTCGGCACGGCCGCCGCGCTTTCCACGTGGATTGCCGCGCGCTGGCTGGGGCATGTCAACGACCGCAAGCTGTGGGCGCTGTGCTATGTGTGCATGGCGGTGGGGGATGGGTTGCCGGTGTTGTGGCCAGGCTTGCCGGCCATCCTGGTCGCGGCCGTTGCGGTAGGTGGCACGTTCATGATCGTCACCATGCAGGGCCTGCGCGAGGCGCGCCGCACCGGCGGCGGGGGCGCAACCGCGTTCATTGCCTTGATGACCGCGGCGTTCGCGCTTGGCCAGATCGTCGGCCCGCTGGTGGTGGGCGCCCTGGAATCGGTGCCGCATGGTTTTGCCGCGTGCCTCATCGGTGCGGCGGTATTGTTGTTGCTTGCCGCGCGTTCCCTGTGGCGTTCGACGGCTCGAGCAACGGGGTCAGGTTGACTTGCTGGGCGTTTCAAACGTCTGTATGTGAACCTGACCCGCTTTCATTACCCGCTTTCATTCACCCGCTTTCATTACCTCAAACGATATCGTTTCATGATATCATTTGCCCATGAATCGAGCGCACCGAAAGACACTGGACGTCATTTTCGCGAACCCGGTCAACGGCAACCTGGACTGGTCCCGGATCGAAGCACTGCTCGTCGCACTGGGTTGCAACCGCATCGAAGGCTCCGGCTCATCCGTGATGTTCGAGAAAGACGGCATGAAGGTGTTTTTCCACCGGCCGCACCCGGGTAAGGAAGCGCTGCGTTACCGCGTCAAGGATGCGAGGGATTTCCTGCTTCGTATCGGAGTGACTCCATGAACACGATGACTTACAAAAACTACGCCGCGCGCATCGAATTCGATCCCGAGGACCGTATCTTCGTCGGCCACCTTGCCGGAGTGCGCGACATTGTCGGCTTTCATGGCCGCAGCGTAAGCGAGTTGGAGCGGGCCTTTCATGCGGCGGTCAACGACTACCTGAGTGCCTGCGAGAAACTTGGCCAGAAACCGGAGCGTCCGGCAAGCGGAAAGCTGCTACTACGCATGGATCCCGCCGAACACACCGCGGCCATTCGTGCTGCCGAGTTGGCTGGAAAAAGCGTTAACCAGTGGGCACGTGATGCACTGCATGAAGCCGCGCTTTCAGACCGATAGCTTTCTGGTGCTGACCCTCGCTGCAGCAAATTCGGCCTCGTCGCGATACGTGTGGATCTTCCCATGTCGCAGCGTAGCCGACGTTACAACCTGCGTTGCCGCCTTGGTTACAACGCCGGCTTGAAGACCATCGCCCAGACCACGGACAGCAGGATCAGCAGGTCGAGCGACGCATACAGCAGCAGGCGTCGACGCAACGAGTGGACGGTCGGTGATTCGGTATCGCCATCGGCTAAGCGTCTGGCCAACGCCTTGGCCGCGCGGCTGGCAAACACCGCACCGATGAAGCCGGACGCGAACAAGCCGCATAATCCCCAGATCACCCACGCGGGCGTGATCCAGCCGGCCAGGCCGATCATCACGATGCCGGCGATCAGGGTGAGAGCTATCGCCGGGCCGAACACGCTGCGGCCCAGGAACTCGCCATTGCGGGTCAGGTATTGGCCGCTCCCTGCGCAGGGTTCGCGAGCCAAGCGCAGGTTCAATACCGTTAGCGTGAAGGTGCCGCCCATCCAGGCCACGACGCCGACGATGTGCAGGAACAGGAAGGTCTGGTACAGCATGGCCTCTCCTCGATTATGATGAATGAGTACGCGCTCACCGTAAGTGAGTGCTCACTCATTTGCAAGAAGGCGTGATGTGAATACCCGCGACCGCATACTCGAGGCTGCCGAACAAGTGATCCGAAGCCACGGCTTCGCGCGTGCGACCACCAAGGAAATCGCGCGTGCCGCCGACTGCTCCGAAGGCTCGCTTTACAACCATTTCAAGGGCAAGGAAGACTTGTTCCTGTGCATCCTGCGCGAACGTCTGCCGACCTTCATTCGGCAGCTCATCGAGTTTCCCGGACGCGCCGGGTCGGGCACGGTGCAGGGCAATCTGCGCGAAATGGCGCAGACGGCGCTGGCGTTTTATCGGCAGTCCATCCCGCTTGGCGCGTCGATCGTGTCCGAACCGGCATTGCTCGACCGCCAGCGCGAGGTATTGCGCGAAAAGAACATCGGTCCGCACAAAGCCAACGAACTGTTTGCCGCGTACCTTCGCGCGGAACAGCAATCAGGCCGGCTCGATGCCGATGCAGACACCGAATCCGTTGCCGCTGCCATTCTCGGTGCCTGCTTCCAGCGCGCCTACATGGCTGAAATCCTGGGCAGGGAGCCATCGGACACCGCGCCGGATGCATTCATCGACAAAGTGCTGGAGGCCGTACTGGCCGGATGGTTGCCGACCCGGGATTCGTGATTGCGCGTTGGGTCGCGACGCTCAGTCCTGACTCGCGGCGTAGCGTGATACCTCGATCAGGTTGCCGTCCGGATCGCGAAAGTACACCGAGGTGATGGCACCAAGCGCGCCGGTGCGCGGTACCGGGCCTTGTTCGATGACAACGCCGGCTTGCTGCAGCTCGGTGATGACGTTGGCGATGGGCGTCGACGTGATCAGGCACAGGTCGGCCGAGCCGCGGGTCGGGTGTTGTGCGTGCGGCTTCAGCGGTGCGTCGGCGGGATGCAAGTTGATCTTCTGCCGGCCGAACGCCAGCGCGCGACGGTGGTCGCCGAACGTGATGGCGCGCATGCCCAGTACCCGCGTGTAGAACGCCACGCTGGCGTCGATGTCACGTACCGTGAGGACCAGGTGGTCGAGGCGATCAATCTGCATGTGCTTGTCGTGTGCGATGCCGGCGTTGCTTGGCAATGTTGCCGCAGGTTTTCATGCTGCACCAGGTGCGACTGCCATTGCGCGAGTGGTCGAGGAACAGCCAGCCGCAATCGTCGCCGGGGCACACTTTGAGGCGTTTCAGCTCCCTGGAACGCAACAGTTCGGCGGCGGCGAAAACCACCGGGCCAAGCAGACTGTGCGGATGTTCTGGCGTGACGTGACAGTGCCAGACGAAGCCGTCCGCATCGGCGTCGAGGGTTCGCCAGCGCGCAAGTGTTTGCAGCTCGCGATTGAGCCGGACGAGGGCGAGCGCGTCTGGCTCACTGTCGACGTGCCCTTTGAAAACGGCGTACAGCGTGGCGCGAAGCGCCAGCGAGTCAGTCAGCAGCTTGTCGCGTTTTGCCGACGACAGGCTGGCGAGGCGGCGTGCCGACTGGGCATTGATCAGGGCCTGGTGCAGGTGCCAACCAAGCACGTGATCGGTGCTTTGCAGATAGTCGCGCGGCGCCGGGTCCGTGTACGAGTGCACGGTGTTGATGAAATCCACGGCAGGGTGGCCGCCGACGATTTCGATGTGGTCCAGCCACGTGGTATCCGGTATCTGCTTCTTCATGATAACCAGTATAAATCGATTGACAGGTTACGTTCCGAGCGCTACGTTTCGTAACCATCAAAATATGTTTCACAAGTTATGTCGCGAGGATTGCCATGCACCGCAGCCGACTTTCCAATCTGGTCATTGATTGCCTTGAAGACCACTTCGACGAGTGCATCGCATTCTGGGCCGAAGCCTTCGGGGCACCCATGCCGCGCAAGCCGCGAAAGGGGCAACGCTATGTCACGCTGAGGGCGCGGCCGGGCGATCCGGATGTATTGCTGCAGAAGGTCGAGCGCGATCCCGGGGTGCATCTGGATTTCGAGACCGATTCGGTGGTCAGGGAAGCCGCGCGCATGCAGGCGGCCGGCGCACGGCGCAAGTATCGCGTCAAGACATGGGAAGTGATGGAGGACCCGTCGGGCAATGCGTTTTGCGTGATCCGCAAGCAGCACCCCGACGCGCTGGCAAAGATGGCACCATGGCGGGACACCGTTGAAAGCTGACGCCCATGTCGTCTGAAAGTAAAGCCTCGCCCGGGACTGCCGGGCGAGGCTTGATGCAGAGCGCGAAGGCTCCGTGGAGTGTTACCAGATCTGCACGCGCTGATCGGGCTTCAGGTACAGCTTGGTGCCAGGCTGGATGTCGAAGGCCTTGTACCAGGCATCCATGTTGCGCACGGTTTCGGCACGGAAGCGGCCGGGCGCGTGCACGTTGGTCTTGATGCTTTGGCGCATGGCGGCCGGGCGCATTTTCGACTGCCAGGTCTGGGCGAAAGACAGGAAGAAGCGCTGGTCGCCGGTCAGGCCGTTGATGACCGGTGCCGGCTTGCCGTCGAGCGACTTGTGGTAGGCCACGTAGGCGATGGTCAGGCCGGAGATGTCGGCGATGTTTTCGCCCAGCGTCTGCTTGCCGTTGACGTACAGGCCGGGCAGCGCCTCGTACTGGCTGTACTGCTCGACCAGTTGTGCGGTGGTCTGCTTGAAGTGCTTCTTGTCGGCCGGCGTCCACCAGTTTTTCAGCTTGCCCTGGGCGTTGAATTGCGAGCCCAGGTTGTCGAAGTCGTGGCTGATTTCGTGGCCGATGACGGCACCGATGGCGCCATAGTTGTGGGCGGCGTCCGCCTTGGCGTTGAAGAAGGGCGGTTGCAGGATGCCGGCCGGGAACTGCAGCTCGTTTTCCAGCGGCAGGTTGATGGCGTTGACCAGCTGCGGCGTCATCCACCAGTGGTCGCGGTCGACTGGTTTGCCGAGCACGTCCAGGCGCTTCTGATAGTCGAATTTGGCCACGTTGATGGCGTTGGTGACCGGATCGTCCGATGTGATCTTCAGGCCTTCATATGATGGCCAGTGTTCCGGGTAGCCGACCTTGACCTCGATGGCTTCCAGTTTGGCGCGCGCCTTCTTGCGCGTCGCCGGCGTCATCCAGTCGAGCGTGTCCAGGCGTGAATCGAAGGCAGCCAGCAGGTTGTCGACCAGGTGCTTGACCTTGCGCTTGTCCGATGCCGGGAAGTGCTTGTCGACGTACACCTTGCCGACCGCGAAGCCCAGCGCGCGACCGGTCGCGGCGACGGCGCGCTTGCTGCGCGGTTGCTGTTTCGGCACGCCGGCCAGGGTGTGCGCGTGGAACTTGAACGACAGGTCGGCGAACTTCTTCGGCAGCAGCGGTGCGTAGTGGTCCAGCGTGTGGAAGACCAGCAGGTCCTTCCACGCTTGCAGCGGCGCGTCGGCGACCAGCGCGGACAGCTTGGTGATCGCCGATGGCTGCCATGCGTCGATGACTTTCTGGTCGGACAGGCCGGCGGCCTTGAAGTAGGCCTTCCAGTTCAAGCCGGGTGCCTTGTCGCTGAAATCGGCCAGTGTCCAGAGGTTGTTGGCTTTGTGCACGTCCTGGCTGTCGACCAGGCTTTCCTGGGCCTTGGCGATCTTCATTTCCAGGTCGTAGACACGGTCGGCGGCCTCGTCGGCGTTGTTGACGCCGGCGGCTTTGAGCACTGCCTCGATGTAGTCCTCGAACGCATCGCGGTACTTCTCCATGGTGTCGCTGTCGGAGAGGTAGTAGTCGCGGCTGGGCATGGTCAGGCCGCCCTGCAGCAGGTAGGCGATGTTGTGCGACGGGTCGGTCAGGCCCTGGGCCACGAACAGCCCGAAAAGATTTTCCGTGTGAAAGTCAGTAGCGTTGACAGGGTCCACGTCCTGGCGCAGGCGGCTGCCCAGCACACGGGCGAGATCATTGCGTGAACGGATGGACGCGATCGCGTCGAGTTCCGGCTTGAGCGGTCCCAGGCCACGCTTTTCGATGGCCTTCGTGTCCATGTAAGCAGCGTAGTAAGCGGCAATTTTCGCCGCATTGCTGCCCGTTGCCGGATGACCGTCACCGGCATGCCGGATGATGTCGGCGGTGCGCTCCTGGGTACGCTTGAAGATCGTGTAGAAGACGCCGACGCTGGAGCGATCCGGCGGAATTTTCGCGTGCTTCAGCCAATTGCCGTTGGCGTATTTGAAAAAGTTGTCGCCCGGCTTCACCGAATGA
>DASSKC010000125.1:0-4861 GCA_035690885.1 Oleiagrimonas sp. | reverse complement strand
GGCAGGTCGTCGGCGGTCAGGGCTTCGTCGATGCGGCTGATGAAGCGCTCGATGCGGCGGTCGTTGACGATGGCCGTGCTCGGCAATTCCATCGGTTCGACTTTTTGCCGCGTGGCGCGTTCGATGGCGCGCAGCATGCCTTGTTCGCGCGGGCTGACGAACATGATGGCTTCGCCTTCGCGGCCGGCACGGCCGGTGCGGCCGATGCGGTGCACGTAGGACTCGGTGTCGTAGGGAATGTCGTAGTTGATGACGTGGCTGATGCGCTCGACGTCCAGTCCGCGAGCGGCGACGTCGGTGGCGACGAGGATGTCGAGCTTGCTGTCGCGCAGTTGCTTGATCAGGCGCTCGCGCTGGTTTTGCGCGATGTCGCCGTGGATGGGCGCGGCGGTGAAGCCGCGGGCCTGGAGCTTCTCGGCCAGGGTTTCGGTGGCCTGGCGGGTGCGCGCGAACACGATCATGGCGTCGAACGGTTCGGCTTCGAGGATGCGTGTCAGGGCATCGAGCTTGTGCAGGCCGCTGACGCGCCAGAAGCGTTGGTGGATCTTGGCGGCGGTGCTGGTCTTGGCGGCGATTGACACTTCCACCGGGTCGCTCAGGTGTTGCTGGGCGACGCGCCGGATCTGCTTGGGCATGGTGGCCGAAAACAGGGCGGTCTGGCGCTGCTTTGGCGCGCCTTGCAGAATGGTGTCGACGGCTTCGGCAAAGCCCATGCGCAGCATTTCGTCGGCCTCGTCGAGGACCACGAAGCGCAGCGCGGACAGGTCCAGCGTGCCCTTGCTCATGTGGTCCATGATGCGGCCGGGGGTGCCGACCACGACGTGTACGCCGCGGCGCAGGCCGTGCAGCTGCGGGCCGTAGCCGGTGCCGCCGTAGATCGGCAGGACGCGAAAGCCGGGGATGTGCGCGGCGTAGGTCTGGAACGCTTCGGCAACCTGGATGGCCAGCTCGCGCGTGGGTGCCAGCACCAGTGCTTGCGGCTTGCCGGCTGCCGGTTCCAGGCGCGACAGCAGGGGCAGGGCGAAGGCGGCGGTCTTGCCGGTACCGGTTTGCGCCTGGCCCAGCACGTCGCGGCCTTCGAGCAGCGGCGGGATGGTGGCGGCCTGGATCGGCGAGGGTGTTTCGTAGCCGACGTCGGCCAATACGCGCTGCACGGCCGGGGCCAGGTTCAGCGAAGCAAAGTCGACCGTCGCCGGGTCGGTCGACGCCGGACGGGATGCGGGAGTGGGGGATGGCATGCAGGGAACCTCGGTATGCGACCGAGCATTCGGCGCATTGCATTGTTGATAGCTGCTTATTTTAGCACTGTGCGGCATCGAGCATCATGGGAGGCTCATGATGCTTGCGACGCGCCGCTGGCACCGACTCGTGACGCTGCCTGCGCTCGCGGCTATCATTCGTTGCTTTCAGATATCGGGCACAAGCACATGAAAGCGGCAACCGACACCGTCGTCACCCTGCATTACGACCTCAGCACTGATGGCAAGGCCGTGGAAAGCTCGCGCGAAAGCGAGCCGATGCAGATGCTGCTGGGACGCGGCCAGTTGATCAAGGGCCTGGAAGCGGCCATCGACGGCCATGATGCCGGCGACAAGTTCCAGGTCGAGCTGGGTCCGGATGATGCCTATGGCGAGCGTCGCGACAACGCCATCCAGCGCGTGCCGAAGAAGTACTTCATCAACGGCAAGAAACTCAAACCCGGTCAGACCACGGTGCTGACGCTCAAGGAAGGTGGCCAGCGCGCGGTGACGGTGCACAAGGTCGGCATGACCACGATCGACGTCGACACCAATCATCCGATGGCCGGCAAGACGCTGAGCTTCGACATCGAGCTGATCGACGTGCGCGAGGCGAGCCCGAAAGAGATCGAGCACGGTCATGTGCATGCGGATGGCGAGCAAGATCACGCATGACCGCGTGGCGCCTCGAACAATCCGTCCTTATCGATTCAAAACAGCGGTAGGAGCGGCGGCAGCCGCGATGGGGCGTGCCCGCATGGTTGTTGCCTTGCGGCATGATCGAATCGCGGCTGCCGCCGCTCCTACCGTTCCAGAACGCGCTTGGCGTAGGCGAAATGCCGGCTCCAGTACGGGTTGGTGATGTAGTCCAGGCGCACCACGCCGCCGCTGTTGGGTGCGTGCACGAAGCGGCCGTTGCCGACGTAGATGGCGACGTGGCTGATGCGGCTGCTGCCGGAGGTGCGGAAGAACAGCAGGTCGCCGCTGGCGAGCCGGTCGACCTCGTCGATTTTGGGCGCATCCACTTCGCTCATCGCGTGCGAGGTGCGCGGCAGGTCCAGGTGGATGGCCTTGTGATACACGTAGTCGACCAGACCGCTGCAATCGAACCCCGTGTTCGGCGTGTTGCCGCCCCATTGGTAGGGCGTGCCGATCAGGTTGATGGCGTGGAACAACACGTTGTTGGCCTCGGCGGCCACCTCCGGTGGCAATTGGACCGTGTCGTCGACCGGCGTGCCGGGCGCGGGACGATGGGTCGTCTGGCGCGGCGGGTTGCTGGAGCAGGCGACCAGCAGCAGCGTGGCAGCCATTGGCGCAAGCCGGCGCAACAGGCGCCCGAAGCAAAGCCGTGACATGAAGCAACCTCGGCATGAAAATTCATGCCGAGGTTAACAAATCAACGACTTGGATGGAAGTTTTCAGTGTTTGCCTGAGGCACTCGTGGTCGCTTGTTTGGTTGTGTCTTGCTCGGGAATCTTGAATGTCACCGGGACGCGTGCCCAGCCGGCCTCGGCCTTGCCATCCACGCGCCCTGGATTGTAGCGCCACTGTTTGGCGGCCTTGACGGCGGCGGTGATCAGGGTCTGCGATGCGTGTGTGGCGTCTTTATCGACAATGACTTTGGTCGGCTCGCCTTGCGCACTCACGTGGATCTTCAAGACGACCGTGCCCTCCTCGTGGTTCTTGATTGCCGCGGGTGGGTAGACTGACGGGTGGCGCGCACGCGTCGCCATGATCACGTGCGTGGACGCGTTTCCGGAGCTTTGCGCTTTTGCGGGAATCTTGAACTTGATGGGAATGCGAGCCCAGCCTTTGACGGCCTTGCCGTCGACCTTCATGGGGTTGAATTTCCAGTCCGCCACGGCGGCCTTGGCGGCGTCGATCAAGGCTTGCGATGCGTGGGTGGCCTTGGCTTCAACCAGTGTCTTCACCGGTTTCCCGCTCGGGTCGACCAGCACCTTCAGCACGACGATGCCTTCCTCGTGGTTTTTTACCGCCTCGGCGGGATAGCGTGGCGGGTGCCGCAGGCGGTAGGACATGATCACGCGGGCGGAGCTGGCTTCAGCGGGGGATTGCATCGCGCTGTGCGCGGTCGATGACGGTGCCGGCATTGCCGCATGCGCGGCCAGCGCCGTACCGGCCAGCAGGGTGATCAGCGCCGCATAGCCGGCACCGCGTTTGCGTGGGGAGCGGGAGTGGGACTGGATCATGGTCAGGCGTTCCTTCAGTTGCGACTGGGTCAGCCAGGGAGTGGTCGCCGCCAGCGTGCGCGACGTGGTGGCACCTGACAGCAGCGCGCGCGCATAGCGGGCGGCATGCCGAGGTGTGCGATTGACGATCGCGGCGTCGCAGGCCAGTTCCTGATCCAGGCGAAAGCGACTCATGGCGATCCAGGCCGGCGGGAAAAACCACAGCGCGGCCAGCATCAGCTCGGCGATCAGGCTCCACGCGGGATCGCGTCGCGCCAGATGCATGCATTCGTGCGCCATCACCTGAGCGCGCTGTTCGTCATTGAAGCGTTGCAGCAGGTCTGCCGGCAGCAGCAAGCGGCAACCCGGCAGCCAGCACACGGCGGGACCGGCCGGATGCAGACGGATGGAACGAAAATCCAGATGCTCCGTGTATGGCCGGATGGCCGTCCGGATCGCGTCGGGCAATGGTTGCGACCGGCGTGCGATATGCAGGCAGTGCAGGGCGAGCCGCGTGACCATGGCGCCGCATCCGATCAGCCACAGATAGAACAGGACGTACACGAGGTCCATCGCGGGTCCGGTCGACACCGCATGCAACGGCGGTTCGATCAGCAATTGCGGCAGCACCAGCACTGGTGCGAGCTCGTGTAGCGCTGCGGTGTGCCATGCGGGCAGCCACGCCGCGACGGCCAGCAGCGGCGGCAACGCCCACACGCAGAATGCCGGACCGGCGCCAGCCAGCCGGCGCGCGGGGCGGCGCAGCAACCACGCCAGCATCACGCCGACGCAGGCAAACAGCAGGGACATGGCCAGGGTGTTCATGGGGACTCCTTGTCGTCGTCATGTTGGCGTTCGATGGCCTCGACCAGTCGGCGCAGTTCACGCAGGTCCTGCTCGTCGAGCTTCTCGTGCCGGGTGAAGTGCGCCAGCATCGGTGCCAGGCGGCCGTCGAAGGCGCGCTCGAGCAGGTTGCGGCTTTCCTCGGCTTGCCAGTCGTCGCGTTCGAGCAGTGGCGAGTAGAGGTAGCGTCGGCCATCACGTTCGGCGTGGATGGCGCCCTTGCGCAGCAGGCGGTTGAGCAGGGTCTTGACGGTTTTTTCGTGCCAGTCGTTGTGCTCGGCCAGGGCCCGGATGATGGCTTCGGCGTCGAGCGGGGCGTGCTGCCACAGCACTTGCATGACACGGCTTTCGGCTTCACTGATGCGGATCATTGGATTACATGTGTAATTGGTTCAAGCAAAAGATTACGCTTGTAATTCGTTTTGTCAAGCCGATTCGCCACATTTATCTGTAGGAGCGGCGGAAGCCGCGATGGGGCGTGCCCGCGCGGTTGTTGCCTTGCGGCAGTAACGAATCGCGGCTTCCGCCGCTCCTTGTACGTTGGATATCACCGGTGAGGGAGATACCGTCACCGGATGTTTTCGGGGAAGC